>NZ_JAMYVE010000011.1:0-243330 GCF_040323695.1 Mesorhizobium sp. M0030 | reverse complement strand
CCCCCCCCCCCCCCCCCCCCCCCCCCCCCCCCCCCCCCCCCCCCCCCCAACCCCCCCCCCCCCCCACCCCACCCCCCCCCCCCCCCCCCCCCGCCGCCCGCCCCCGGGGCCGAGGGTGCTGTCGGCGCGCTGCAAGCGACTTCAGATTCGGCCGTAAGGGGGCGGGTTCTCACCGGACCTGCCCCTTTTCGCTGTTGCCTTGGCTTGACCGGCTCTTGCCGTGTTAGCATCGAACCAGCGAAACCAGCCCCAGGAAAGCATGAGCCCGTCCCCGCAACTGATTGCCGAATGGCCGTTGTCGCCGTCAGCGACACTCGGGTCCGCCGTGCGCTCCAAGGGCATCGAACGTGAAGTCAGAGCCCGCCTGCCATGGGCAGTCAGGAAGCACGTCAAGGCCGAGACGGGCCGCATCGCATTGCGAATGTCGAAATCCGAAGCGGAAGCGTTCAAGGCCGCCTCTGCCAATATCTCCAAAACACTGGAGGGAGTGGAAGCGCTGCCTGTGCTTCCACGCGAGGTCGAGGATATCCTTACGATCTCTTCGCGCGAGCGCCACAAATGGCTCAAGGACGGTCGGCTGCAAAGCACCGGCACACGCACCGTCAAGATGCGTGGGCGATCAAAGTCTGTCACCTTCCACGTTTTCGACCCGCGCCACATCGAGGACGTCCTGGACCGCGATTTGGCAACAGTCTGGAGAGAGCAGGATGTCCAGGCGGTCGCCGAGAACAGGCGGCGCGGCGCGGGCAAGGCCGCGTTGACGCGCGCGGTAAAAGGCACCGGGCAGGCACGCACTGCGAGGAAGGCCCGGAACACGGACGGCCCGCCGCCCGGATTGAAGGGCTGGGATGCGTTCGAGGACGAAGGCCTGCTGCGATAATGATGCTGGTGCTTGCCCTTGTCTTTTGGGCGTGTGCGGGGGCGAGCCTCCGCCTCAGCGCATCAATCCCGCTGCCCTGAGCGCGTCCTCGATGACCTTGGTAATCCCGCCCGCCGGACCGCCTGGCGGATTGACAGGCTCCGGGGGCGGATCGACACGGACGGCTCGCGGTTTTTCCTTCGGCGAGAAAGGCTGCAATGCAGTGCCTGAAGCGGCCTCGGCTTTCGCCGCGCGTCGTACGTCTGGCTTCGTCAGCCCCCAGAAACGGGCGATGTGGCGCGTCGAGGAAATCCCGACATCCAGCATGAACGGCCCTGCTTTGCCGAGAGCATTGTCGCCGCTCGCCTGCAATGGCGTGCCATGGCCCATGCCGGCAATGCTGTATGCCTCGACCACGTCGCGGCCTTTGCCATCGCACCAGACTTTTCGGCTCTGACCGTCGACCTTTTCCGTGCGTGTCGGCGCTTGAGCGAGGCCGTGCACGCCCTGCCATTGCGCCAGCACCGCGTCGGCATTGGAAGGCACCACGGTCGTATCGGCCGAGCCCTGCCAGACCGAAATCCTCGGCCACGGCCCCTTGTGCGGCGAAGCTTCCCGCAACAGACGCTGCAGGTCGCTTCTGGACGGTCCGCCATGGCCACGCATGCGGTCGAAGGCTTCGGGGATGGTCGAGGCGCTGCCATAGGCAAGCCCGGCAATGATCGCGCCACCGGCAAACACGTCCGGGTAGGTCGCCAGCATCACCGCCGCCATGGCGCCGCCGGCGGAAAGACCGGTGACGAATATCCGCTTGCGGTCGAGACCGTGGGTGACCACCGCCGCCTCGATCATCTGGCGGATGGACAGTGCCTCGCCGCTGTCGCGGCTTACATCGCCCGGCACGAACCAGTTGAAGCAAAGATTGGCGTTGTTGGCGCGCTGCTGCTCGGGGAGAAGCACGGCAAAACCCTGCTCGGCAGCAAGTTCGGTCCAGCCGGAACCATGATCGTAAGCGGCTGCATTCTGGGTACAGCCATGCAGCACCACGACCAGCGCTGCCTGCTTCGGCAGGTTTTCAGGGAGATAAAACCGCGCGCGCAAGGCGCCGGGATTGGACCCGAACCCTGTCATCTCGGACAGGTGATCGTCCTTGCTCTGTCCTGCACCGGCTGGCCGGCCGCGCATCGCGCTCAGCCGGGCGATCGTATCGGATATGTCTCGCAAATCGGTATCCTTGCGCGCCGGAATGGGCAGACTCGTGCACACAACGCACACGCAGGAATATCGTTGCTGCACTGCACAATAACAAGCGGCGCGGCCGATTAAATGACCCCGGTGGATCACAGGATCCGCTGCACGGCTTGTGACGGACCAGCGCAATTTGGCCCGGCTGACCTCTTGTCAGTTAGCCGGTCGAGGCCGGCAGGCGCCGGGTTACCAGCGCTGATGCACGTAGGGCTTGATGTTCTCATCATAGACCGCCTTCACCTTGGCCATCAACTCGGAGGACAACGGCGCAAGCTCCGCCGCTTCCGCATTGGAAACCGCCTGCGCCGGATTGCGGGCGCCGGGGATGACGACCGTCACAGCGTCGAACATCAGGATCCAGCGCAGAGCGAATTTCGCCATGGTGGTGTCGCCTGACACCAGCGGCCGCACCTTCTCGACCGCCGCCAGGCCGACCTCATAGGGCACGCCCGAAAACGTCTCGCCGACATCGAAGGCTTCGCCATTCCTGTTGAACAGGCGATGATCGGTGCTCTCGAACTTGGTGTCCGTCCTGAACTTGCCGGACAGCAGGCCGCTGGCCAGCGGCACGCGGGCGATCACGGCGACATCGTTCTTTTTCGCCTCAGCGAAGAACAGCTCGGCCGGGCGCTGGCGGAAGGCGTTGAAGATGATCTGCACGCTGACGACGCCGGGATATTGCATCGCCTTCAGCGCCTCTTCGACACGCTCGACGCTGACGCCGTAATTGCGGATCTTGCCCTGCTCGGTGAGCTTGTCGAGACGCTCGAACACTTCCGGGTGGTAATAGAGATCGGTCGGCGGGCAATGCAGCTGCACCAGGTCGAGCGTGTCGGTCTCGAGGTATTTCAGGCTGCGGTCGATCCAGCCGATGAGGTTCTCGACGCTGTAGCCCTCGACCGTCTGCTTCGGCAGCCGCCGTCCGGCCTTGGTGGCGATGAACGGGCGCGCGCCACCGCGTTCCTTCATCACCCGTGCGATCAGCTTTTCCGAACGGCCGTCGCCATAGACGTCGGCGGTGTCGAGGAAGCTGACGCCGGCATCAAGCGCGGTATGCAGGGCGGCGACCGCATCGTCGTCATTGACCTCGCCCCAGGCGGCGCCGATCGCCCAGGCGCCGAAGCCGATCTCGCTGACTGATCTGCCGGTACGGCCAAACTTCCGTGACTGCATTTTGCTTCCTGACTTGCGGCTTTGATGACGGTTCTGATTTCGGGAGCCTCATACCGCATGGCAACGCGATTGACATCCCTCTTCCTGGGATTTACCAGACTACAGGGTTGTATGACAACCCGGCAAGATTGCAACAATTTGGAGCCGGGAGGAACATGTCGTCGATGCGCGAACTTTATCTCGGCGGGGTCGCCGGATGAGCAGTCCGTCAACCGTGGTCGGCTCCTAATCGTGAACAGCCTTGTCGCGCAGATCCTCGAAGCGGGCATAGCTTTTGGTCAGATGGCTGCGCATGGCGCGGCGCGCGGCGTTGACGTCCCTGGCTTCGATGGCCCCGAGAATGGCGCGGTGCTCGCGCTGCATGCGGTCGAGATATTTTTCCCGCTCGGCCTCCGTCATCCGGTCGAGCCGCGTCCAATGGCGCGGGACCATGGCGCTGCCGAACGTGTCGAACAGCCGGGTGAAATTCGGGTTCTGCGTCGCGGCGAGAATGGCGCGGTGGAAGCCGAAATCCTCTTCCGAGCCGGAGCCGCCGGCACGCACCGCCGCCTCCAGCGCGTCGAGCCGAGCGCTCATCTGTTGAAGCGCCGCCTCGCTGCGGCGTTCGGCGGCGAGACCGGTCGCCTCCACCTCGATGCCCATGCGCAGTTCGAGCACGCGCAGCACCTCGTCGATCGATTCGAGATCGTCGGGCAGCACGGAAAAAATCTTCGGCGGCGGATCCTTGGCGACGAAGGCGCCGAGCCCCTGGCGCGTGGTAATCAGCCCGCGCGCACGCAGCGCCGCCAGCGCCTCGCGCACCACGGTGCGGCTGACGCCTGTGGCAGCAACAATCTCCTGCTCGGTCGGCAGCCGCTGCCCCGGTGCAAGGTCACCGGATTCGATCTGCGCAATCAGCGTGTTGACCAGACCCGTCCGCAGGTTGGGCGCCTGCGGAATGGCGTCGAAAGTCATGGGGTCCGCCATCGGTGGCACTCCGGTTCGATTCTTGTTCGAAGGCCGAATCTTATTCAAAGAATTGCATCGACGGGTGCCCGCCGCAAGGTGACGAAAGTTCGGCCCGTTGGCACGGGCCATAGGAGGATTGCATGAAAGAACGCATCGGTTTCATCGGCCTGGGCAGCATGGGCGCCGGCATGGCCGACAATCTGCTGCGCAAGGGCTGGCCGCTGACGGTGCATGTCCACCGCAGCCGCACCGCCGCCGACCGGCTGATCGCCGCCGGCGCCACCGAAGCGCCAAGCCCGCGCGCGCTCGCCACCGCGAGCGACATCGTCATCCTGTGCGTCACCGGCTCGCACGAGGTCGAAGCGCTGGTCAAAGGCCAGGATGGCCTTGCTGCGGCAGCTAAGCCGTTGCTGATCATCGACTGCTCGACCTCCAACCCGTCATCGACGACAGCGCTTGCCGCCGACCTCGCGGAGCAGGGCATGACGCTGATCGACGCGCCGCTGGCGCGCACGCCCAAGGAAGCCACCGAGGGCAAGCTCGACGTCATGGTCGGCGGTGCGGCCGAAATCGTCGCCCGCGCCCGGCCGGTGCTCGAGGCCTTCGCCGCGCGTGTCGTCCACACCGGCCCGACCGGCAGCGGCCACACCATGAAGCTGCTCAACAATTTCGTCTCGATGGGCTATTCCGCGATCTACTCGGAAGCGCTGAGCCTCGGCACCAAAGCCGGGCTGACGCCGCAGGTCTTCAACAGCGTCATCTCCGGCAGCCGCATGGATTGCGGCTTCTACCAGGCCTTCTTCGATTTCGTCCTCAACCGCAACGAAAACGCCCAGCGCTTCGCCATCGCCAACGCGCTGAAGGACATGACCTACCTCGCCTCCTTCGCGCAAGCAGCCGGCATCGCCAATCCCATCGGCGCGGCGGTGCGCAATGGCTTTGCCACTGCCGTCACGACAGGCCACGGCGAGAAGTTCGTGCCGGCGCTGTCGGATATTGTGGCGGGGTTGAATGGGGTGTCGCTGGTGGAGCCGGCGGAGTGAAGAGCGGCTCGATTATCGCCGCCAATCACAAGCGGTCACCCCAGCACAGGCGGAGTAGGATCGTAGCCGATTGAAACGATCCCCGGATGCCGGTGGGCTATGGCGAGTATCTGGGTCTCAAGCTCGCAGTTATAGGCCATCAGCGCCTTTACGGTCTCAAGCGGGCTGTCATAGCGGGCAATCAACTTCACGGCTTCTGAGTGCAACTCGGCTTTCGCTTCCTCGTCAAAGTGCATCATACCCATTGCCGTCCTCCTATCGTGCCGCGCGACGTGGTGCGGTAAGCGCATCAAGCCGTTCCTGAAGATGCCCATTGAGCACGATCATTTCCTTCAGTGCCTTCATCACATCGCCCTTGTGGACGGCGATGAAATCTTCGGCGTGAGCTTGGAGCGGCTTCCTGCCGACTGTTTAGTGTCACGATGCGGTCCATAGCGATTACTCCAAGCGATGCATGGTCACAGTGAACAAAAAGAGAACATAAATGTCAAGGACGAATTGACTCGGCGAGGAACTCATTCCTATTTTCTAATATGCCCGAGCAGCCCAGAAAACCCCGCCGCCTTGTGCAGACCCTGAGCAAAGCACATGAGGTTGGGCAGCTGATCCGTGTCCGCTGCTTCAACTGCAACATCACGCGCCACTATCTGCCTGGCGACCTTGCCAAGCTGGTTGGAGACATTCCGTTTTGGGACGTTGACCGGCACATGCGTTGCGAGCGGTGCAAACGCCGCGAGCTTGACGTCGACATCCTGCTGCCCAGCGCGTCGGAGAGCATGAAAATACGCGTGAGACGGCTTGTTGAAATCCGAATGGTGCGCAGAGTGATTTGGCGTGACGAGACGTGATGGACCCCAAGGCCGTTCTACTTTCGCTTTGTGTTTTTGGACACAGCGTGATTACTTCAGGATGATTTTGAGGAAGGGGCTCAATGTTGAAAGCTATTGTGGCTGCCGCTTTCGCGTTGGCTCTAGCGGGCTGGACTTTGTCGGCCCACGGGGAAGATGCGTCCCGAGAGAAATGCACCTGTGATCTCGAACGTGGTCCCGTCCAAGAACATGGAGCCGTGGTGAACAATGCCACCGCCTGCTGGTCTACTGTAGATGTGCAACGACAGTGGTGCCAAATTACAGTGCAGGCACTAGAGGGCGATCTGAAGCACGACGCCATCATCAGGGAATTTATTCGGGCCGGCGATCCGGAAAGCTTAGTGGCCGTCCTTCAGAATTTGGCGGCGAGCTCGACAACGCCAGACGCGGACCAAAGCGAAGTTGCCAAAGCGAAAGCAGAACTCCCCGCTGTCATCAAGAGCTTCGACAAACTGACGGCAACCTGTATCGATGGGTTCCTTAAACCCTCAGAAAACAAAGAGGAGCGCACCGAGATTGTCGATGGCGCCTTTGCCTGCCGCGTTGGGAAGGAGACTGGCTGGTTGCGGCTTTCGTACATGGTAGGCGAGGTCCAATTCGTCTTTATGATCGCTCCACATGGCTGATTCATCGAAGAAGCCTCGCTCGTGGATTACGTGGATTGCAGGGACAGGGATCTTGGCGGCTATCGTCCTCGGGATTGCAGGCGGCCCCCTGGGGGAGTTTGGAAACTACCTTAAAGAACTGGGACGCAACTTCTTTTTCCCGCCATCGCAGGAAGTCAAAATAGACTTCAATGCCACCCGCGCCTGCTCACAAGGCAGGATGGTTGACCTCCGCAAGATGTTCGCAGACCCCAACACACCGCTTACCAACGGCGCTGACATGCTCACGATCTGCGATGTCGACTCTCTCCAGACCGTCCGCCCTAACCTACCGTACGAACTGTCGAGACGCTTCCCGGGATGCCTAGTCTGGCGGGGAAAGGAGAGTGGCGGCTTGATTATGGTGCGAAAGAGCGATGCCATTTGCGCCTTACCGGGCGGCACCAATTTCATGTGTGACGGCGCGAAGGCACGCCACTTTACAGGGACGAACACCATCGCAGATTCGGTTGACGCGGTGAAACCCTGTTCGGACGACACCCTGCGCCAATTTGGCTTTCGGTCCTGATTCCGCTTAGGCCTAAAACAGCGAGCCTTGAGCCGGCGCCGGCGGCGCTTGAGTGGGAAACTTGATCTGCGTGGCAGGCTTCTCGACAATCACAAGGGCATCGTCCGGCGCAGTGCGCTGCAGCCGCTTGGCCTCGGACCATGGCGCGGTCAGCCACGTCTCCGTCTCCTCTTGCGTCCTCAGGATCACCGGCATCGCCTTTTCGTGGATCGGCTTGATGAGAGCATTGGGCTCGGTGGTCATGAATCCGTAGAGCTCGAAGTCGCTGGGGCCGTCCTTGACCTTTCGCACCCCATGCCACGCCGTCCAGAGGCCAGCGAAGAAGAACAGCGGGCGCTCCTCATTGAGCGCGAACCAATAGTTCCGCTGGACGCCTGTCTCGGGGTCTTTGTCGCCGGGCGTTGGGCTGGGTTCTGCGAAGGTCGTAACCGGCACCACGCAGCGGTTCTCGACACCGACATACTGCTGCCAATGGCCATATTGCGGGTTGCGGATGTTGGTGGTGCCATAGTCCGCCTTGCCCTTCACCCGCTCGGCCGGCGTCGGCATACCCCAGAGCAACTTCGCCATCTCGCGCTGCCCGTCCGAGGCACTGCGGACCACGGGCCCAGGCATGTTGGGATATCAACTGATGGATCAAGGTTGCCCAGAATGTCCCGAACGTCCGCGTCCACTGGCGGATGGCTCTTGAGACGTGGTGAGATTGTAGAGATTGCAAATGGCCACACTCTGCCGTGAGAGCATGCCGGCGACTAGCGGAGAAATTGTGCTGGCGTTTTCGGTTTTTGCCGCGAGTTGAACGGGGTGTCGCTGGCGGAGGCGCCCATGCGTGAGATGCGATAGTCTGACGCGCCAGCAGGCTAGTTTTCTCAATGGAAGTGGAAAAATGCGAAAACGCCTATTTTGCGCTGGAAAATTATGCGTTTGCGCATATTCATAGTGGCTGAGCGGATTCTTCCGCTTTGATACGACTTCCCCGGATGGCTCGGGGAAGAAGGCACCCGTAGCAGGGGTGCGCCATCCAGCGACGCCCGGTGGGGCGGGGTGTGAGCGCTTTTGCGGGCCGACTCACCCCTCCATCGCGCTGGAATGTCAATTGATCCTGATTTCATGACTCGGTGACAAGAGTCCCGGCCGAAAAACCGATTCGTTTCAAGGCTTTCTGGGGATAACGGGCCTGATCGGTGGAAAACCGGCCAAGGATTCCGACGAAACGGCTCAATGAGACCGTACACCGACTCCTTCATGGCACCGGCGGCGCCGGCCCCCTCGGCAGATCGGGCGCGCCTCTCGCCACCGCTGGCCGCACCCCTCCATCCATGCCAAACCGCAAGATCGGTCGAGCGCGACATCTCCAAGAGCGCCTATCTGGTGTCGCCACGCAGGACGAGACGATGAAGACGGCACTTGAAAACTACCATGCCCGGATGCAGCGGGTGCTGGACCACATCGACCAGCATCTGGACGGCGATCTGGGCCTGGAAGCGTTGAGCGGCGTCGCGGCGTTCTCGAAATACCATTTCCACCGGCAGTTCACGTCAACCTTCGGCTTGTCCGTGCATCGCTATGTCCAGCTCGCCCGCCTGAAGCGCGCTTCGTACCGGCTTGCCGAGAGCGACGCCCAAAGCGTCACCGACATAGCGATGGATGCCGGTTACGACGCACCGGATGCCTTCGCCCGCGCCTTTCGGCAACGGTTCGGACAATCGCCTTCGTCGTTCCGGAAGTCTCCCGACTGGGGGGCGTGGCTCATGGCCTTCGGGCCGCTCGACAAAGCAAGGACCACGCTCATGCAGATAATCTTCGAACCCGCCGACGTGATGATCCGCGATGTGCCGCCGACGCCGGTGGCGATCATGGAGCATCGCGGCGACCGGGCGACGCTCCAGGACACCATCCAGCGCTTCATCGCCTGGCGCAAGGCGGCCGGGCTCTCGCCCGAGACAAGCCCGACCTTCAACATCTTCCGTTCCGAAAGGGAGCCGGCGAACCCGGCCGATTACAGCATGGATATTTGTGCCGGAACCGACCTGCCGGTAGAAGGCGGGCCGATCGAGGCCGCGCAGATGAAGGCCGGCGTGATCCCCGGCGGACGCTGCGCGGTGCTGCGCTATCCCGGCAACACCAACAATCTCGAGCCCGCAGCGCTCTACCTCTACCGCGAATGGCTTCCGGCCAGCGGCGAGGAGGCGCGCGACTTTCCGATCTATTGCCAGCGGCACTTTTCGTCGAACGGACCGGTGCGCGAAGTGGTGCTTGAGCTGTTTCTGCCGCTGAAATAGCGCGGTGGGGTGGCGGCCTATCTCCGGCCCTGAGCTGGTTGAGCCGACGACCGTGTGAAATCTGATATGGCGCTCCCCCACTCCGTCTCGGCTTCGCCGAGCCACCTCTACCCCCACATTCGTGGGGGAGAGGAAACCAAAGCTTTTGAAGGGCTGCGATCTCGGAGATTGGCATTTCCTCATCCCCCATGAAATGGGGGGTCCGAAGGACGGGCGAGACCCGTGGCTCGCCCCGGCAAGGTGGCTCGGCGAAGCCGAGACGGAGTGGGGGTCAGCGCCGCCATAGGCGATTGGCCCAGCGCGCGGACAAGGCAAGGCTATCCCTAAGCCTGCCCGCGCACAGCCTTCCGCAACCGCGAATGCCGTACCGGAGACGCTGCCTCGGGCCCCGGCGCTATCTCCGCAGCTTCCCCCTCATGCAACCCCACCCGCAGCGCCGCGCCCGCCAGATGGTCGCGCATCGCGGCTTGCGCCCCTTCGGCGTCGCCGGCACGGATCGCTCTCAGGATGCGCTCATGTTCGCCGAGCGTGATGCGGGCCATGTCGTCCGACTTTTGCTGGTTGCCGGCAGCGAGAATGCTTTCGCGCACCCGCTCGGACACGAAGACCAGGAATTGGCCCATGTAGGAATTGCGCGTCGCCTCGGCGACGGTGCGGTGGAATTCGAGGTCGCTGCGCAGCCAGGCGACGCTGCCATAGGGGGCGGCGCGCATGCCGGACAGCGCATCGCCCATGGCTTTGAGATCGGCGTCGCTGCGCCGTTTTGCGGCAAGGGCCGCCGCCTGCACTTCGAGGATGCCACGCAGTTCGAACAGATTGCGAAACGAGTCGGCGCGCTGCAGCGTCTCATGGTCGATGGTCAGCACCGTCGGGTTGTTGCTCTCGACCACGAAGGCGCCGCGCCCCTGCTGCGACCAGATTCGGCCTTCCGAGCGCAGCCGCGCGATCGCCTCGCGCACCACGTTGCGGCTGACCCCGAAAGTGGTTGCCAGCGCCGCCTCGGTCGGCAGCTGGTCACCCGGCTTCAGCCGGCCTTGCGCGATCTCGCGCGAGATGGAACTGGCCACCAGAGTGGAGAGGTGTGGGCCGCGATTGACCTTGTCGAGTTTCAGCGTCATCGCTCACCTATAGTCGACGGCGGGTGCGGACGCCAGAATGCGGCCGTTGCTGAGAATGTGGCGCGGGTCGAATGCGTCCTTGATGCCGGCGGCGAGGTCGAGCGTCACCGGATCGATGCGTTCGAGGAACGCCTTCTGCTTGACCCGGCCGATGCCGTGCTCGGCGCTGATAGAGCCGCCATAGCGATCGACGACGGTGAAGATCTCGGCTTCCGCCTGCTCGAACAGATGTTCCATCGCCTCGGTGCCCATGCCTTCCGGCGGCACGACGTTGAGGTGGATGTTGCCGTCGCCGACATGGCCGTAGGTGACGGCCAGCGCGTCGGGCCGGGCTTTCTCCAAGGCGGCCAGCGCATCGGTGACGAAATCGGCAAGCCTGGAGATCGGCACCGACACATCGGTGCGCAAGTAGCGCCCGCCCCTGCCCTGCCGCTCGACCATGATCTCGCGGTAGAGCCACAACCGCTCACCTTGAGCCCTGGTCGAAGCGATGACGCCGTCCTCGACGATGTCCTCGACGCTGCCGAGAAACCCCAGCAGCATATTGGAGAGGTCGATCAGCCCGCCCGACGACACCTCGATCAGCACATAGACGGGATAGGGCTGGCTGAGCGGATCGGGAAAATTCTGGCCTTCGCGCATGGTGATCTCGATGCCGCCGCGCAGGATCAGCTCGAAGGCGGTGAGCAGGTCGCTGCAGTCGCGCCGGGCGCGGGCATAGAGCGCCATCGCATCCTCGACGGAGCGCAAGCCGACCAGCGCGGTTTCGATCTGCGTCGGCTTGGGGAACAGCTTCAGCGCCGCTGCGGTGACGACGCCTAGCGTGCCCTCCGAGCCGATGAAGATCTGCTTCAGATCATAGCCGCGATTGTCCTTGCGCAGCACTTTCAGCCCGTTCCAGATGCGGCCGTCGGCCAGCACCACTTCGAGGCCAAGCACCAGGTCGCGCGTCATGCCGTAGCGCAGCACGTTGAAGCCGCCGGCATTGGTGGCGACATTGCCGCCGATGCAGCAGCTGCCTTGCGCGCCGAAGGTGATCGGCAGCAGGCAGTCGCTCGCTTCAGCCTCGCGCTTGGCGTCCTCGAGGATGCAGCCGGCCTCGACCACGATGGCAAAGTCGATCGGGCTGATCGAGCGAATCTTGTTCATGCGCTCCAGCGAGATGACGATCTCGCCGCCATCCGCCGCCACTGCGGCGCCGACGAGCCCGGTCAGGCCGCCTTGCGGCACGACCGGAATGCGCTCGGCATGGCAGAACCGCATCAGTGCCGACATCTCCTCAACCGAAGAGGGCCGCGCCACCGCCAGCGGCCGGCCGAAATGATCGCCCGACCAATCGCGGCTGTAGCGCGCCAGATCCGCTTCATCGGTCAGCAGCCCGCCATTCGGCAGCAGGCCGGCGAGGGCTGCGATCTGCGATGCGGAGGGCGCGGCATTCATGGATTGGCTCTGGGCCCCTTGGCAAAACGACTGGACAAATACCTGCGTTGTCGTGTTATCATACAACCCTGATTTAGAACATCAAGCGAGGCCATTTGCCGTCAAGCGTTCGATGTGGATGATCAGACCCGCAAATCACAGAATTCGGAGGACTCCCCCAATGAGCGACGCCCCGGGCTTTCGCTATATGCACACCATGATCAGGGTGCTCGACCTCGACAAGTCGATCGCCTTCTACACCGAGGTGCTTGGCATGACCCTGCTGCGCCGCGACGACTACCCCGGCGGCAAGTTCACCAACGCCTTTGTCGGCTACGGCCCCGAGGAAAAGGAAGCCGTCGTCGAGCTGACGCTGAACTGGGGCCGCGAGGAGCCCTACGAGATCGGCACCGGCTTCGGCCATCTGGCGCTCGGCGTCAACGACATCTACGCCGTCTGCGCCGAACTGGAAAAGCGCGGCGCCAAGATCCAGCGCAAGCCCGGCCCGATGCAGCACGGCACCACCCACATCGCTTTCGTCGAAGACCCCGACGGCTACAAGATCGAGCTGATCGGCCTCGACACGATGTGATCCGATCGGGCCGGACCGCATCGGCCTCGCGCCGATGCGGTCCCGTCCTGTCCGCGCTTGCCCGGGAGGCGGGATCACTTGATGACCGCGATCTTGCTGCGGTCGATGGTGATGGCGACGGCAGCGATCAGCACCGCGCCGAACACCATGTTTTCCAGGAAAATGTTGACGCCGACAAAGGTCATGCCGATGCGCACGATCGAGATGATCAGCGCGCCGACCGCCGTGCGGGCAACGCCGCCGAGCCCGCCGGTGATCGCCGTGCCGCCGACAATGACGGCGGCGATGGCCGGCAGCAGCAGCTGGTTGGCCAGCACCGGCGAGCCGCTCGACAGCCTGGCCGCCAGCACGACGCCGGCGATGGCCGCGAGCATACCCGACGCGGCAAAGGCGATGATCTTGGTGCGGTCGACATTGATGCCCGCGGCCCACGCCGCCGGCTCGCCGGCGCCGACCGCAATCGCCTGGCGACCGAAGCGTGTGTAGCGCAGCGCCAGAAAGGCGGCGATGCCGATCACCGCCGAAATCAGCACCACCACGGGAATGCCGGCGACAGTGGCGTTGATCCAGGCGGTGTTTTCGCGACCAGCCTCCTCGATGGTGATGGCGCGGCCATTGGAGACCCATAGCGCCAAGCCGGTGACGACGCCGCCGGTTGCGAGTGTCGCGACGAAGGACGGCACGCGCAGCTTGACGTGGACGACGCCGCTCAGGATGCCGAAGGCAAGCCCCGACAGGATCGCCACCGGAAAGGCGGCAAGGCCGAGCGAAGGCAGCAATTGCGCCAGGATGACGCTGGCCAGCGATGCCACCGCCTGGATCGACAAATCGATGCCGCCAAGCAGGATGGCGAAGGTGACGCCGGTCGCCAGGATGAACAGCACGGCAGTGTTGGCAAACAAAAGCGCCACGGTCTCGCCGGTCAGGAAGCCGGGCGCGGCGATCTCGATGATCAAAAGCAGGCCGACCAGCAGCACCAGCGGAATGGCGCCTTGCGTCCACTTGCCCTCGAAAACCCGCCTGATGGAGAACGCTTCATTCATCGGCTCACACCATTGCCCTGAGAAGATCGACCTGGTTCGGCTTGTTGCCCGGGCTGGCATCGAAGCGCGCGGTGATTGCACCATCGCGCATTACCAGCACCTGGTGCGACAGGCCGATCGTTTCCTCCAGCGTGTCGGAAATCAAAAGGATCGCCACGCCTTGCGCGGAGAGGTCGCGCACCAATTCGTAGACCTCTTCCTTGGCGCCGACATCGAGCCCGCGTGTGGGATGGTCGAGCACCAGGATGCGCGAGCCCGCCGTCATCCAGCGCGCCAGCACCACCTTCTGCTGGTTGCCGCCGCTGAGCTTGCGGCAGGCGGCATCGGGGCCGGGCGCCTTGATGCGCAGCCGCTTGATCCAGTCGGCGGCAAGCCGGCGCTCCTTGCCATAATCGATGGCGCCATGGCGCATGACGCTGGAGAGATCGGCCAGCGAAATGTTCTCCGCGATCGACAGGAACATCACCAGCCCTTCGAGCCGGCGCTCGCGCGGGACATAGCCGACGCCCTTGCGCACCGCCGGCTCCGGCGAGGAGAAGCGCACGGCATCGCCGGCGATTTTCATCTCGCCGGCATCATGCTGGACGAAGCCGCCAAGGGTGCGCGTCACCTCCTCGCGGCCGGAGCCGACAACGCCGGCAATGCCGACGATCTCGCCGGCCCGGATCGAGAGATCGACGCCGTGATAGAAACCGTTGGCGCTAAGGCCCTTGGCCTCGACCATCACGGTACCGCGCGGCGCCAGCTGGCGGGCCTCGCGATAATACTCCGCCTGCAGGCCGCGCCCGACCATGATCTCGTGCAGCTCAGGCGCGGTGACTTCGGCTGCACGATGTCCGGCAACGACGGCGCCATCCTTCATCGTGTAGACGCGGTCGGAGATATTGAGCACCTCGTCGAGGCGGTGCGAGACGAAGACGAAGCTGGCGCGGGATTTGAGCGAGCGCACCCGCGCGAACAGCACCTCGATGTCGGCGGCGTTGAGCACCGAGGTCGGCTCGTCGAGCAGGATCAGCAACTGCCGCTCGACCACTTCCTCCAGGGTCAGCGCCTTGGCGAGCTCGACCATCTGGCGCGCCGCGAAGGTGAGTTCGGAGGTGCGCGCGGTGACGTCGATGTCGATGCCGATCTTGGCCAGTTGCCGCCGCGCCGCCGCGTTCATGGCGCGCCAATTGACGAGGCCGAAGCGGGTGAAGCGGTCCTCTCCGCCGAGATAGATGTTTTCGGCAACCGTCAGGTTCAGCACCAGCGACTGCTCCTGGAACACCATGCCGATGCCATGCCTGGCCGCATCACGGGCGTTGCGCATGCGCAGCTGTTCGCCGTCCAGTGTGAGCGAGCCGCCATCCGGCCGGTAGCCGCCGGCCAGCACCCGCATCAGCGTCGACTTGCCGGCGCCGTTCTCGCCGATCAGCCCGACAACTTCATTGGGCCGCACCTCGATGGAGACGTCGCGCAGCGCCTGGACGCCGGGGAAATTCTTGATGATGTTGGACGCCTGCAGCATGGCGTTCACTTGACGATTTTCAGGCGGACACGGTCGAGCGACAGCGCCACCGCGGCGATGATCATCAGACCCTGCACCGTCTGCTGGATGTAGGGCGAGATGCCGAGCAGGATCATGCCATTGGCAAGCACGGTGACGATCAGCACACCGATCAGCGTGTTGACCACACCGCCCTCGCCGCCGGTCAAAGCGGTGCCGCCGACGACCACTGCGGTAACCGCGGCAAACAGCCTGCCGTCGCCGATGACGGCATGCGACTGGCCGAGCTGTGCCGCGGCCAGCACACCGGCAATGCCGAAGAAGAACCCGGCCAGCGCAAAGGCGATGATGCGCACGCGCACGACATTGACGCCGGAGAGCTTGGCGACATCCTCATCACCGCCGATCGCCAATATGTGGCGGCCGAGCTTGGTGTGGTACTGGATGACGGTGGCGAGCAGGAAGGCGCCGAACGCGACCCAGACCGCCACCGGCAGGCCGAGGAAACGGTGCAAGGCCAGGTCGCGGATCGAGGCGTCGTTCAGCTTGATGGCCGTGCCGCCCAGCATATAGACCGACAGGCCGAGGCCGATGAACCACATGCCGAGCGTGCCCATGAAGGACGGGATGCGCAGCATGGTCTGGACGAGACCGCTGACGAAGCCCATGGCGGTGGCGGCGGCGATGGCAGCGAGCACCGCCCACCAGCCATAGTCGTTGCCGTTGCCGTCATTGGCGGCGAGCAGCACAAGCACCATCGCCGCCACCGAAAGCGTGCCTTCGACTGCGAGGTCGATGCTGCCCATCAGGATGATGAAGGTCAGCCCCATCGCCAGCGTCAGCGGCACGGCGGCGGAATTCGCAAGCCGCACCAGATTGCGCAGCTCGATGAAATTGGGGTTGGCAATGGCGATGAGTACGCAGAGTACAATCAGCACCGCCAGCGGCGCCAGGCTGCGCCAGCGCCTGCCGCCCAGGAATGTCGCGATGCGGCCGGGGAACGGTGTCATGGGCGTCGTCCGCTCGATGTCCGAAACGGACTTCAGGGGTTCTGTATGGATTGTCAAGAAACCGCTTCCCGTCTGCTGGTGACAGCCGTCGCGACAAGGGGATCGCGACGGCTGCGGGAGGAAGCGGGCCGCCAGGGAGTTGCAGCCCACTCCGATGGATCAGGTGCGGATTGCTCCGGTGACCCGGCCCCACAGATCGTTCCAGTCGATCTCGGGCTTCGCATCGACATTGGTCTTGTAATATTCCTCGACATTGTCGTGCGAGATCAGCACCGCCTTGCCGTAGAACTCGCGGTGCTCCGGGGGCTCCTTGGTCGGGTCGAACTTGCCGATCTTGGCGTTGTAGCCGATGGCTAGACCCATGCCGCCCTGCCAGAACGGATCCGAAGTGACCGTGCAGGCGAATTCGCCGGTGCGCACCGCATCGACCGCCGTCTTGATGCCGTCGACGCCGACGATCGGCACCTTGCCGGCGAGATTTTCGGCACGCAACGCTTCCAGAGCGCCCGAGCCCATATCGTCATTGGCCGCCCAGATGCCCTTGATGTCGTCGCCGAAGCGGGTGAGCAGATTGCCCATCAGGTCGAAGGCTTCGGTCGACTTCCAGTTGGCGACCTGGAAGTCGAGCAGCTTGATGTCTGGGTTGGCAGCAAGGGCTGCGTCGAGGCCCTTCTTGCGCTCGATCGCCGCCGTGGTCGAGATCAGGCCGCCGAGCGCTACGATGCCGCCCTTGCCGCCAATGGTCTTGAACAGGATCTCGGCGATGGTCTTGCCGCTGTCGATGCCGTCGAACTCGATATGCGAGACATAGTTCGGGTTGAAATCCTTCGGGTGCAGATCCCCAGGCTTGTTCCACTGCGTCACCACATAGGCGCCGGCCTTGGCGCAGGCCTCGACGATCGGGCGCGCATCGGGCGTGTCGTTGGGATCGGAATTCAGCACCATGTTGCCGCCGGTCTTGGCCAGCATCGCCTTGATGTCGGCAATGCCCTTCTCGCTGTTGCCTTCCGAAACCAGCGTGACGTGTTCCAGCCCGGCCCATTTGGCATACGCTTCCGCGCCGGTCTTCCACACCGCGTGATAGGGGTTGGACAGCGAGCGGATCGACGTCACCAGCGTCGGCTTTTCCTGCGCGCGCAGCACGCTCGGCATCGCGAGTGCCGCCACGCCGGCGGTGGCGCCCATCATCAGCGTGCGCCGGTTGACCGCAAAATTCTTCGTGTCGTTCATACCTCGAAACCTCCCGATTGAATTCTGTTCCGCCCGGCATCTTGCGCAGGGAGCGCGGCCGGGACCTCCTGGTGAGGATCGTCAAGCTCCTCCACTTGTACGACAACCCTTCAACACGATAACCATACCCTTTCTCTTGACGTGGCACAAGCGACTTGAGATCGTCGCGCGCAAGAGGAAGGGGCGGTGATTTTCATCGCCCGCCGGAGCATGATCCCTAGAAGTGGGAACCGGTTTTCTCGGACAAATCGGGAAACCGTTTTGTCCGGAGATCATGCTCCAACAAAGAGAACCCGGGAGTGGAAATGACGGATTACATCATTGTCGGCGGCGGTTCGGCTGGCTGCATTCTGGCCGCCCGGCTGAGCGAGGACCCGGACGTGTCCGTCGTGCTGCTCGAGGCCGGTCCGCCCGACACCGACCGCTACATCCATTTGCCGGTCGGCTTCTTCAAGATGACGTCGGGGCCGCTGATCTGGGGTTATGACACCGCGCCCGGCAAGGAGATCGACGGCCGCACCATGGTCTATCCGCAGGCCCGCGTGCTGGGCGGCGGCTCCTCGATCAACGCCCAGGTGTTCACCCGCGGTTGCCCTGAGGATTATGACGGCTGGGCGACTGAGAATGGCTGTGCCGGCTGGAGCTATGCCGACGTGCTGCCCTACTTCGTCCGCTCCGAGGGCAACGACACTTTTGCCGATGCGCAGCACGGCACTGACGGCCCGCTCGGCGTCTCCAGCGGCGCGCCGCATCCGCTGACCCGCATCTTCGTCAAGGCGGCGCAGCAGGCGGGCCTTCCTTTCCGCGCCGACTTCAACGCCGGTAAGCAGGCGGGCGCCGGCTTCTACCAGACGACGACGCGTCGGGGGAAACGCTCGAGCACGGCGGTCGCCTATCTGAAGCCGGCGCTCGGCCGCAAGAATCTGACGCTACGCACCGACGCCTCGGTCAGCCGCATCGTGGTCGAGAACGGCCGCGCCATCGGTGTAGAGATCATCGTCAATGGCCGCACCGAACTGCTCCGCGCCGAGCGCGAAGTCATCGTCGCCGCCGGCGCCATCGGCTCGCCGAAATTGCTGATGCTGTCCGGCATCGGCCCGGCCGTGCATCTCGGCCAGCACGGCATCGAGGTGGTCCACGATTCCAAAAACGTCGGCCAGAATCTGCACGATCACATGGACGTCGATGTCGTCGCCGAGCTCAACGGACCGCACGGCATCGACCGTTACAAGAAGAAGCGCTGGCAAGCGGTCGCCGGTCTTGAATATGCGCTGTTCGGCAAGGGGCCGGTGGCCTCCAACATCGTCGAGGCCGGCGGCTTCTGGTGGGGCGACCGCGCGGAGAAGACGCCGGACATCCAGTTCCATTTCCTGCCCGGCGCCGGCGTTGAGGAAGGCATCGGCTCGGTTCCCGGCGGCAATGGCTGCACGCTGAACTCCTACCATGTGCGCCCGCGTTCGCGCGGCAGCGTCACGCTCAAGTCCGCGGACCTGCGCGATGCGCCCATCATCGACCCCAACCCGTTCGCCGAGCGCTATGATCTCGAACGCGCCATCGACGGCATCGAGATCAGCCGCGAAATCCTGTCGCAGCCAGCCTTCGCCAGATACATCAGCCGCGAGCATCTGCCCGGCAAGGCGATGCAGGGGCGCTCAGCACTCGAAGCCTTCGCCCGAGAACATGGCCGCAGCGCCTATCACCCAGTCGGCACCTGCCGGATGGGCGGCGATGCCGACAGCGTCGTCGACCTCGAGCTTCGCGTGCGCGGGCTGCAAGGCCTGCGCGTCTGCGACAGCTCGGTCATGCCGAGCATCGTGTCGTCGAACACCAACGCCGCCGTGGTCATGATTGCGGAGAAGGCGGCGGATCTGATTGCGGGGCGAACGCTGCCGGTGGCGTAAGCAGGACAATCGCATGTGGTGGCGCCATGCGATTGCCCTGCCTTGAGCACCTGTCGCTGAGCGCATAGCACTCGAACCGCACTAAAAACGACAGCCTCCCGCAGCGCCTTCAACCGACGCTTGCGCAACCCACCAACCGACCGGAAACCCCCGGTTGCGGGCTCGTTGCCGACGCCTGCGCGGGGATGTGAAAGCGCTTTTGCGCCAGTCCGCGATCACACCATATGAACCGATCCAACCTCTGCTAGCTTGTGGGCGTGGGACTTGTCCCGCTTTGGCCGGTGCTTCAGGCAACCCCATCCCAACCCCCCGCCCCCTGCGGTACCGGCCATCCCCTCCCCCTTTTGGCGGGCTTCTCGACCTGCCATCCTCAGCCGTCCCTGCCAACTTCGAGGTCGACGAAGAGGCTTGATGCGTTGCATGCAAATCCAAACCATCGGGCAGCGTATCGAGGAATTTCACATCGGCTGTCTGGACGACGTCCTGGAGAGCGACAGATCGGGGTCGAGCCGCCTCAGCTCCCGGTTGATGGCCGCCAGGCGCTCCGGTTCGCCTTCCGTGTTGCAGACATTGAGAGTAACGACGCGTAAGCGCATCAACGAACCACCGCCGCCATGCGTTCCAACGTGGTGCGCGAAACGGCTCGGCCATCGGCGCGGTTCGGCTTGCCAAATTCCGCCATGCCGCCCATACACGGCTTGAACAACCGCCCCGAGGGTCCGCGCCCATTTTGCCAAAGGATACTCTCCGATGTCTGTGACGCCGTCCCCCTGGTCAAAGCCGTGACGGCCTCCCTCGCAAGCCTGGGCTGGACGGATTTCTTCGGCGACCAGCTTGAAGCCGATGAGGCAGACCTCGTGCCGACGCGCATCGCCTCGGTGCACCGTGACCGCCTGGCCGGTCTGTCTCTGTCAGGGCCAGTGGATCTGACGCTGCCGGCCAATGCCAACACCGGCGACTATGCCGTCGGCGACTGGGTGCTGGTCGAGCCGCATACGCATCTGCTGCGCCGCCGCCTGACCCGCAAGACGGTGCTGGAGCGCCGCACACAGGGCGGCAGGGTGCCGCAGCTGGCCGCGGCCAATGTCGACACGCTGTTTATCGTGACGTCCTGCAATGCCGATTTCAACATCGCCCGGCTCGAGCGCTATCTGGCGCTGGCCAACGAGGCCGGAACGACGCCGGTGATCCTGCTGACCAAGGCCGACACCGCTGACGATGCCGAGGCTTACCAAAGCCAGGCCGCCGCCCTGCAGCGTGGACTGGCCGTGGTGATGCTGAACCCGCGCGTCGCCGATGCCGCAGCGGCGCTTGCTCCCTGGTGTGGCGCAGGGCAGACGGTGGCGCTGGTCGGCTCCTCCGGGGTCGGCAAATCGACGCTGGTCAACACGCTGGCCGGATCGGCGCAGCAATCGCCGCAACAGACGGCGGGCATCCGCGAACACGATGCCAAGGGTCGCCACACCACCACGGCGCGGTCGCTGCACCCCATTGCCGGTGGCTGCTGGGTAATCGACACGCCGGGCATGCGCACGCTGCATGTCAGCGACGTCGCCTCCGGCATCGACACGCTGTTTGCCGAAATCACCGAGCTCGCACCGCTGTGCAAATTCCGCGACTGCACCCATGTCCACGAACCGGGCTGCGCGGTGCAGGCTGCGTTGAAGGCGGGTACGCTCGACCCTGAGCGCCTTGCCCGCTGGCGCAAGCTGTCGGAGGAAAACCAGGGCAACACGCCGGTTCAGAGCGGCCCGCGCGGCAACAAATCGCCTGCCGGGCGCCCGAAGCGGCGTTGAGAGGATAGGAATTGCGGAACGAGACGTCGGAGGCCCGGCATGTGCCGGGCCTCCCTTTTTTCACTCTCCGCGCATCGTTGCCTGGAAGGTCGGCAGGTGCTTCTGCTGCGCCTCCAGCATGCGCTCGCGGTAGACGCCGTAGATGACGTCGGTGTCGTGCAGCGTCACGCCGGCAATGGTCGGCGAGGCGAAGACCGGCAGTTCGATGCCGCGCTTGGCGAGCTGCTCGGCCGTGCGCGCGATCAGCTCATGCGCCAGGATCATGGCAAGCACCGTCGATGAGCCCGACACCGGCCGGCTCCAGCCCTCGACCGGCACGATGGCGTCCTCGATCGGCGAACAGGTGTCGATGACGAGGTCGGCGGCATCCGCCAGCCGCTTGCCGGACGAGTGCGTCGCCGGCTTGTCCAGATTGTTCTTGCTGGTGACAGCGACGACGAACATGCCGCGCTTCCTGGCATAGAGGGCCGTGTCGATGCCCGACGAATTGAGGCCGCTATGGCCGAAGATGATGATGGAATCGCCCTTGTTGAGCGGCTGGTGGTCGAGGAATTTTTCGGCGTAATTTTCGGTTCGCTCCAGCCACAAAAGCTCGCGCACGCCGCCGGCGCCGAGCACATTGTGCCACATCACGCGCGGGTCGGTCAGCGGGTTGAAACCGACATAGCTGCCATAGCGCGGAAACACTTCCTGCACCGGCAGCACCGAATGGCCGGAGCCATAGAGATGCACCAGCCCGCCGCCCTCGAGCGAGTCGGCAAAGCGGCTGGCGGCCTGGCCAAAGGCCTCTTCATTGGCTTTCGCAGCCTGGTCGATGAGGGTGGCGAGACGGTGGATGTAGAGATCGGACACGTGGGTACTCCTGTTTGCTGTGTCGGTCTGGAATGGATCAGCTTCTCGGGTTCAGCGGCACGCGTCCGGCGCGCAGCGTCGAGCGGATTTCGTAGCGGTCGCCGCGCATGATCGAGACGGTGAATTCGAACGGGCCGCGCTCGTCGGTGGTGATGCGTTCGACGACGAAGGCCGGGCTGCCGACAGCGAGGTCGAGCAGTTCGGCGTCCGCCGCGCCGACCGCGCCGACCCGGTAGTTCTCCCGCGCGGCCACCGGCACGATGCCGTAATGGCGCTCCAGCGCCTCGTAGAGCGAGCCCTGCAGCAGGCCGGCATCGAGGAAGCCCGCCACGCGCACGGCCGACAGCTGCGCCGTCTGGATGCCGATCGGCTCGTTGTTGCCGAGCCGCAGCCTGCGAATGCGCACCACCGGATCGCCCTCTTCGATCTCCAGCGCGCCGGCAGCCGCCGCGTTGGCGGTGGTCAGGCTGCAGTCGAGCAGACGCGAGCCCGCGACCACGCCCATATTGCCCATCTCCTGGGTAAAGCTGGTCAGCTCGCGCGTGCCGGCGACCAGCGTGGTCGAGCGCACGAACGTGCCGCGGCCATGTTCGCGCCTGAGCAGCCCGGCCTCCTCGAGGTTGCGCAAGGCGTGGCGCAGCGTGATGCGGCTGACGCCGAACAGGGCGCACAGCCTGTCCTCCGCCGGGATCTGGTCGCCCGTTGCCCATTCGCCGCTCTTGACGATGGCGCGGATCGCCTCTTCGACCTGATACCAGAGCGGCTCCGGCCGTCTGCGGTCCGGCTGCTGAAAGCTTGCTTCGCTCATCGCACATGCCTCCACCCTTGCCCAACGGCGCCGGCCAGCGCCGCGCCGACGAGGCCGGCGCGGGGACCGAATTTTCCGGGCTTGACGTCGATGCCGCGCAGATGCGGCGGCAGTTGGCGTCGCAGCGCTGCAAGCAGCGGCGGCCGGATCACATCCAGCGCCTCCGCCAAACCACCCGAAATCAGAACCGCTTGCGGATCGAGCAGCGCGACAGCGCCTGCAAGCGCGGTGCCGAGCTGTCGCGCCGGCAGTTCAAGCAAGGTGAGTGCGGCCAGTTCGCCGGCCTGGGCAGCGGCGATCAGCTGGCGGCCGTCGGCAAGGCCGATCTGTCCGGCAAGGGCATCAAGCGCCCGGCCCGACGCGACGCGCTCCAGCCAGCCGCTGCGCTCTTCACCATGATCCCTCACGTCGGCGCAGGCCCAGCCGAACGAGCAGGCGCCGCCATGCGCGCCGGCAACGATGCGGCCATTGGCCAGCACCGCCGAACCGATGCCGGTGCCGATGGCGAGCAGGATCGCATCCGACATGTTTTTCGCACTGCCTTCGACAGCCTCCGCCAGCAGCGCAATCTGCGCGTCATTGCCGAGCGCTACGCGCAGTTTGGGAAACAGCGGCTGGATATCGACGCCGTCGAGGAACGGCAAGTTGGGGATCCAGCGGCAGATTGAGCCCTCGACCAGACCCGGCACCGCGATGCCAAGCGCTGAGACCGACCCGGCCTCAGCGCACAGCGCGTCGATGCGCGCAATGAAGGCACCAAGGGTTGCCGGCGCCGGCTCGCTGCCCAGCGCCTCCAACGCACCGACATCGCCCGTAGATACGGCGGCGCGCAGATTGGTGCCGCCGAGATCGATGGCGAGTACCCGCCTCATCGACCGGACCCTTTGCCGAAGGGGAGCGAGAACAGGCCGCTGCCGGCATTCCACGAATGCGACGCCGCCGCGAAGGCCTGCGCATGGCGCGTGCCACGCAGGCAGCCGCGCAGCCGGTAGAGCGAACTGTAATAGTCGACATAGGGGAAGCTGCTCAGGCCGCGCGCCAGCTCATACTCCATGACCGCGTCGCGCCAGGCCTCGAACCCGTCGCTGACATCGACGAGATGCTCGGGCCGGAAGCCGTCATCGTCCTCCCAGTTCTCGCCGAACAGCAGCAGTTGCGGCGTGTGCGCCGGATGGTCGCTGGCAACGGTCGGCAGTCCGGCGAAGAAGATACCGGTCTTCGTCAAATGCGCGGCGGCGCGATGGTCCTTGTGCCAGCTGCCATGCCAATGGGTGATGACGATCTCGGGTTTCAGCTCGCGAATGATGTCGCCCACTTCGAGCGCCGTCTGATCGTCTGTGGGCAGGAAGCCGTCGCGCAGGCCAAAGCTACGCATGGCGACGCCGAGCCGCTCCGCCGCGCTGCCCGCTTCCTCTTCCTTCTGCACGCAATAATGCGCGGGAACCAGGTACGGATGGCCCTGCTCACCCATGGTCAGATGCAGGAAGGTCACCGTGGCGCCGCGCTTGACGGCAGCGGCCGCCAGCGGCCCGGCCATCACCTCGGCATCGAAGGCGTGTGCGCCGACCACCAGGATGGATTTCGCCGCATAAATCCTGTCTTCGATCATTTCATGCCCCCTCCGGTGCCGACGCCTTCGCGAATCTGCCGCGCCAGCAGACGATACATGATCAGGATGGGCGCCATGGATATCGCCAGCGAGGCGAACACCAGGCCCCAGTCGGTGCGGAACTGGCCGACGAAGACGCTGATCGCCAGCGGCACCGTCTTGTAGCGGTCGTCGAAGATGAAGATCAGCGGGAAGAAGAAATCGTTCCACACCGCGATCGCGGTGAAGATGGCCACGATCGACACCGCCGGCTTGACCATCGGCAGGATGATCTGGAACAGGATGCGCACCTCGCCGGCGCCGTCCATGCGCGCCGCCTCGTCCAACTCGGAGGGTAAGACGCGCATGAAATTGGCGAAGATGAACACGGCGAAGGGAATGCGGATCGCCGAATAGACCAGGATCAGCCCGGTCAGCGAATCCAGCAGGCCAAGATTGCGCATCAGCGTGAACAGTTCGACCGAGGCGAGCCGGATCGGCAGCATGATGCCGGACAGGAACAGGCCGAGCATGATGGCATTCCAGCCAAGCTTGTAGCGGCTGAGCGGATAGGCGGCCATCGCCGAGAGGACGATGGTGAGGATGACCGCGCCGCCCGTGACGATCAGGCTGTTGATGAAATTCTGGCCGAGATCGGCGCGCGTCCAGGCGTTGATGAAATTGTCGAAGGCAAAGCTTTGCGGCAGGCCGAGCCTGTTGTCGTAGATCTCGGCCGTGGTCTTGAAACAGGAGACGACAAGGATGTAGAGCGGCAACAGCACAGCCGCCGTCCATGCGATCAGCACCGTCCAGCCGGGCAGCCGCGCCAGCTGCCGAGAGATGGCCGGTCTTTGCGAAATCGCCAGCGCGCTCATAGCTGCACCGTGCGGCGGTCGAAGAAGCGCAGCATCATGAGCGTGCCGATGCTGAGGATCAAAAACAGCACGCTGCCGAGCGCCAAAGCCAGACCGATATCGGTGATGCCGACAGCGCCTTCCGCGCCGAAGGCCAGCCGGTAGAAGTAGGTCACCAGCGTGTCGGTCGAATAGCTCGGATTGCCCTGCACGCCCTGCATGACATAGACGATGTCGAACTGGTTGAAGGTGTTGATGAACGACAGCGTCGTCAGCGTGCCCAGCGCCGGCATCAACAGCGGCAGCGCGATCGAGAACAGCATGCGCGCATTGCCTGCGCCGTCAAGTTTTGCCGCCTCGAAAATCTGGCCGGAAATCTGCCGCAGACCTGCCGTGTAGATCAGCACCGGCAGGCCCATCCAGTTCCAGGCATCGACGGCGATCAGCATGGCGAGCGCGGTGTGGCTGTTGCCGAGCACAGTCAGGCTGCCCTGGTGCAGGCCGAGCCCGTTCAGCGCCCATTCGACGACGCCGCCCGGTGCCAAAAGCAACCGCCACAGCGCGCCGACGATGACCGGGCTCAGCACCGCCGGAAAGAAGAACACCGACTGGAAGAAGGCCGCACCCTTGTCGCGCAGGAACAGCAGCCAGGCAAACAACAGGCCGAGGCCATTTTGGAAGACCATGATGCCGAAGAACCAGGCGGTGTTGTGCCACAGCGCGCCGTAGATCCGCGCGCCGCTCGGGAAAGCGAACAGCCGCGAAAAATTCAACAGGCCGGCGAACTCGACCATGCGCAGCCCCTTCCAGACGAAGAAGCTGCCCCACAGCGACATCCCGAGGGGATAGAGGACGAACAGCGCATAGACCGCCAGCGCCGGCAGGATGAACAGCACGGCCATGCGCTGCTGCGTGCGGCGAAGGCTGCTGGTGCGGCGAAGGGTGCTCATGCGCTTTTCTGGTCCGTGAGAGGCCGGCCGCTTTTGCGACCGGCCGCGCCTACTGCTTCGGCTTGAACCAGGTGGCGACCGCGGCCTGCATGTCGGCCGCCAGCTTCTCCGGCGCGATGTTGCCTTCGACCATGTCGATGATCTCCGACTGCAGCACCGAAGACGCCGTCGGCGACTGCCAGCGGAAGCCGACCAGCGTCAGATACGGCGTCGAATTCTTCGCCATCTCCATCATCGCGGCCAGCACTGGATCCTTCACCGTCACATCCGTGCGGGCCGGCGGCCAGCCGAGCTCGTCGGCGAACATCTGCGCGAACTCTGCCGAAGCCATGAAGCCCAGCACCTTGGTCGCGGCTTCCTTGTTCTGGCTCTCGGAGACCAGGCCATAGGAGCCGTCGGAGAAGGCCGAGGTGTAGAGTTTTGCCCCGGCATCGTCGGCGGGGAACGGGAAGATCGAGAATTTCAGCTTCGGGTTCTGCGCCTTGAAGCTGCCGTTCTCGAACGAACCGCCGAGGAACATCGCCGCCTTGCCGCCGATGAACTGCTGCGTGGCGGTGGTGTAGTCGATGCCGGCGAAGCCGTCGGGGAAATAAGGGTTCAGCTCGGCGAAGCGCTTCAGCGCCGCCACATAGCGCTGATCCTCGAAGGTCGCCTTGCCGCTCATCATCTCGTCGTAGAAGCCGGGACCATAGACGGTCGGGCCGACGACGCCGACGGCGATCTCCAGTTCCCAGGCCGAGCCGTTGGCGCCACCGGTGGCGATCGGGGTGATGCCGGCCGCCTTCAGCTTCTCGCAGACGGCGGTGAAATCCTTGTAGGTCTTGGGGATCTCGATGCCCTGGGCGGCGAAGATATCCTGGTTGTAGAAGACGCCCATCATCGGCACCGAGTAGGGCACGCCGTAGAGCTTGCCGTCGCTGCGGCCGCGAGCGCCGCCAAGCGCCGCGTCCTCCATGTTCTTCAGCTCCGGCACGCTGTCGTCCAGCGCGTCGAGATAGCCCGCCTCGACGAAGGGCTGCAATTCGCCATAGGCCTTGAGCTGGGCGATGTCAGGCCCGCGCCCGCCGCGCAGCGCCGTGCTCAGCCGGTTCTGGTAGTCGGCATCGGGCGTGAACTGGATGGCGACCTTGATGCCGGGATTCTTCACCTCGAAGGCATCGAAGATGCGGCGCATCGCGGCCTCGTCCTCGGTGCGCCAGCTCCACAGCGTCACCGTGCTGTCGGCGGCTCGCGCCGGCAATGAGGCGAAGACGCCGGCGCAGGCGGCGGCAAGGCCGCCGATCAGCCCAAGTGCTGCGCGCCGGTGAAGTGAAAGCATGCTCATCGCCAGTCTCCCATTGTTCTCTGTCCTTGGCGTCCCGCGGCGTTTCCGTGCCGTGAGAAGTCATTGGTTCGGCAAAAGTCATTATAACGACATAGCGGTATTCGCAAGAGGTCTGCTGCGCCTCAGGAATGGCGGCGTTGGCCCGCTCACGACATTGCAGTACCCGCAACTGTTTGTTACGTAACGACAAATACCCACATTCCAGCGCCGCAAAGAAATCTGTGACCGTACCATGTGAGACTTTTTCGCCAGCAAGCCCTTGCGTCGCCGCGCTGACTTGTCATAACCTCATGCGAACCAATAGGGAGGATGAGGAATGTCGTTTGCCTGGACGTCGAAACTGGCACTGGCCGCAGGCCTCGCCATCCTGCCCGCCACGGCCTGGGCGCAGTCGGTCAACATCTCCTATCTCACCCACTGGTCGCCGGAGACGGTGGCGCTGCTGGAAGCGGCGGCCAAGGATTATGCCAAGACCAATCCGGATGTCAGCGTCACCGTGCGTGCCGTCCCCTTCGGCGACCTCCTGACCACGCTGCGCTCGCAAGGCGGCGGCGCGGACGGTCCGACGATCGGCGGCATTTACGATCTCTGGTTGCCGGAACTGGCGCGCGACAAGCTGGTCGCGCCCGCTCCCGATGCGGTGGCCAGCGAGGTCAAGGCCGCCTGGCCGGCGGGCGTCACCAGCGCCGCCTCGGTCGGCGGCACGCTCTACGGCATCCCCAACGAAATCGACGTCTATGCGCTGAACTATAACAAGGCGCTGTTCAAGCAGGCCGGCATCGCGGCGCCACCCAAGACCTGGGACGAGTTCAAGGATGCGGCCAAGAAGCTGACCAACAAGGATGCGGGACAGCAAGGCTTCGGCATGATCAATTCATGGGCCGCCGGTGTCGTTCATCCCTTCGCCTCGCTGCTGGTCTCCAATGGCGGCGACCTGGTCAAGGACGGCAAGCCGGTGCTCGACAGCCCGCAGGCCGCGGAGACTTTCCAGCTCTATGAAGACCTGATCAAGTCCGGCGCCAGCGTGCCTTCGATGGCGACAGCCGACGCCAACACCACCGGCCCCTTCCTCGACAATTTCGTCTCCGGCAAGACCGGCATGATCATCATGGCCAATTGGTGGGAGAGCGCACTGAAGGCCGGCATGGGCGACAAGTTCGCCGACATTGCAACGGCGCCGCTTCCCGTCGGCCCCAGCGGCGACAAGCCGCATTCGATCTCCTACTCCTGGATGACCGTAGTCAACGCCAATGCAGGTGCCGCCGAGCAGAAGGCGGCGTGGGACTTCCTCGCCTGGCTGAACAATCCAAAGTCCGGCAAGAACGGCGCTTCCGCGATGTCGGATATCCTCATGTCGATGGGCATCCTGCCCTCACGCCTCTCCGACATCGAGGCGCACAAGGACAAGCTCGGCTCGGAATTCCTCTCCGGCTATGTCAGCGTGCTCACCGACGCCAAGCCGTTCCCGGTGGTGCCGGGCGGCCAGGAATTCTCGGAATCGCTGCAGCAGACGCTCGAGGCGTTGCAGTATGGCCAGGTCTCGGCCAAGGATGCGCAGGCGACGGCGCAGGCCGACGCCATTTCGATCCTGGAGCGCGCCGCCAAATAATGATTCAGAGGTACCGTGCCTCGGCGGGCATCATGCTGGCGCCCGCCGTGACGCTGATCGGCATCTTCATCCTGTTGCCGATGCTGCTCACAGTCTGGCTGTCGTTCCAGGACTGGTCGACGCAGACGCCGTTTTCCAGCGCCGGCTTTATCGGCCTCGACAATTTCCGCGAGATTTTTGGGGTCTCCTCGGTCGGCCGCGACTTCAAGGGCGCGCTGGCTAACACCGCGATCTACACCGCGCTCTCCGTCATCCTCATCCTGCCGCTGTCGGTGGCCTTTGGGCTGATGGTCTACCAGCGCGATGTCGCCGGCGGCACGGCGCTGCGCACGGTGCTGTTTGCCACCTACATGGTGCCGATGATCGCCGTGGCGCTGGTCTGGTCGAAACTCTATTCGCCGAGCGAAGGCCCGCTCAATCAGATGCTCGGCCTAATCGGCGTGGGACCACAGCCCTTTCTGTCGTCACCGCGCTCGGCGCTGATCTCCATCGTCTTCCTCAATGTCTGGCAGCAGGTTGGCTATTTCACCGTGCTGGCGATCGCCGGGCTGACGCAGATCCAAGGCAGCCTCTACGAGGCGGCGAAGCTCGATGGCGCCAGCCGCATCGAGCAGTTCCGCTTCATCACCCTGCCGCTGATGCGGCGCACGCTTCTGTTCAGCGCCGTCATCGCCATCATCAACGCCGTGCAGGTGTTCGAGCCCGTGGCGCTGATCACGCAGGGCGGGCCGGTCGGCTCGACCAATGTGCTCACCTACCACATCCGCCGCGTCGGCATCGAGCGCGCACAGGGCGGACTGGGTTCGGCCATGGCGGTCATGCTGATGCTTTCGCTGATCGTCGTCGTCTGCGCGCTGTTTGCCTTCGCCAACCGGAAGAACGACGAATGAGTGCGGAATCGTCGAGCCGGCTGTCGCGCAGACGCCTGTCCGGCCGCAAGGCGCTGCTGGCGACGCTGATGCTGCTGGTCGCCGTCGCCTCGGCCTTCCCGCTGGTGTGGATGGTGCTGTCGAGCCTCAAGACGCCGGCTGAGAGCATGCAGGTGCCGCCGGTGTGGATCCCCCTTACGCCGAGCCTCGACGCCTATGAGAAGGTGTCGGGCGTGGTCAATGTCGGCCGCTCGATGTGGAATTCCCTGGTCATCGCCTCGATCACCACCGCCGGCATCCTGCTGACCAGCATGATGGCCGGCTACGCCTTCGCCAAATACCACTTCCCCGCCAAGTCGCTGCTGTTTTCTCTGCTGATCGCCACCATGTTCCTGCCGCCGATCGTGACGCTGATCCCGCTCTACCGCCTGGTCGGCTCGGTCGGCCTCAACGCCAGCCTCGCCGGCATCATCGTGCCCAATCTCGCCAATGCTTTCGGCATCTTCCTGATGCGCCAGTTCATCTCCGGCGTGCCCGACGAACTCATCGACGCCGCGCGCATGGACGGCGCCTCGGAGTTCTTGATCCTCTACAAGATCGTCGCGCCCAGCATCGCACCCGCAATCGCGGCTCTGGCCCTCTTCGCCTTCGTCTATCACTGGAACAGCTATCTGTGGCCGCTGACCGTGCTGCAGGGCAATGCCGACGCCTATCCGATCGTAATCAGCCTGAGCCGCTTGCTCAGCTACAACAGAGGTGCGGTCAACACCGGCTTGGTGATGGCCGGCGCGACGCTGGCCGTGCTGCCGCCGCTCATCCTGTTCGTCTTCCTGCAGCGCTTCTTCGTCGATTCCATCGTCGGCTCGGCGATCAAGGGATAGCTCGCCTCACCCGAACCTTGCCGCCGTCCAAGCCCCACCAGCCGCATTCGACTCCACCGCCGCCGCAACAAACTTCACCCCGCGCGCGCCCTCCACCACATCGGGCACCTGCGCCGCGCGCGCCGCATCCACCACCCCACCAGAGCGATGGGCGCGAATGATATCGGCGGCGTCGCGGTAGAAATTGGCGAAGGCCTCGATATAGCCTTCCGGATGCGCCGCCGGCATGCGCGACACGCGTTGGCTTTCCGTCGTCGAGCCATGGCCGCCGCGCACCAGCGTGCGGGTTTCCTCGCCGTAGATGGAGAAGCGCAGTTCTTCCGGCCGGCCGCCCGACCATTCGAGCCCGGCTTTGTCGCCATAGATGCGCACCGAGAGATCATTGTAGTGGCCGGGCGAGGTCTGGCTGGCGAGGATCGTGCCGCGCGCCCCGCCGGTCCAGTGCACCAGCACATGCGCATTGTCGTCGAGCCGGCGTCCCGGCACGGCAGTGAACAGATCCGCCGACACCGCCTCGGCCTCATAGCCGGAGATATAGCTTGCCAGGTTGAAGGCATGCACGCCGATATCGGCCAGCACCGCCGACTGCCCGGCGCGCGCCGGATCGGTGCGCCACTCCGCCTGCTTCTGGCCCTCGGCGTCGATCGGCTTGGTCAGCCAGTCCTGGATGTAGGCGCCATGCACGGACACGATGCGGCCAAGCGCGCCCGCCGCCACCATCTCGCGCGCCTGGCGGACCATGGCGTAGCCGGTGTTGTTGAGCGTGACGACGAAGCGTCGCTTTTTCTCCCGCGCCAGCGCCACCAGCACCTCGGCCTCATCCAGCGTCGTCGACAGCGGCTTGTCGCAGATGACGTCGATGCCGGCCTCCAGAAAGGCCGTGGCGATCGGCGCGTGCAGATGGTTGGGCGTGACGATGACCACCGCCTCGATGCCGTCCGGGCGCTCAGCTTCCGCCCTGGCCATGGCGCGGTAGTCGGCATAGCTGCGCTCCGGCGCGATGCCGATCTCGGCAGCCGACGCGGCGGCGTTTTCCGGGTCCGACGACAGCGCGCCGGCGACCAGCACGATCTGGTCGTCGAGGCGCATGGCCAGCCGATGCACGGCGCCGATAAAGGCATTGCGGCCGCCGCCGACCATGCCGACCCGCAGCCGCTTGCCGGCTGATCCGTCCGATGTTGCGTAGACCATTTTCAAGCTCCTCCCGGCACACCGCTTTCGAATACGATTTCCAATTTTCATATTGTAAAACGATCGTATCGCGCTAGCCTGAAATCATGAGTGGGGCAAGCAAGGCATCCGGACGGTCCAGCACCGACGAGGCGGCGACGCGCAAGCGCGGACGCTCGCTGGCCGCGCTTGGCTACATCCAGCCGCAGACCTATGAGGAGCTACGCGCGGTGCTGTCGTCGGGCACGGTGCATTTCCCCAAGCGGCTGCGCCAGGTGGCAATCTTCCTGTGGCAGCATCCGAGCGACGTCGCGCTCGGCACCATCGCGCAGGTTGCGGCACAGGCCGGCGTGCAGCCCTCGACGCTGGTGCGCTTTGCCCAGATCTTCGGCTATTCCGGCTTTTCCGATTTCCAGGGCCTGTTCAAGGAGCACATCAAGGGCTCATGGCCGGAAGGGCGCGGCGAACCGCGCACCGAGACCGAGCCAAATCTGCATTTCCTGCACGGCATGGTCGGCGCATCGCAGGCCTCGCTGGGCCGCATCGAGACCGGCTTCGACGTCGAGAGTTTCGACAAGATGGTGGCACTGCTGGCGGCGGCCGAGCTGATCTATGTCATCGGCTCCAAGCGCGCCTTTCCCGTCACCGCCTATCTCTCGCTGACGCTCTCGCAGCAAGGCGTGCGCAACGTGCTGGTCGACAATGTCGGGTCCTCCGCACTCGACCAGATCGGCTGCATCGGCGGCCGGGATGCCGTGCTCGCTGTCTCCTTCAGCCCCTACAATTCGATCACGCCCGATCTCGTCGCGGTGGCGCATGAGCGCAAGGCGCGTATCGTCACCGTCACCGACAGCACCTTCAGCCCGCTGATCCCGCTCTCGGACAGCTGGCTGGAAGTGGTGGAATCCGACTTTGCCGGCTTCCGCTCACTGGCGGCCTCGCTCGCCGTTGGGATGGCGCTGGTCCATGGCGTGGCGGCGCGGCGCGGCGAATGAGGCGTCACTGGTTTGACTATCGGGAATTGCCGTTCCATATTTCTCAAAATAGAAACTTTATTCCCGGGAGGAGGAATGGAGATCCGGCTTGACGGCAAGGTGGCTCTGGTCACCGGGTCGACGCAAGGCATTGGCCGCGCCATTGCCGAGACGCTGGCGCGTTCCGGTGCCGCCGGGCTGCTGGTCACCGGCCGAGAGAAGACGCGTGGCGAGGCTGTGGCGGCCGAGCTTTCGCAAATGGGCACGCCGACCATCTTCGTCGCCGCCGACCTTGCCGATCCTGACGCCCCCACCCTTCTGGCGCAAGCCTGCATCGAGCGCTTCGGCCGCATCGATGCGCTGGTCAACGCCGCCGGCCTGACCGATCGCGCCTCCTTCCTCGACGCCAGCCTCGACGACTGGGCGGCGCTGTTTGCCGTCAACACGCGCGCGCCGTTCTTCCTGATGCAGGCGGCGATTGCCGACATGAAGCAGCGCGGACAGGGCGGCGCCATTCTCAACATCCTGTCGATCAACGCCCATTGCGGTTCGCCGGAACTCGCCGTCTATTCCGCCACCAAGGGCGCGCTGGCGACGCTGACCAGGAACGCCGCCAACGCCCATCGTTTCGATCGCATCCGCGTCAACGGCATCAATGTCGGCTGGACCGACACGCCGGCCGAACGCATCATGCAGGCGGAGACATTGGGCAACGGCCCCGGCTGGCTCGACAAGGCCAATGCCGCGCAGCCTTTCGGCCGGCTGCTGACGCCGAACGATATCGCCAGCCTCGCCGTCTTCCTGCTCTCCGACGCGGCCGGCCCTATGACCGGTGCGGTCATCGACCAGGAGCAAACGGTGATCGGGGCGAACCGGTGAGCGCCTCCACCGAAACGCTTGGGCCGGCGCTGCTCGACCGCTTGCCGGCCTCGGTCCAGACACCGTCCTACGACCGTACGCTCCTGGCGCCCGGCATGGCGCATCTCGGCGTCGGCGCCTTCCACCGCTGCCATCAGGCCGAATACACCGACGATCTCATCTCGCTGCGCTTCGACCGTTGGGGCATTGTCGGCGTCAACATCCGCCCACCGAGCCTTGCCGACACGCTGGGACGGCAGAGCGGGCTCTACACAAGGCTGATCCGCGAAAACAGCCACATCGAGGCGCGCGTCATCGGCAGCATCGTCCGGGTGGTCGACAGCCAGGACAGTGCCGTACCGGCGCTCGGCGTGCTGATTTCACCTGATATCGAACTGGTGACGATGACGGTGACGGAAAAAGGCTATTGCCACACCCCGTCGAGCGGCGAACTCGACCTCGGCCATCCCGACATCGTCCATGACCTCGCCAACCCCGAGACGCCGCGCAGCGTGCCCGGCCTGTTGGTGCGGGCGCTGGAGCAGCGCCGGGCCACGCATGGGCGGCCGCTGACGCTGCTGTCCTGCGACAACATTCCGGCCAATGGCGTTATCCTGGCCAATGTCGTGCAGACCTTCGCCAGGCAGCGCGGCAATGGCTTGGCCGCGTGGATCGCAGCCAATACCGCCTTCCCTTCGTCAATGGTCGACCGCATCGCGCCGGCGGTAACGCAAGATGACCTCGACAGTGTCGAGCAATGGTTCGGCTACCACGATGCCGCCGTCGCTGTCGGTGAGCCGTTCCGGCAGTGGGTGATCGAGGAAAAATTCGCCGGCCGCATGCCGCGCTGGGATCTGGTCGGCGCCACCTTCGTCGACGATGTGACGCCGTTCGAGCATCTCAAGATGCGGGTGCTGAACGGCGCCCAGACGACACTGGCGACGCTCGGCGGGCTGGCCGGGCTCGAGCACACATCGGACGCCATAGCCAACCCGCTGCTGTCGGACTTCATCCGGCGCATGCTGGTCGAGGAGACGCTGCCGACGCTGATGCCGGTATCCGGCGTCCTGCCGCTTGCCTATGTCGAGCAGAGCCTTGCCCGGCTGAAGAACACCGCGATCCGCCACCGCAACCACCAGGTCGCAACCGACGGTTCGCAGAAGATCGTCCAGCGCCTGCTCAACCCGATCCGCGACCGGCTCGCAATGGGCCAGAGCATAGGCCTCCTGTCGGTGCCGGTCGCCGGCTGGATGGCCTATCTCATCCATGCTTCCGCACGCTTCGGCAAACGCTGGCCGGTGTCGGATCCCTATGCCGGCAAGGTCGCCGCGATCGCCGATGCGACCGGTCACGATGCCAGCGCGCTGGTGTCCGCCATCCTTGCCATCGACGGGATATTCGACCCCGGCCTTGCCGCCGACGATACGTTCCGCGCGGCCGTCACATCGGCGCTGGGCGACCTGCTGTCGGACGATCCGATGGCGGCTGTCCGGCACAGTCTTGAACAAGATGAGGTCGCGAGGTTGAAGCGATCCAAACAATCGGCATTATAGTCGTCGGGTCTAGGGAGGCAGAATGAAACTTGGAGTTCTTACAGCACCGTTTGCGGAGACGCCGCTTGGCGAGGTCGCCGGCTGGGCGCACTCGGCCGGCTTCGAGGCGCTGGAAATCGCCTGCTGGCCGAAGACCTCCGGCCCGACGCGACGCTATGCCGGCACCAGCCATATCGATGCCGCTTCCACCTCGCCCGCGCAGGCCAAGGAGATCGTCGCTTCGCTGACGGAGAAGAAGCTGACGGTCTCTGGCCTCGGCTACTACCCCAACCCACTGCATCCGGACCCTGCCCATCGCGAGGCCGTCATCGGCCATCTGAAGAAGGTCATCGTGCTGGCCGCCAATATGGGCGTGCCGGTGGTCAACACCTTCTGCGGTGGCGATGCCTCGAAGACCGTCGACGTCAACTGGCAGGACGCGCTGAAAGTCTGGCCCGAGACCGTCGCCTATGCGCGCGATCACGGGGTAAAACTCGCCTTCGAGAACTGCCCGATGATCTTCAGTTATGACGAGTGGCCGGGCGGGCACAACATCGCCTATTCGCCCTACATCTGGCGGCGCATCCTCGAGGCCTGGGGCGGCGAGGTCGGCATGAATTTCGACCCCTCGCACCTGGTCTGGCAAATGATCGACCAGGGCCGCTTCATCAAGGAGTTCGGCCCCTACATGCTGCATGTCCACGCCAAGGATTTGATGATCGATCATGATGGTTTGTATGAGCGCGGGATCCTTTCCGCCGGGATAGGCTGGCAGGTGCCGCGCATGCCGGGATTGGGCGATGTCGACTGGAGCGGCTTCTTCTCCGGCCTCTACCGCGCCGGCTATGACGGCTCGGTCATCATCGAACATGAGGACAGGCGGTTTGAAGGCAACGACGATGCGGTGAAGCGGGGCTTCCTGCTCGCCCGCGACGTGCTGCGCCCCTTCGTCAAATGACGAGGTGAATGACTTGGTCTGAACCTGCCGAAGGGTCTGACCCTGAGACGAAAAACAACAATGTGGAGGAGTACTGACATGAAGAAAATACTGACCATGGTCCCGTTGCTTGCGGGCGCTGCCTTGCTGGCATCGATGGGCGTGTCGTCGGCCGAAGCCAAATATACGATCGGCATTTCCAACACCGTGCAGGGCAATGGCTGGCGCGAGGAAATGGTCTGCGCCATGAAGGCGCAGGCGCTGGCTTCGGGCGAAGTGACGAAGCTCAACATCGCCCACCGCAACACCGATGCCGCCGGCCAGCTCGAAGACATCCGCAATCTGATCAGCGCCAAGGTCGACGCCATCGTCGTCAACCCCGCTGATCCCGCCGGCATCAAGGCGGGCCTAGAAGAAGCCACCAAGGCCGGCATCGTCGTCGTTGCCGTCGACCAGGCGGTGACCGAACCGTCGGCCTACATCATCTCCAACAACCAGGAACAGTATGCCTATCTCGGCGCCAAATGGCTGTTCCAGCACATGGGCGGCAAGGGCGAAGTGTTCTACATGCGCGGCGCCGCCGGCGCCTCGGCCGATAGCGATCGCGACAAAGGCTTCAAGAAGGCGCTGGCCGAAAACCCCGGCGTTAAGGTGGCGCAGGAAGTCTTCACCGGCTGGCAGCAGGATCAGGCCAAGCAGCAGATGCTGTCGTTCCTGGCTACCGGCACGCCGTTCAACGGCGTGTGGACGTCGGGCATCGACAACGTCATCGTCGACGCGCTGGTCGAATCGCAGGCGCCGCTGGTGCCGGTGGTCGGCGCCGACAATGCCGGCTTCGTCGGCCAGCTGAGCTCGGTGAAAGGTCTCGTCGGTGCAGCCGTCACCAACCCCGGCTCGATCGGCGGCGCGGGCGTGACGCTGGCACTGCAGATCCTCGACGGCAAGAAGCCGGCGCAGCAGACCGTGCTGGTCGACCCGCAGCTGTGGGACAACGCCACCGACGAAGGCAACGCCAAGCTGAAGGCAGCCGCCGACCCGTCGCTCAGCCCGGAATGGCCGGTCTCGATCTCGATCCCGGAGTGGACGACCTACACGAAGGAGCAGATCGTGGCCTGCAAGGGGCCGGGGGAGTAGGCCTGGTTTGAATGAACTGGCGAGGACGGCGAACGGCCGTCCTCGTCACACAGACTAGCGCTCTACGGCGCCCCCTCTGTCCTGCCGGACATCTCCCCCACAGGTGGGGAGATTGGCTGTCATCTCGGCTTTCGCTAATTTTCTACGTCGCAAGACGAGGGGCGGCGCCGGAACTGCCAATCTCCCCCCTTGTGGGGGAGATGTCCGGCAGGACAGAGGGGGGCGCCGTAGAGCGCCGACATTAGTTTCTGGAACCATCAATTTTGACAACAAACCATTTGACCACCAGCCCCCTCCTCGACGCCACCGGCGTCGCCAAGAACTACGGCGCGGTTGCAGCGCTTCGCAACGCGTCGCTCTCCGTGCTGCCGGGCGAGGTCCACGCGCTGATGGGCGCCAACGGCGCCGGCAAGTCGACGCTGGTGAAGATCCTGACAGGCGCCATTCCGGCGAACGCCGGCCGCATCCTGATCCGCGGCGAGGCGCGCGACATTCGCTCGCCGGCCGCCGCGCGCCGCGCCGGGCTGCTGCCCGTCTACCAGGAACCGTCGCTGATCCCCGATCTCGACGTTCTCTCCAACCTCAGGCTCACCGGCACGCCGGTCGAGCTATTCCGCGCCTGGGTGCGCGAGCTCGGCATTCTTGACCTCGATCTGCGCGACACCGCGCGCGACATCCCGCTCGCCGTGCTGCGCGTGCTCGACCTGGCGCGGGCGCTCGCCGTCGAGCCCGACGTGCTGCTGCTTGACGAGATGACGGCGGCCCTGCCCGCCAACCTTGCCGAAAAGGTGCTGGAAGTGGTGCGCCGCCAGGGCGATTCGGGCCGCGCCGTGATCTTCATCTCGCACCGCTTCGTCGAGATCTCGGCGCTGTGCGACCGCGCCACCGTGCTGCGCGACGGCGAGACCGTCGGCGTCGTCGACATCGTGCCGGGCGTGGAAGAAAAGATCGTCGAGCTGATGCTCGGCACCCGCATCGTCAAAACCCATGTCGCTGCCCGCAGTGCTGCCGAGAAGGCCGCGCCCGCGACCACCCGGCCGCGCATTTCGGTGCGAAACCTGCGCGTCGGCGCCAAGCTCAGCGATGTCTCCTTCGATCTCGCCGACGGCGAAGTCGCCGGCGTCGTCGCGCTCGAAGGCCAGGGCCAGGACGAGTTGTTCGCAGCGCTTGCCGGCTCGATCCGGCCCTCCGGCGGCACCATCGAAGTCGATGGCCAGCCCGTGAAATTTTCCCACCCGATCGACGCCATCCGCGCCGGCATTGCCTATGTGCCGGGCGACCGCTCCGAGGCGCTCGCCATGCAGCGCTCGGTCCGTGAAAACATCGCCCTGCCCTTCAGTGCCGCGCTGCGCAACTGGGGGCCGATCAACATGCGCCGCGAGCGCGCGACCGTGCTCAGCGCCATCGAGCGGCTGCAGATCGACACCCGCGCCCAGGGCGAAGTGCAGCGCCTGTCCGGGGGCAATCAGCAGAAGGTGACCATCGCCCGCTGGATCGCGGCGGATGCCCGCACCATCCTGTGCTTCGACCCGACGCGCGGCATCGATGTCGGCACCAAGCAGGAGATCTACAAGCTGCTGCGCGAACTCGCCGGCAACGGCAAGTCGGTGCTGTTCTACACCTCCGAACTGGAAGAGGTGCAGCGCGTCTGCGACCGTGTCATCGTCATCTTCGGCGGCCGCCTCGTCGACATTTTTCCGGTCGAGGAGGCCGACGAGCCGGCGCTGATGCGCGCCGCCTACGGCCTGCCGCGCGGCGCCAAGGCCGATATCGGCATATTGGCTGATCCGACCGCGAACACTTCGGCTTCGCCGGAGGCCGCGCCATGAGCCATTTCCTGCGCCGCCAAGGCTGGGTCGTCGGCCTGTTCGCCCTGCTCATCGTCCTGTTCATCGCCACCAGGATCATCCAGCCGGCCTATGGCAGCAATGATTTCGGCTCGCTCGCCCGAGCCGTTCTGCCCTATGCCTTCGCAGTCGCCGCGCAGACCGTCGTCGTCATCGCCGGCGGCATTGACCTGTCGGTCGCCGCCATGATGGCGCTGACCAGCGTCACCGCGGCGTCGATGATGAATGGCGCGAGCGAGGAATACGCGCTGTTCGTGGTGCCCTTCGTGCTGGCCATGGGTTTCGTGCTCGGCGCACTCAACGGCCTGCTCATCGTCGTCACCCGCGTGCCCGACATTGTCGTGACGCTGGCCATGCTGTTCGTGCTGCAGGGTGCAGCCCTGCTGGTACTCGACGCGCCGGGCGGCGGCATCGCCGAATGGCTGAAGGCGCTGATCTCTGGCACCGTACCGATCCCCGGCCTGCCCGACGCCATAGACGCCTGGCTGCCCAAGGCGCTGCTGGTGCTGATCGTGTGCCTCTGCGTCATCTGGATACCGCTGCGGCGCTCGCGCCTCGGCCTCTCCATCTACGCCATCGGCTCTAGCGAACTGGCGGCGTTCCGCTCCGGCGTGCCGGTCAAGCGCACTCGCATCATCGCCTATGCGCTGTCCGGCCTGTTCGCCGCCTTTGGCGGCCTGGCGCTGACCATGAGCACCGGCATCGGCGCCCCCATCCCCGGCCCCTATCTGCTCGCCAGCGTCGCCGCCGTGGTGCTGGGCGGCGTCGCGCTCGGCGGCGGCAAGGGCGGCCTGCTCGGCCCGATCGTCGCCGTCTTCGTGTTGCGCCTGGTGCGCACGGATTTGACGCTGCTTGCCATCGACCCGAATGTCACCGCCATCATCGAGGGGCTGATCATGGTGGCGGTGGTGATGTTCGGGGCGTTTATCACGATGCGGGGGCGGCAATGATGGGTGTGCTGTCGCAGAGAGACGTCGGCGTTCCTTCGCGCCCCCCTCTGTCCTGCCGGACATCTCCCCCACAAGGGGGGAGATTGGATGTCGCGACGACCTTCGCCAATCTCCAACCTTGCAAGAATGAGCGAGGCGCTGAAGCTGCCAATCTCCCCACAAGTGGGGGAGATGGCCGGCAGGCCAGAGGGGGGCGCCGTAGAGCACTGTCCTCGCCAACTTGCCGCACCTTGCAAACCTCATCGCGAGCAAGAGCCGCCCCATGAGCACCACCGCCATCACCCCGGTCCCCTTCGGCCGCCGCATAAAGCGCTTCATGGCCGATCGCCCGCTCATCCCGCTGATCGTCCTGCTCGCCATCCTGGTTATAATCCTGCAGGTCCTGCGCCCCGGCATCGTCAACGAGCGCTGGATCGCCAACACCATCAAATTCGCCATCCCGCTGGCGATCCTCGCGGGATGCCAGACCATGACCATGCTGACCGGCGGCATCGACCTGTCGGTCGGCACGGTGGCAACGATGAGCGCCTTCATCATGGCGACGCAAGTGGTCAACCAGGACCCGGCGGTGGCGTTCCTGCTGGCGATGATGCCGGCGGTGCTGATCGGCCTCGTCAACGGCATCGGCGTCGGTGTCTTCCGCGTCCACCCGCTGATCATGACGCTGGGCACCAGCCTGATCGGCACCGGCTGCCTGCAGGTCTACCAGCGCACGGTGATCGCGTCGGGCGCAAAAATCCCCGACTTCTTGGCTTGGCTCGGCACCGGCGTGACATGGGGCTTCCCCAACGCGCTGCTTTTGTTCGTGCCGCTCGCCGCCCTCATCGTCTTCACGCTCGCCCGGACCGGCTTCGGCTGCCTGCTCTACGCCGTCGGCGACAATGAGCGCGCGACCCGCCTGTCGGGCGTGCAATACTGGCAGGTCATCACCGCGCTCTACGTCACCTCCAGCGCGCTCGCCGGCATCACCGGCCTGCTCTATATCGGCCTGATCAAGGCGCCGTCGCTGTCGCTCGCCGAACCGCTGGTGCTGCCCTCGGTCGCCGCCGCCGTCATCGGCGGCACCTCCATCTTCGGCGGCCGCGGCGGCTACACCGGCACCATCATCGGCGCGCTGATCCTGACCGTGCTGACAACACTGCTGACCATCCTGCAGATGCCGGAGGGGGCACGGCGGATCTTGTTCGGGCTGATCGTGCTGTTCGTGACGGCGGCGTATTTGCGGATTGTGGAGGAGCGGTAGGGGGCCGAGGCCAGCGCCAGCCCCCACTCCGTCTCGGCTCGCCGAGCCACCTCTACCCCCACGTCCGTGGGGGAGAGGAAATGCCAAGCTTTTCGAGCGAAGAAAAAACTCAACACTGTCGAGGCCGCAACCTCGAAAATTAGCGTTTCCTCTCCCCCACGAATGTGGGGGTAGAGGTGGCTCGGCGAAGCCGAGACGGAGTGGGGGGCACCCTAAGCGATTGCCATCACCCTGGGCGCCTGTGCCCACCCAGAGCTCGCCCGCCCCCCTACTTCAACGAAATCGCCATCCCGCTCAAATCTGCATTCACCTGCAGCCCCACCTGCCGGCCCGTAAGCTCGAGCTGGGCGCCCTTGTCGTTGGTCATGACGATCACCTGCGCGCCCTTGCCGAGCGCGCCGCCACCGCCGGCCGCGCCATAAACCCCGGTCGCATCGCGGACCCTGCGGATGTGCCGCACGGTGCCCCGGAAATACGTCTTGGAAACGCCAAAGGCGAGGCCGCCCGAGACGCCGCCGATCGAGATCGGATAGGTGCGGCCATGTAAGGTCAGCGTGCCCTCGCCGCCCGAGCCGCCGACGAAGAAGGCCGCCTTGTAGACGGCAAAGCGGATCGTGCCGCTATCGGCACGCGCGGCGCTGGCCGCGCTTACGGCAACAGTGGCGATGGCCGCAACCGCAAGCGAACGAAAGCTGGACGAGATGGTCATGGTGGGAGCTCCTCAAGTGCGCCGCTCACCCAACCGGCAGGGCTCGTCGGCGTCGTAACCAACTTGAACAGTTTAGGCTTGGATTTGGTTCCAGGGAGAGCCCTCGGTGGGTCAAGGCGCAAAGCTGGTGGGGAGAGCGGAGGAGCGCTTCATACAGAGCTGGCAATGCCAATGCCTCGGGGCAAGGGCTATCGCATATGAGCTTGTACGAAGAGGACCACCACTCTAACTTGCCGGGGCGAGCCAGGGTTTCGCCCGTCCTTCGGACCCTCACAAGGCGGAGGGAACGCTGCCGCACGCCCAGCCCTTTTTTAAGTCGACTTAGACGGTTTTGCGGAAATCAGCGCCAACCTAGTCTCCCTCCCCCTTGTTGGGAGGGATTGAGGGTGGGGGTATTCGTAGGGCGCAAGCCTCCGCTATTGTCCCTGTGCAAACCAATCCCAGCCCTACGGATATTTCCCCGGCTTTGGTGCGTAGATTTGCGGATCGAAGTCCAAATCCTTCGGCAGCGGCAGGCTTGAGCACTGCAAATGCACCTCGCGCGCCAACAGCCTTCGCTGCTGCTGCTCATGCTCCTTGATCGCCGCCACGAGACCCATGCTGTAGGGCCCCAGCACGACGCCGGCGGCCCATCCCGGATGCTCCTTCTCGCGCGCGTCATAATTCATGGCATCGGTGCGGGCCTGCTGGCATTCCGGCGTCGCCCATTTCGGGTCTTGGGTCGAGAGCGAGGCTCCATACTGGACCGGAGACGATACGCACCCTGCCACTGTCGCAGTCAACGCGACGACCATTGCAATTCTCATCCGCAAGCCCCTCCTAATGTAGGACGCGACTACAAGACGATTCCAGCGGGAAAAAGGCAGCTTCAGGATGCGGATTTTGCAGGGGCCGCTCACCCCAGCAGGTTGCGCGCCGTGCGCATGAAGATCTTCGAACCGATCGGGATCAGATCGTCGGGAAAATCATAATCGGGGTTGTGCAGCGAAGGATGGCGCTCGCCGGCGCCGAGAAAGAACATGGCTGAGCTCGCCTTGTGGCCGAAGATGCCAAAATCTTCCGAAGCGCGCATCGGCAAGGCTTCCTCGCTGCGCGCGACGCCCTCTTCGTCCAGCGCGCGGTTGAGATGTTCCACCGCGTCTGGAGCGTTGACGCTGGCGACGAAGATCTCGTGATAGTCGCAGCGCACGGAAAGGTGATGCTCGGCCGCGATCCTGGTGGCCAACGCTTCCGCCGCCGCGACCAGTTCCGCCATGCGCTCGTCGCGCCTTGTACGCAGCGTCGCCCACACCTCGGCGTGAGCAGGCGCGATGCCGAACACGGCCTCGCCCATCGTCGCATGGGTGACGGTGACCATGCTGAAATCATCGTCGGCAAAGGTGCCGCGGCCGAGCGCCGGCAGCAGCGGCATGAGCTCGCTCACCGCCAGCATCGGCGACACGCCGGTTTCGGGCATGGACGAATGCGCGGTTTTGCCGTCCAGCACGATGCGTATGCCGCGCGAGGCGCAGTTGACCACGCCGGGCTTGAGGCGAACCTCGCCGAACGGCACGCCCGGCAGATTGTGCAGGGAGAAAGCAAAATCCGGCGCGATCTCGTCAAAGCGCGCATCGGCGACGACGCCGGCCGCGCCATTGCCGGTCTCTTCCGCCGGCTGGAACATCAAGACGACGCGGCCGCGCGCCGGCCGTTCTCGTCCGAGCTGGCGGCCGAGTGCGGCCAGGATCGCGGTGTGGCCGTCATGGCCGCACATATGCGATTTTCCCGGCACCTGCGAGGCATGCTCGACGCCCGAAAGCTCCTCGATCGGCAGCGCATCGATCTCCGAGCGGAACAGCACCGTCGGCCCCGCCTGGCCGCTGTCATAGACCGCCGCCACGCCATGACCGCCGAGGCCGGTCAGCACCTTGTCCGGCCCTGTATCGGCGAGGAAGCTGACGACTTCCTTGGCGGTCTGTTCTTCCTCGTTGGAGATTTCAGGCCGCTGGTGCAGCTTGCGGCGCCATGCCGTCAGCTCGATGATATCGCGATTGGTCAGGGTCATGGCTTGGGCTCCGCTTTGGTGCTGCAGGTTACACAAACACGATAGGGTTTTTCTCACGCCGTGCCATACTGATCAATTCCACTAGTCCATCGGCAAATTCCCGAACCCATGGGTCGGTGCTGGATTCGATCAGTCGCAATTCGCGCTCAAGCTCGCCGAAGCTCGGCTCCTCGATGACGTCTCCAACACCGCTGGCTGAAAGGAGGACCATCCGTTCCAGCGCTGACCCTTCGCCGAGAAGACCGGCAATCAGCTCCCCGAGCGCCGCAATGTGGGCTATGTTTCCGACACGCCAGTCACGCGTTGTGACATCGTCCCAGGTGAGAGTCACGTCTTCGGGATGGATCACCTCGCATTCGCCGTTTTCCGGATCCCGCTGAAAGCGATAGCCGGGGAATTCCCGCTCCATGGTCGAAACGCTTTTAAAAACCGCCAAGTCGAGACCCATGCTCCCTCCCGCCTAACCGAAGATCATCCTTACATTCGGCTCCAACAATCGGTCAAAGCTCTTTTGGACCTATTCTCGAAACATTGGAGAAGAGATGGCCGACCGGTTGCACACTAAGGTCGTCAATCTCATCTCCGACATCTGGCGGCCAATCCTGAGGGGCATGGTGCTCGAGTCCGTGCCAATCTTCAGCAACTAGGCTCCATCCACCCGAAGGAACGGTTTCGGAGCAACAATGGCCAGGCGGTTTGCGTTTCTCTTGGTTCGCGACTTCACGCTGTCGCCGCTGTCGCTGTTCATCGACACGCTGCGGCTGGCCGGCGATGAAGGCGACCGCAGCCGCCGGATCGAGTTCGACTGGGAGATCGTCGGCGAGCGTGGCCTGCCGATCCGGGCGAGTTGCGGTGTCGAGTTGCTGCCGACCAAGGCGATCGGCAATCCGCAGGAGTTCGACAATGTCGTCGTGGTCGGCCTGCTCGACACCAACCGCAGCCTCAGCTCCGAAAAGGAGGCCTTCCTGTTGCGGGCGGCCGAAAAGGGCGTGCCGCTGACGGCACTCTGCACCGGCAGCTTCGTGCTCGCGCGCTACGGTCTGCTCGATGGCTACAGTGCTGCCGTCAGCTGGTTTCACATCAAGGATTTCCGCAGCCAATTCCCTGATGTGAACGCCCATGCCGACAGCCTGTTTTCCGTCGATAGGGGCCGCTCGACCTGCGCCGGAGGCACGGGTGCGGCCGACCTTGCCGGCCATTTCGTGTCGCAGTTCATCGGCCGCAAGGCTGCGGAAAAAGCCGCCAAGACCCTCGTGCTCGACCGCATCCGCTCGAGCCTGGATGTGCAGCCCGTCGGCGATCTCTTTCCGGCCGCGTCGAGCCGAGCGGTGAAACGGGCGCTGCTTCTGATGGAAAGCAATCTCCAGGAGACGCTGTCGGTCGCCGAGATCGCGGGCCGGTTGCATTTATCCCGGCGCCAGCTTGAGCGGCTGTTCGGCGCCGAGCTCGGCATCGGCCCGATGGCCGCCTATCTTGCGCTGCGCGTACATCAGGCCAAGTCGCTGCTGGAGGGGAGCGACTTGGCAATCGGCGACATCGCCTACCGCTGCGGTTTTCCCAATGCCGGCCATTTCAGCCGTGTCTTCCGCCAGCAGACCGGCATCACGCCGACCCATCTCAGGCATCCGAACCGAATGTCCGGTGTCTTTGCCGACGCCAAGGGGAGCGGTCCCTAAGCCTATATTGGGGCGTGCGATCTCGCCGTTGGTATGATAATATCATACCAACCTGATAGGAGGGATCCATGTCCGCCACCGAAAAACGCACCTTCAGCCTGCCGGCCGAGCAGGCTGCTTTCATCGACCAGCTCGTTCGGTCCGGCACATACGCGACCAGCAGTGAAGTGATCCGCGCCGGTCTTCGCGCATTGCAGGAACGCGACGCCGCTGTGGAGCGCTGGCTGCGTGAGGAGGTCGCGCCGACCTATGATAGGTGGAAGGCAGACCCCTCCCAGGCCATCCCGGCCGACAAGTCTTTTGACAGCATCCGCGCACATCACGCAGCTCGCCTCAAGGGGAACGTGTGAAGCGCCGGCATGTTGTCCTTTTGCCGGAAAGCCCAGACGGACCTGTTATGGATATACGATACGGTCGCTCACGCATCCGGCAACCTCACCGCCCTTCGCTACATCGAGCGGATCGAGCGATTTTGCCTGGGTCTCGACTATGCCTCGGAACGCGGAACCGTAAGGGATGATGTGCGGCCGGGGCTTCGCATCGTTGGCTTCGAGCGCCGCCTGACTGTGGCCTTCACCGTAGAAGGCGACCAGGTGGTGATTCTCAGGGTGTTCTACGGCGGCGTCAACTGGGAGGACGAGTTGGCGCCTATCGCTCCGTGAACGCCCGCGCGAACGAGTCCAGCATCGGCCGCGCCAGATATTCGAGGAAGGTTCGGTCGCCGGTACTGATAAACGCCTCGACCGGCGTTCCCGGGTAAAGCTGCTCGGCTTTCACGCCCTGCGGCAGCGTGTCGGTGATCTTCAGCCTGGCGCGGAAATACGCCTCATGCGTGGTTTCATCGATCAGCCGGTCGGCGGAAATTTGCGTCACCGTAGCCGGGACCTCAGGGGTGAGGCGCGCGTTCAGGGCGGACAGCCTGAGCTTCGCCGGCTGGCCGACGCGAACCAGATCCACGTCCTTCGGCCGCAGCTTCGCGTCGACGATGAGGCCCGACGCGGTCGGCAGGATCTCCATGATCTTCTGCCCCGGCGCAATCACGCTGCCTTTGGAGTTGTAGGTCGACGATACCACGATGCCGGCTGCCGGCGCCTTGATCGTCGTGCGCCCCAGCACCGCCTCGGCTGCGGTGATCTGTTCGCCGATGTCGGCCAGGCTGGTGCGGACCTCGTCGAGCTTGGTCAGCGCGTCCTCTACGCGTTGCGTCGTCGCCCGCTCGATCTGCGCCTGGGCTTCGACGATCTGCGTCTTGGTCGCTGCGATATCCGCCTCCAGCGCGCCGGCCTGGCCGACCAGATCGGCCTCGCTGCGCAGAAGCTGCGAATATTCGCTGCGGTTGGTGAGACCCTTGTCGAGCAGGCCGGTCTTGATGCCGAGTTCCTTCTTCACGATCTCGGCCTGTTGCTGGATGGCCAGTTTCTGCGCGTCCAGTCCCAGCGCCGACTCACGATGCATGGCGACGCGCTGCGCCAGGATCGACTGCTCGGAGCGGAACCGGGCGAGCCTGGCCTCGAACTCCTTCTGCTGTTCGTGCACCAGATTGTCGAAATCCCTCTGGAACGGCGCGGGTGCTGCTTCGGCGATCGGCGCCAGCCTGTCCGATCCGTCGCGCTCGGCCTCCAGCCGCGCGGCACTTGCCCTGAGCGCGATCGACTGTCTGGTCAGCCGGTTGAGGTCGGCCTCGGCCGCCGTGCGGTCGAGGAGGACCAGCGGTTCGCCTTGTTGCACGCGGTCGCCTTCATGCACCAGCAACTGCTCGATGATGCCGCCCTCGGGGTGCTGGATGAGGATGTTGCCGCCCGTTGCCGAGATCGTGCCGGAGGTGATCACCGCGCCGGAGAGCGGCGCGTTCGCCGCCCAATAGCCGAAGCAGCCGACGAAGAGCGCTATGGCCACGTAGCCGACGACGGCCATGCGGCGGAAGTCGGTGCGCGGTCGACCTTCGAAGGCGAGGCTCTGCTGCATCATCGTCTATGACCCGAAGCGGACGCTGTGCGGGCGCACGGTCGGCACGAACGAGCCTGTCACCACCGCGCTCCCGGCCTTGCCGGCCGCCGGTTGCCTCAGCACCTCGCTCGCAGGGCCGAAAGCTTCGACCATGCCGTTGCGCAGGACCATGACGCGGTCGCAGGCCGCGGCGATCGAAGGGCGATGCGTGATGACGACTGTCGTGACGCTTACACTTCGCGCGGCCGAAAGCATCCCTTCGAGCGCCGCCTCCCCACTGCCGTCGAGATGGGCGTTGGGCTCGTCCAGCACCAGCATGCGTGGCTTGCCGTAGAAGGCGCGCGCCAGCCCTATCCGCTGGCGCTCGCCGCCCGACAGCACGGTATGCGACGGGCCTATCATGGTCTGATAGCCGTCGCGCAGCGTGAGAATCAGCTCATGCGCCTCGGCGCGCCTGGCCGCTTCGACGATCGCGGCGTCATCGGCGTCGGGTTCGAAGCGGGCGACATTTTGCGCGATCGATCCCGGGAAAAGCTCCACCTCCTGCGCGAGATAGCCGATATGCCTGCCAAGCTGGGTTTCGCCCCAGCTCCTCAGGTCGGCGCCGTCGACCCTGACCGCGCCGCCGGTCGGCTGCAGCGCGCCCACAAGCAATTTCGCCAGCGTCGATTTGCCGGCCCCGCTCGGGCCGACGATCGCCACCGCTTCGCCGGCGCCGATGGCAAAATTCAACCGCTTGAGGATGGGCTCCGTGCCGAAAGCCGCAGTCGGCGCGATGAAGAACAGATCCTGCACCGAAATCGCGCCCAATGGATCGGGCAGTGCGAGCTTGCGCCCCTGCGCTGGTTGCGCCGCAAGGGCGGTGTCCAGCCGCTTCCAGCATCGCTTGGCGTCGACGATCTGCCGCCAGGATCCGATCAGCTGGTCGAGCGGCTGCAGCGCGCGCGACGACACCAGCGACGAAGCGAAGATCATGCCGGCGGTCATCTGCCCTTGTAGCACCAGCCACGCGCCGGCGCCGAGGATCGCCAGTTGCAGCATCATGCGCAGCGCCCGCGACGTCGCGCTGAAGATCGCATTGGCGCTTCCGGAACGGTCATGCAGGGTCAGCGCCTCAGCAACGTGCCGTCCCCAGACCGCGGCGGCATTTTGCACCATGCCCATGGCGCGCAGCGTGTCGGTGTTGCGGGCGAAGGCCTGCTCCGCCTGGCTGGCCACCGCCGAGCGTTCCGCCGACATGGCATCGTTCCTGCCGATGGCAAGCTGGTTGGCCACGACCAAGAGAAACAGCAGCACGGCGCCGGCGAGCGTCAGCCAGAACAGGACGGGATGGATGAAATAGAGCAAGGCCAGGAAGACGGGCGCAAACGGCAGGTCGAACAACACCGCCACGCCGCGCGACCTGATGAAGGCGCAAGTCGTGGCAAGGTCGTTCAGCGGCGACAGCCCGCTGCCGGCATGTCTGGCGCCAAGCGAGGCGGCGAATGTCCGCGCGCCCAGTTTCTGGTCGACGGTGGCCGCAACACGTTGCGCGTAGACGGCGCGGACCGCGTCCAGCAGGCCGAGGAAGGCGAGCGCGAGGACCGCCATGGCCGAGAGATAAAGCAGCGTCTCGACGCTGGAGGACGGCAACACCCGGTCATAGACCTGCAGCAGATAGAGCGGGATCACCAGGAGCAGGATGTTGATCAGCAACGAAAAGATGCCGATATCGGCGATGCCGCGCAGGAAAACCGGGCGCAGGCCGATGGCCGCATCGCTGAGTGGCGCGCGGTCCCGTGACATCTAGACGGCGTGCTCGGCTGTCGTGCTCAGATGGCTCTGCTGCAAATCGTTCAGCGTATAGGCGTGGATATAGTCGATCTTCATTTGCGCGGGCGTCGCCAGATGGTCGGGCGGCGCGCCGGCTTGACCGCCGACCGCAAGGTCGACCAGCATATACATGGGCTTGTTCATATCGGACGGCGTCGCCGCTTCCGCGACCTGGACGCCATCATAGGTCCAGACCAGCTTGTCCGGCGTCCACAACAGGCCATAGGTGTGATAGCCGTCGGTGTTGGAGACATTCACCGTCGACCCGACCGTGGTGTGGGTTCCCGTCTCATTTGTGTGCGCGGTCATGAGAAGCGCATTCGGGTTCTGCCCATACATTTCGATCACGTCGAGTTCCGGGGGCCATGAACCGTCTTCGGGCAGAAGCCAGAAGGCCGGCCACGCGCCGGCATTTTCCGGGAGATCGGCCCGCATTTCGAAATAGCCATAGGTCTGCGAGAAGGTGTCGTGCGTCGTCAGTATGCCGGAAGTGTATTCGTAATTGTTGATCAGCGGCTTGATGTCGTCGGGCGCATGCGCCGCGGTTATGGTGAGCACGCCGCTTGCGACGCTGAACGGATGGACCGAGCTGGTCGGCGCATAATTGGCGTCGATATACCATTGCAGCTCGCCGTTCTGGGGCTGCGAGCTGCCGTTCTGCGCCCCCCACCAGAAATTGGAATCCCAGATGCCGCTCTGGCCGTTCCACAGGCTCAGCGTGTTGAAATCGTCGTTGAAGGACAGCGTCATGCCGGTCTTGTCGATCGGCAGCTCGAACTGGCCGGGCTGAAACTTGTCGATCGTGGTGTTGTGGAACACCAGCACCTCGCTCGAGCCGAGGTTCAGCTGCACGTTCGATCCCACCTGGACCATATTGGCGTGGACGGCCTCGAACGAGGTGAAGGCATAGCCGTTGAGGCGCACCGTGTCGGTCGCGCCGAAATCGGAGATAAGGTCGCTGCCATTGCCCTTGGTGATGATGAAGGTGTCGGCGCCGGCGCCGCCGATCAGCACGTCATTGCCCTTGCCGCCGTCCAGCGTCTGGCTGCCAGCGCCGCCCGTTATGATGTTGTCCTGAGCATTGCCGAAGGCATAGTGGCCGTCGCCGGTGACGACGAGGTTCTCGAAATTGGCGGGCAGCTTGTAGCTCATCCAGGTATCGATCGTGTCGACGCCCGCGCCGTAGTTCTCGACCGCTTTGTTGATCGTCGAATAGAGATGGTAATAGTCGTCGCCCGCGCCGCCATACATGGTGACCTTGACGTTGGTGTCGCCCCAGAAGGAATCGTTGCCCGAGGTGCCGTAGCGGTAAGGCGCGCCTCCAGTCGCCGAGAACCAATGGGTGGAAGCGCCGGTATAGGGAAGTGGAATGCCTTTGGCGTTGAGGACTGTGGTCATTCCGACACTCCTTGCGCGTGCTGCCTTGGTCGTTCGACAACCTTCGAGCGACCATTCGGATCAACTCTTAAATTGATCCGTCGTTCCAGGGAATCATTCTATAGTACACCAAGGAGATCGTCGCCCATCATTTAATAGATAATGCCGAAGGCGTTAAGCTGATCCTAATACAACTTTGTAGGAGAGACTTACAATTTTAATAAATTGTGAGATCCGCGCCGAAAGGTTAGGCAATGACGCGACACGACCGCCTGCCTGAGGCGGCGACTCGAAGTCGCGGGCGGATGGCTGCCGGCAAAGGGCTCAAGAAAATTTGACAGGCTATGTCGGACCGGGTGAGGTTCACCCGTCCTTGGGGCATCGAACAACGAAACCACAAAGGATACCGAAGAGATGCCAAGCACCGTACGTTTGCACCGCGTTCTGACGACCAGCCCGGAGAAGGTCTACCGCGCATTCACAGAAGCCGACGCGCTGGCGAAATGGCTTCCGCCGAACGGCTTCACTTGCACCGTGCACAGCTTCGACGCGAAAGTCGGTGGCGCCTTCAAGATGTCGTTCCGAAACTTCACGACGGGCGGCAGCCATTCCTTCGGCGGCGAATATCTCGAACTCGTTCCCGGCGAGCGCCTGCGCTACACCGACAGGTTCGACGACCCCAATTTGCCCGGCCAGATCGAAGTGACCGTGCTCCTGAAGAAAGTGTCGGTCGGCACGGAACTCGACATCACGCAGGCCGGCATTCCGGACGTTATTCCGGCCGAAGCCTGCTATCTCGGCTGGCAGGAGTCGCTGCGCAATCTGGCAAAGCTCGTCGAACCCGAGATCAATCAGTAGAGCCCATCGGATCGGCGGCGCCGCCCAGCCAGTCCGCGCCGCCGACAATGCCGAGCCGAGGACTCATCCCTCACGGCCCGGTGCAGATCGGCAACGGTTGTGGCGGCGGTGGCGGGTTGTCCTTGGCGTATTGCGCGATGATCGGCTCAAGGCTCTTTCGCGGCCAGAATTTCGGCTTGCCGATCTCCTTCAGGCAGGACGCATTCCAATAGGCGCCCGATTTACCAACGGCGGTGATGTCGCGCGATTCCGGGTAGATATAGAGCGTCGTCGGATTGCCCTTCACCATCGAAATGATCTGGTCGGCGTCGGACGGCGACCAGCTGGTGCAGCCATTGCTGCGGCCGCCGGCATAATCCACCAGCTTGCCGTATGGCACGAAGCCGTCATGGTCGGCATAGGAGCTGTTCGGGTTCTTGCGCAGGCACATGCCGCGCAACAGCCGCGCCGCGTGGCCACCGATCACCCGCTGCCTGGCATTCGCCGTCTCCCCCTCACCGTCGAACTGGATGAAGGTGCGCAGCAGCGCCTGGTCCTTTTTTGCGCCGATGCGGTAAAAACCCTTGAATGAGATCTTTGCCTCGCCGGTCATATAGGCGCCACCGGTCGTCAAGGACGAGTCCAGGGCATTGCCGAAGTTTTTCGCGCAGCGTTTGCCGTTGGAGAAATCGACCACGCCTTTCAAATTGCGGCCGCCGCCATGGCCCGACGAGATCGCCCTGAACGACTGCTTGGCCTCGCAAATGACGTAGTAGCGCCGCCCTAGCACGCCATTGCCGAGATCGCCGGGGCGAGTCGCATCCATGGCGAAATAGCAGCCATTGTGGACCGCGCCTTGCGCGACCTTCTTCAGGTAAAGCGCGCGCGCCCGCTCCAGCACCACTTGCGAAATCTCGCCGTCGTCATTGCCGACATGGGCCTGCAGCCAGGCCGGTATATCGGAGGACGCGGCAAAAGACCGGGCAGACATCGTCAAGGCGATGCCGGCGACGGCGAGGAGGCCAAAGACAAAGACAGCCAGAGATTTCAACCGCACCGGACAACCCTCCCGCCCGAACCGTTCTGCGATTCTCGGAAACCCATCATAAATCGTCGCGCGCCGATCGGCGAAACACATCTTGTTCAGAACCGCGCAAGCAAGTCAGGTAGCTGCCTGTTCGCCTTTCACAGCGCCAGGCTGCCCTGTTCCGCCTCCGCGGCATTGGGGTCGCCCGGCGCCGTCGCCCAGGCGAGCTCGACCAGCGTCACCGTGCGGCGGCCGGTGCCGTCGAGCTGGCAGACGATGAGGCCCTGCTCCTCGATATAGGTGAGCAGCCGCCGGGCGCGCCGCAGCGAATGCGAGCCGTAGGCGCGCGCGATCGCCGCGTCGCTCGGGCACGGCCAGCCCTCCTTGGCGGCGCGGGCGATCATCATGAACACGCCCTGCATGTCCTCGGGCAGCAGCGAGGCGCGCACGGAAACGTCCTGCCAGGCGTCATCTCCTGCCATGTCGGCGCCGAGCCCGGCGCGGGCACGCGTCAGCATGCGACGGAATTCTGAGAGGTCCGGCACCACCGAAGCGAGGCCTTCGATGCGGCAGCGGACGACGAACTCCTGATAAAGCACGCCGATGACGCGGAAACCCGCATCGGGCTGCGCCAGGATGGCGCGCAGGACACGGTCCACCCGCTCTCGCCGCTCGGCCATATCCTCGGCGCTTACCGCCGGTTCCGCAGGTTCCGGGCGGATCTCCATCGCCGCTGATTTGGCCGCCATCAGCTGGTCGAGCAGCTCCGGCGACGCCATCCGGCGCGGCGCGCGCATCGTCTCGGGCGGCGGCGCCGCCAGGATGATGGCGCGCGCGTCTTCAAGCGCTGTTTCCGGCATTGCCATCAGCCGCGGCGTACCGTTGCGCGGGCTGGTCTCGGTCTGGCCGATGCGCACGCCCAGCGGACGGCGCGACAGCGCTGGGCCCAACGCCATGAAGTGCCCGCGCTCCAGGTCTCGAAACGCCTCGGCCTGACGCCGTTCCATGCCCAGAAGGTCGGCGGCGCGCGCCATGTCGATATCGAGGAAGGTACGGCCCATGAGGAAATTGGACGCCTCCGCCGCGACATTCTTGGCGAGCTTTGCCAGCCGCTGCGTGGCGATGATGCCGGCAAGGCCGCGCTTGCGGCCGCGGCACATCAAATTGGTCATGGCGCCGAGCGAGAGCTTTCGCGCCTCGTCGGACACTTCGCCGGCCACGGCGGGCGCGAACAGCTGCGCTTCGTCGACCACCACCAGCATCGGATACCAATGCTCGCGGGCAACCTCGAACAACCCGCCGAGAAAGGCAGCGGCGCGCCGCATCTGGTTCTCGGCATCGAGCCCTTCGAGATTGAGCACCGTGGAGACGCGGTGGATGCGCGCCCGCTCGCCGGCTGCTTGCAGGCCACGCTCCGTATGCTCCTCGGCATCGATGACCAGATGGCCGTAATGGTCGCCCAGCGAGACGAAATCGCCTTCCGGGTCGATGATGGTCTGCTGCACCCAGGGCGCGCTCTGCTCCAGGAGCCGGCGCAAAAGGTGCGATTTGCCGGAGCCGGAATTGCCCTGCACCAGAAGCCGGGTGGCCAGCAGCTCCTCAAGGTCGAGCGCCGCCGACGCACCCGCCGTCGTCTGTCCCATCTCGATGGCTACGGTCATGTCACGACTCTCCTTGCGGACAGGGCTTATCAACCCGGCCGCGAGCCGTCGAGCGCGCCATGGCAACTCGCCCGCTGTTCCACACCTATGCTGCCAAAGCGCCACACATCAGCCCATCTGCCCAAAGGGAAGGCACATCAAGCGGAGTTGACCGGCGGCAGAAGCGGCGCTTCCAGCCCGTCGAAGGGATCGCGCCAGGCATCGATGGCTTCGAGCCGGCGATACCAACCCAGAACAGAGGGATAGTCCACCAGCGGCAGGCCGGCTGCATCGTTGAACGGCAAAAACGTCGCCATGCGGAAATCGGCATAGGAAAGCGACTTGCCCACAAGCCATGGCCGCTTGGCGAGCTCCGCCTCGAGAATCGCTGCCGCGATGCGGAACTCCGCCAGCCCCTCCTCGACCTTGCCCTGGTCGACAGGCCCAATCCCGTAGCGCTGCTTGGTTCCGCGCTCGAAATGCACGGTGTCGCAGGCCCGCACGAAATTTTCCTTGCCCCAGCTCAGCCAGCGGATCATGTCGGGTTGGTCGCCGCCGCCGCGCCAGAAATCCGAACCCGCTTCGCGCGACAGAAGGCAGGCTATGGCGTCGGCTTCCCACAGGCTGCCGCCCGTCCATGCCAATATCGGCAGGGTAAGATTGGGATTGAGCTGACGAAACCGCTCAGCCTGTCCGGGCGCCATGGGTGCCGCGAACTCACACTCGACCTTGGCCTGCAGATGACGTGCCGTTGCTACCGCAAGGCGCGGATTGGGATTGCGGCTGAAGTACAGTTTCATGTCGTGTCCTGGACGCTGTGGGCTCGATCCTATCAAACACGCAAACGTGCCCTCTCGGCAATCTGGTCGGACCACGATTCCGCTGGCACACGCCGTCGTTCGGCGTATTATTTCCTTCGGGAGAGGGTTCTTGGCAGGAGGAAGCCATGAACGTAGTGCCGAGCGTACCTGTCATCGACGTGACAACCCAGAACCTTGTTTCCTCTGCGCTTTCCAGATTCCGCGCCGGCGATACCGTCTCGACCAGGGCGGCGCTCGACGCCATCCGCCGCATGGATCCAACCTGTGTCGACAGCGACGACGATCTCGTCGAACTCGTCGTCATGGCGGCAATTGGTAAGACCATGGCGGTTGTGTTCGACCACCGCTCCCGCTAGCCCTGTTGGACGAACCTGTCCCGTTCAACTCGCTTGAGCTCGAGTGGGTTCGGTTGGCGAGCTTTTACAGCTGCAGCCCGGAAGCGGACGTCTTCGTGCGCGAAGGCCGGCAATAGCATCAGCGGGTAAACCTCAGTTCCCCAAGGGATGCGGCATGTAGCCGACGAAGCCGCCGATCTTCCAGTGGCCCGCCACCTTCCTGCAGAAATACAGCGTCTGCCATTTCAGCTTGTCGACGCTGCCATCGGCCTTGGCCACCGAGCCGTTGAACTTCTTGTGCAGCACGGCGCGGTCGCCATCGACATCGATGTCGCGCATGTTGGTGACGCGAAACAGCGCCTCGCGCAGCGGCTCGGCGAATCTGGTCGTCGCCGTCTCCTTGGCCTGGCGCAGCCATTCGTCGCGATAGACGGCAAGGCTCGGGAATTGCAGACGCCAAGCGTCGGCATCGCTGAGGAAATGCGCATGCATGCCGAAGAAGCTGTCGGCGAGGAAATCATCCTCGACCATCGACCAGTCCTGACCGATAAAGGCGTCGATGTCGCGCCGCACCAACATTTCCCAGAGCGCGTGGCGATCGGCATCGCCCTCTGGAAACGGGTTCTTGTCGAAGGTCATTGAAATCTCCTGTCGGGAAAATGCGACGCGCAAGATGCTGGCGAGCCTGCGATAAAGCAACACGCGTTTGGAAAAATGCTGCTTTCCAAAAAGCCCCCTATGAGGATCACCGGGACAGGCGTAGAGCGGTCGTCGAAAACGGGGCGCGGCCACGCCATTCTGAACAGGAGTTTCCTTTGCCCAAAGAGTGTTTTGGAACATCCCACGTGCCGCTGTCGCCGGCCGTGCGCGCCGGGGATTTCGTCTACATCTCAGGTCAGGTGCCGGTCGACGGCGACCGCATTGTGGTCAAGGGCGGCATTACCGAGCAGACCGAGCAGGTGCTGCAGAATGTGAAGGCAGCACTCGCGCTGGCCGGCTGCACCATGGACGATGTCGTCAAGACCACGGTCTGGCTCGAGGACGCGCGCGACTTCGGCGCCTTCAATGCCGTCTACGCCAAGCACTTCCCGAAAAATCCGCCGGCCCGCACCACGGTCGAATCGCGGCTGATGATCGACATCAAGATCGAGGTCGAAGCCGTCGCTTACCGGCCGGTTTGACCAGTCGGGGCATGATCCCGAAAAGTGGAAACCGGTTTTCTCGGACAAACGGAAACCGTTTTGTCCAAAGATCATGCCCCGAAACAAAGAGAGGCAGGCGCCGATGCAGTTCGATCTCCTGATCAAGGGCGGCCGCCTGATCGATCCGGCCTCGGGCCTGGACGCGCCGCGCGATGTCGCCGTTGCGGGCGGACGCATCGTGGCCATCGAGGCGGCGATCGATGCCGAGCACGCCACCAAGATAGTCGACGCTCGTGATTGCATCGTCACGCCCGGCCTCATCGATTTGCATAGCCATGTCTATTGGGGCGGCACCTCGCTTGGCGTCGATGCCGACCGGCTGGCGGCCAAGAGCGGCACCACCACCTTCATCGACGCCGGCAGCGCCGGCGCCGGCAATATTCTGGGCTTTCGCCGCCATGTCATCGAGCGCTCGAAGGTGCGCATCCTGGCCTATGTCAACATCTCCTTTGCCGGCATATTCGGCTTCTCGCAAAGCGTCTCTGTCGGCGAATGCAGCGATCTCAGGCTCTGCGAGCCACGCGAGACGGTGGCTGCGGTGCGCGAGCACGCCGATGTCGTCGTCGGCGTAAAAGTGCGCTCCGGTAAGCATGCCGGCGGCGCCAGCGGCATCGCGCCGGTCGATCTCGCGCTGGAAGCCGCCGACCAGGCCGGCCTGCCGCTGATGGCGCATATAGACGAGCCGCCGCCCGGCCGCTCCGAAGTGCTGCCGCGGCTGCGCAAGGGTGACATCCTCACGCACTGTTTTCGCCCGTTCCCCAACGCGCCGGTCTTCGCCTCCGGCGCGGTGCGGCCGGACATGCGGCTGGCCCGCGAACGCGGCGTCATCTTCGACATCGGCCACGGCATGGGATCGTTCGACTTCGCCGTGGCGAAAGCGATGCTGGCCGAGGGCCTCGCGCCCGACGTCATCTCCAGCGACGTGCATCTCTATTGCGTCGACGGTCCGGCCTTCGACATACTGGTCTGCATGTCGAAGCTAATGGCGCTGGGCATGCCGCTGGTCGAGGTGCTGCGCGCCGCCACGCAAAGGCCAGCCGAGGCGATCGCCAGGCCGGAGCTTGGGACGCTGAAAGTTGGCGGTGTCGGCGATGTCGCGGTGCTGAGACTGCGCCCCGGGCGCTTTACCTTCGTCGATGCGGTCGGTGCGGCGCTGATCGCGGATCAGCGGCTCACATCGGACGGCATCGTCGTGGGTGGTGTCTGGTGGCCGAACGAAGCCGCCGACCACAACGAGACCGAGCGCTTCGAGGCCCACACGCACCATACGCATGTCGAGGTCGCGGCACGGCATTTCGGGCGTAGGCACGATTAGCTGGTCTCCCCTTCATGGGAGATGGTCTGTCTTTCGGCGGCGCGTTTGAGGACCGCCTTCCCCCACTCCGTCTCGGCTTCGCCGAGCCACCTCTCCCCCCTCCGGAGGGAGAGGAAAGGCGCCAGCTGGAATCGCTTCGCGCCATTCCTCTCCCCCGTCGATCGGGGGAGAGGTGTCGAGCGAAGCTCGACGGAGTGGGGGTCGAACCTTACCCCGAATTACTCACCGCCCCAAACACCGGCGTCGCAATCCCTTCCATCCGCGCCTTGATCTGCAGCGCCACATATTTCGAGTAAAACCGCGACAGCGCCAGATTGCCGCCGTGGAACCACAGCGCGTCCTGGGCCGTCGGCTTCCACATGTTGCGCAGCTCGCCTTGCCAAGGACCGGGATCGCCCTTGACGCCGGAGCCGAGGCCCCAGCATGGCCCTACCTTGTCGGCGACCTCGCGCGAGACGATGGCCGCCACGGTCTCGTTCATCGACTGGTAGCCGGTACAGGCGACGATCGCATCGACGGCCAGCTCGCTGCGGTCGTCGAACAGGATGCCGGTCGGCGTCAATGAACTGATGCCGACGCCGCTCTTCACTTTGATCTCGCCATTGATGATCAGTTCGCAGGCGCCGACATCGATGTAGTAGCCGGAGCCGGTGCGGTAGGCCTTCATCAACAGCCCGGTCTCGTCCTCGCCGAAATCGATGGCGAAGCCGGCGGCGCGTAGCTGGTCGTAGAAGTCTGCGTCGCGTGCCTTGATCACCTCGTAAAGATCCCGCTGGCCCTTGGGTACAAGCGCGAACGGCGTGGACGCGACGATCAGGTCGGCCTTGTCGGTGCTGATGCCGCGCGCCAAAGCCTTTTCCGAGAAGATCTCGAAGCCGACTTCCATCAGAGTGTCGGATTTCACCACTGTCGTCGGCGACCGCTGGATCATGGTGACGTCTGCGCCGCTCTCCCAGAGGTCGACGCTGACATCGTGCCCCGAGCTTGCCGCGCCGATGACAGCGACACGTCTGCCGCGGAATTTCTCGCCGCCTGCATACTGGCTGGAATGCAGGAGTTCGCCCTTGAAGGTCTCGGCGCCGGGCAGCGCGATCTGGCGTGGCGGGCCATAGGCGCCGGTGGCAAAGACAATGTGCTTCGGCTTCAGCGTGATCTGCCGGCCGACGCGGTCGACCACCACAGTCCACACCTTCTCGGCCTCGTCATAGCTGGCGCTGAGGCATTTGGTGGCGACCCAGTAGTTGAGCTCCATCACCCTGGTGTACATCTCCAGCCAGTCGCCCATCTTGTCCTTGGGCGTGAACACCGGCCAGTTCTCCGGGAACGGAATGTAGGGCAGATGGTCGTACCAGACCGGATCGTGGAGCACGAGCGAGCGATAACGGTTGCGCCAGGAATCGCCGGGGCGCGCATTTTTCTCGATGATGATGGTGGGCACACCGAGCTGCCTCAGCCGCGCGCCGAGCATGATGCCGCCCTGCCCGCCGCCGATCACCAGGCAATAGGGCTGCTCGGTGGCGCCGAGGTCGCGCGTCTCGCGCGCCCGCGCCTCCGCCCAGGTTTCGCGCTTCGGATCGGCCTTGTGACGGATACCAAGCGGCCGCGCCGGTCCCTTTTGTTCCTCGAACCCCTTGAGCTCACGCACCGCCGTGAACAAGGTCCGGCAGCGGCCGTCCGTAAGGCGCACAATCCCTTCGCCCCGCGCGACCGCCGTTTCGAACGTGAACCAGGCCTCGACGGTGCCCTCATCCGAGGTCGCCTCGCCGGACAGCGTCCAGTGTGAGGGCTTCGTTTCCGCCAGCGTCGCTTGCAGCATGTCGCGGATCTCATCGCGGCCTTCCATCGTGGTGATGTTCCAGGTGAAAGCCAGCAGATCGCGCCAGTAGCAATCCTCGACGAACAGGTTGGCGGCCGCCTCGGCGTCATCAGCTTCCAGCGCCCGTGCAAGCGCGCAAAGCCATGTCGCCGCCTGTTTCGATGGTGCCATGTCGAGCATCTGTTTTTCCCTCGTTTTGCGTTCCCATTGTTTAGAAAGACGGAGCCGCCGCAAGAGGGGTCGCGATATCATGGCGTCGGTTTCTAGCGGCCCGGAACGGAGCCATCTCCCGGAAATCTTTATAGGAATTTTATATCTTTCCTCCCGGCCCCGTCTCGAACCTTTATGGCGATCGGGTCCATATTCCATCTCGAGCAAAACGCTGCGGACGCCGTGACCCCAGAGTTACGGCGGGCCGTTCTCATGGAATTTCTGGCTCGCCAGTCGCTGGCGCCAAATACAAGCAGAAGCAAGGACCAACACAAATGGACATCGTCGTCATCGGGATCGAGGTTTTGTTCTTCGGTCTTTCCCTCGCCTACATCAAAGCTTGCGACGCTCTTTAAGCGGAAGGATCGCACCATGCTTGTCGATTACATCCTCGGTGGCGGCGTGACCTTGTTCCTGCTCGTCTACCTGACATACGCCCTCGTTCGCCCAGAACGCTTCTGAAGCAAGGCACGGAAACCCATGACACTCAACGGATGGATACAGATCCTGGTTTATTGCGGGATCGTCGTTTTGCTGGTGAAGCCGCTCGGCGGCTACATGTACCGCGTCTTCAATGGCGATCGCACCTTTCTCTCGCCCATACTCGGGCCCGTTGAGCGCGGCCTCTACCGCATTTCGGGAACCAGCGAGCGCGAGGAGCAGCACTGGACGACCTACGCGGCAGGAATCATCTTCTTCAGCCTTGCCAGCTTCCTGGTGCTGTACTTTCTGCAACGCCTGCAGGGCGTCCTGCCTTACAATCCGGCCGGGATGGCATCGGTCGAACCCAATCTCGCCTTCAACACTGCCGTCAGCTTCGTCACCAACACCAACTGGCAGAATTACGGCGGCGAAAGCACGTTGTCCTACCTCGTGCAGATGGCCGGCCTGACTGTTCAGAACTTCATGTCCGCCGCCGTCGGCATTGCCATTGCGGTGGCGCTGATCCGCGGCTTCGCCCGCGCCTCGGCCAAATCGATCGGCAATTTCTGGGTCGATATGACCCGCTGCACGCTCTACATCCTGCTGCCGCTCAGCATCGTGCTCACCCTTGTCTATGTCTGGCTCGGCATGCCGCAGACGCTCGGGCCTTATGTCGACGCCACCACGCTGGAGGGCGCCAAGCAGACGCTCGCCCTTGGGCCGGTCGCCTCGCAGGTCGCCATCAAGATGCTCGGCACCAATGGCGGCGGCTTCTTCAACGCCAATGCCGCGCATCCTTTCGAAAACCCCGACGCCATCTCCAACATGATCCAGATGGTGACGATCTTCGCGCTGGGTGCTGCACTCACCAACGTCTTCGGCCGCATGGTCGGCAACCAGCGCCAGGGCTGGGCGATCCTGGCCACGATGGGTGTGCTGTTCATCGCTGGCGTCGTTATCTGCTACTGGGCGGAAGCCGCGGGCAATCCGCTGGTCCATGCGTTGGGCGTCGACGGCGCCAACATGGAAGGCAAGGAGAGCCGCTTCGGCATTGCCGCTTCGGCACTATTCGCCGTCATCACCACGGCTGCGAGCTGCGGTGCGGTGAACGCCATGCATGACTCGTTCACAGCACTTGGCGGCCTGGTCCCGATGCTCAACATGCAGCTCGGCGAAGTCATCGTCGGCGGCGTCGGCGCCGGCTTCTACGGCATCGTCATGTTCATCGTCATCACCGTGTTCGTCGCCGGCCTGATGGTTGGCCGCACGCCCGAATATCTCGGCAAGAAGATCGAGGCCAAGGAGGTCAAGATGGCAATGCTCGCCATCCTCGCTCTGCCGTTGGTCATGCTGGTCTTCACGGCAATAGCGGTCGTGCTGCCAAGCGCCGTCGCCTCGATGGCCAATGGCGGTCCGCATGGCTTCTCCGAGGTTCTTTATGCCTACACTTCGGCGGCGGCCAACAACGGCTCGGCCTTTGGCGGCCTTTCCGGCAACACGCCCTGGTACAACATCACGCTCGGCATCTCCATGTGGGTGGGTCGCTTCTTCGTCATCATTCCAGCGCTTGCCATTGCCGGCTCGCTAGCGACGAAGAAGACGGTTCCGGCTTCCGCCGGCACCTTCCCGACCGACGGCCCGCTGTTCGTCGGCCTGCTCGTCGGCGTCATCCTGATCGTCGTCGGCCTGACCTTCTTCCCGGCACTGGCGATCGGACCGATCGTCGAGCACCTGGCTGCCATCAACGGCCAGACATTCTGAGGCTTGTCATGTCCTGGTTCTACCCAAAACGCATGAAGGCCCGGCCGCGAGCCGGCCCACGAGCCGGCAATGAGGGGGAGGAAACGCCCCCTCCCTTCCCCAGCGTATCTACCTTCCTCGGCCTTGCGGCAGTCATGATCGTGATCTGGCTGCTGGCCTATGGTCCGCCGCCCCTCTTTTCGGCATCCGATCGGTCGGTGCCGGCCAACAGTTCAGATACTGGAGCCACCAAATGAGCCAGTCCAAATCCGCGAGCATCATGGATGCCCGCATCCTGTGGCCGGCCATCGGCGGCGCCTTCAGGAAACTCGACCCCCGCACGCTGGTCAGGAACCCGGTGATGTTCGTCGTCGCCATCGTCTCGCTTCTTACCACGGTCCTGTTCGTCAAGGATCTCGCCACCGGCGGCGGCGATTTCGGCTTTACGCTGCAGATCATCATCTGGCTGTGGTTCACCGTGCTGTTCGCCAACTTCGCCGAGGCCGTCGCCGAAGGCCGCGGCAAGGCGCAGGCCGATTCGCTGCGCAAGGCGCGCACCGAAACCCAGGCCAAGCTGCTTGCCGGCGAAGACCGCTCCAGGTTCAAGCTGGTGCCCGGCACCAGCCTGAAGGTTGGCGACATCGTGCTGGTCGAAGCCGGCGACATTATCCCGTCCGACGGTGAAGTGGTCGAAGGCGTGGCCTCGGTCAACGAGGCGGCAATCACCGGCGAGTCCGCACCCGTCATTCGCGAATCCGGCGGCGACCGTTCCGCGGTCACCGGCGGCACGCAGGTTCTGTCCGACTGGATTCGCGTGCGCATATCAGCCGCCTCCGGCCACACCTTCCTCGACCGCATGATCTCGCTGGTCGAGGGTGCCTCGCGCCAGAAGACGCCCAACGAGATCGCGCTCAACATCCTGCTCGTCGGCATGACGCTGATCTTCGTGCTGGCCACCGCCACGATCCCGAGCTTTGCCTCCTATTCCGGCGGCTATATCCCGGTGACGGTGCTGGTCGCGCTGTTCGTCACCTTGATCCCGACCACCATCGGCGCCCTGCTGTCGGCCATCGGCATTGCCGGCATGGACCGCCTGGTGCGCTTCAACGTGCTGGCCATGTCCGGCCGTGCCGTCGAAGCGGCGGGCGACGTCGATACGCTTTTGCTCGACAAGACCGGCACCATCACGCTCGGCAACCGCCAGGCCACCGAATTCCGCCCGGTCAAGGGCGTCACCGAACAGGAACTGGCCGATGCCGCGCAGCTCGCCTCGCTCGCCGACGAGACGCCTGAGGGACGCTCGATCGTCGTGCTGGCCAAGGAGAAATACGCCATCCGCGCCCGTGACATGGCAACCTTGCATGCCAGCTTCGTGCCCTTCACCGCGCAGACCCGGATGAGCGGCGTCGACATCGATGGCTCGTCGGTGCGCAAGGGCGCCGTCGATTCGGTTCTCGCCTATGTCAGCCAGTCGACATCGGCCACTCACGGCACGCGCCCTGGCAGCGACACCGTCAAGGATCTCCAGGCGATCGCCGACGAGATCGCCAAGTCGGGCGGCACGCCGCTGGCCGTCGAGCGTGACGGCCGCCTGCTCGGCGTCGTCCACCTCAAGGACATCGTCAAGGGTGGTATCCGCGAGCGCTTTGCCGAACTGCGCAAAATGGGCATCCGCACCGTGATGATCACCGGCGACAATCCGATGACTGCGGCGGCGATCGCAGCCGAAGCCGGCGTCGACGATTTCCTCGCCCAGGCCACGCCCGAGGATAAGCTGAAGCTGATCCGCGACGAACAGGCCAAGGGCAAGCTGGTCGCCATGTGCGGTGACGGCACCAACGACGCGCCGGCCTTGGCGCAGGCCGATGTCGGCGTCGCCATGAACACCGGCACGGTTGCCGCCCGCGAGGCCGGCAACATGATCGACCTCGATAGTGACCCGACCAAGCTGATCGAGATCGTCGAGATCGGCAAGGCGCTGCTGATGACGCGCGGCTCGCTAACGACCTTCTCGATCGCCAACGACGTCGCCAAATACTTCGCCATCATCCCGGCCATGTTTGCCGTCTTCTACGTTGCGCCGGGACATACAATCGGCCCCCTGCAAGCGCTCAACATCATGCATCTGGCGACGCCGCAGAGCGCCATCCTGTCGGCCATCATCTTCAACGCGCTGATCATCATCGCTCTGATCCCGCTGTCGCTTAAAGGCGTCAAATACCGCGCCATCGGCGCCGGCGCGCTGCTCAGCCGCAACCTGCTGGTCTACGGCCTCGGCGGCATCATCGTTCCCTTCGCCGGCATCAAGGCGATCGACATGATCGTCACCGGCCTCGGCCTCGCTTAAGGAAATACGTCCATGCTCACTCAGATAAGACCCGCTGTTATCATGATCGTCTTTTTCACCGTTTTGACCGGCCTGATCTATCCCCTGGGCATGACCGGCATCGCCCAGGCGCTGTTTCCGCACCAGGCCAATGGCAGCTTGATCGAGAAAAACGGCACGGTCATCGGCTCCGAACTGATCGGCCAGGGCTTTGCCGACGACAAGTATTTCCATGGCCGCCCCTCGGCTGCCGGCGACGGATACAACGCCGCAGCGTCCAGCGGCTCCAATCTCGGTCCAACCAACCCCAAGCTGATCGACCGCATCAAGGGCGATGTTGCAAAGCTGAAGGCGGAGAACCCGAACCAGCCGGTGCCGATGGATCTGGTGACGACGTCCGGCAGCGGCCTCGACCCCGCCATCAGCCCGGACGCCGCCTATTTCCAGGTCGCTCGGGTGGCCAAGGCCAGGGGCTTCGACGAAGCCAAGGTCAAGGCGCTTGTCGACAGCCATGTCGAAGGCCGCGAACTCGGCTTCCTCGGCGAGCCGGTCGTCAATGTGCTGGCGCTCAACCTGGCACTGGACGATACCAAGCAGTGAGAGACAATCTCTGAAGCCAGGGGCCAGGGATCGACACGATCCTCGGCGCCGTTCATGATCGAGCCTGATGCCGGACGCCAGAAGCAACTATACCAGACCCTCTCCGGACGCGCTGCTCGAGCATGCGGAACGGGAAGAGCGCGGCCGCCTGCGGATATTTCTGGGTGCTGCACCCGGTGTCGGCAAGACCTACGAAATGCTGATGGCCGGCCGCGCCATGCTTGCCGACGGCATCGACGTGGTCATCGGCATCGTCGAAACCCACGGCCGCAAGGAAACCCTGGCGCTGGTCCAAGGCTACGAGGTCATCCCGCGCCAGAAGGTCGACTACAGAGGCCGCGTGCTGGACGAGATGGACATCGATGCCATTCTCGCCCGCCGGCCGGCGCTGGTGCTCGTCGACGAACTCGCCCACACCAATGCGCCAGGCAGCCGCCACCCCAAGCGCTATCTCGACGTCCAGGAAATCCTGACGCGCGGCATCGATGTCTACACCACGCTCAACATCCAGCATGTCGAGAGCCTGAATGACGTGGTGGCGCAGATCACCCGGGTCAGGGTGCGCGAAACGGTCCCGGACTCCATCATCGACCAGGCCGATGACATCGAGATCATCGACCTCACGCCCGACGACCTGATCAAGCGGCTGAAAGAGGGCAAGGTCTATTTCCCCAACACTGCCCAGCGCGCAGTCGAAAACTATTTCTCGCCGGGCAATCTGACCGCGCTTCGGGAATTGGCGCTGCGCCGCACCGCCCAGCGCGTCGACGAGCAGTTGCTCAAACACATGCAGTCGCACGCGATTCCCGGCCCTTGGGCGGCGGGCGAAAGGGTGCTCGTCTGCGTCGATGCGCGTCCGGGCGGAGCGTCTCGTGTCCGCTATGCGCGCCGGCTGGCCGACCGGCTGCGCGCACCGTGGACGGCGCTGCATGTCGACACGCCGCGTTCGGCCGCCATGTCGGAGGAAGACAAGGACCGGCTGGCCACACTGTTGCGCCTGGCCGAGCAGCTCGGCGCCGAGGTGACGACCATTCCGGGCCAGAACGTCGCCCAGGACATCGTCCGCCACGCCATGGCCAACAACTTCACCCATATCGTCGTCGGCAGGCCGACCCGCTCGCGCTGGCGCGAACTGATCGAGGGTTCGCTCACCTACGATCTGATCCGCAATGCCGGCGATATCAGCGTCCATGTCATTTCAGGAACGGAGCGCGACAACGAGGCCACGTCGAGGGTCAAGGCGGCGGCCGAGCAGACGCCATTTCAAATCTGGCCTTATCTTTTCTCGACCGTCTATGTCGCCGGCGCGCTTGCCGTCAGCGCCGTCCTCGATCAGTTCCTCGACGTTCGCAACCTTGCCAGCGTGCTGCTGCTGGCGGTGCTGACATCGGCAGTGACCTTTGGCCTGTGGCCGGCGCTGTACGCCTGTTTCCTCAGCGCCATTGCCTTCAACTTCTTCTTTCTCGAGCCGCGCTACACGATGACGATCCGCGATCCGGAGAGCATCGTTGCCTTCGCCGTCTTCCTCGTCGTTGCCGTCATCGCCAGCAATCTGACGGCGCGTGTGCAGCGTCAGGCAGCCGCCGCCCGTTCACGCGCCCGGGCCACCGAGGACATCTACCTCTTTTCAAAGAAGCTCGCCGGCGCCGGCACGCTCGACGACGTTTTGTGGGCCACAGCCTTCCAGATCGCCTCGATGCTGAAGCTGCGCGTGGTGCTGCTTTTGCCGGAAGAAGGCACGATCACCGTCAAGGCCGGTTATCCCCCCGATGACACGCTGGCCGAGGCCGACATCGCGGCTGCACGCTGGGCTTGGGAACACAACCGGGCTGCCGGCCGTGGCGCCGATACCCTGCCCGGGGCAAAACGCCTCTACCTCCCCTTGCGCACCGCACGCACGGCCGTCGGCGTCGTCGGCCTCGACAATGACAAGCAAGGCCCGCTGCTGACGCCCGAGCAACAGCGCCTGCTCGACGCGCTGGCCGACCAGGCGGCGGTTGCCATCGAGCGCATCCAGCTGGTCGCCGATGTCGACCGCGCCAGGCTGGCGGCCGAGGCCGACCGCTTGCGCTCGGCACTGCTGACGTCGATCTCGCATGATCTGAAGACGCCGCTGGCGGCCATCATGGGCGCGGCCGGCACGCTCAGGGAATTTGCGCCGGCACTGCCCGAGAACGATCGGGCCGAGCTGCTGACCACCGTGCTCGACGAGTCCGAACGGCTGAACCGCTTCATCGCCAATCTGCTCGACATGACCAAGATTGAATCGGGCGCCATGGAACCGAATTTCGCCCTGCACTATGTCGGCGATGTCGTCGGCTCGGCCTTGCAACGGGCGCGCAAGATCACTGCCGGACACAAGACCGAGGTTGATATTCCGGCCGACCTGCCGATGCTGAAGCTCGATCCCGTGCTGTTCGAACAAATGTTGTTCAATCTGTTCGACAATGCCGCGAAATACGCGCCACCGGGATCGACAATCCGGCTGCAGGGCTGGGCCGACAATGGCTCCGTCGTGCTGCAGATCATGGATGAGGGACCGGGCATTCCGCCCGCCGACCTGGAGCGCGTCTTCGACAGCTTTTACCGGGTGCGCAAGCGCGATCAGGTCCAGGCCGGCACCGGGCTCGGCCTGTCGATCTGCCGGGGCTTCATCGAGGCGATGGGCGGCACGATCATGGCGGCGAACCGCAGCGATCGCCAAGGCGCGGTCTTCACCATCCGCATGCCGAAGCCGGCACGATCGCCCGGCCTGGACGAACGGAACGCGGACGGGCAAAGCTCTGGTGATCCGGCATGACAAATTCCAACGTCAGCATACTGGTCGTCGACGACGAGCCGCCGATCCGCAAACTGCTGCGCGTCGGCCTCGGCAGCCAGGGCTATGCGGTCAGCGAAGCGCCCAACGCCAAGGCTGCGATCGAACTCGTCGATGCACAAAAGCCGGATCTGATCCTGCTCGACCTCGGCCTGCCCGGCATGGGTGGCCTCGATCTCCTGCGCAAATGGCGCGACGACGGCCTCGACGTGCCCGTGGTCATCCTGTCCAGCCGCACCGACGAAGCCGGCATCGTCGCGGCGCTCGAACTCGGCGCTGACGACTACATCACCAAGCCGTTCGGCATGAACGAGCTGGTCGCCCGCATCCGCGTCGCGCTGCGCCACAAATTCCAGCAGCAGGGCGAAAAGCCGGTGTTCCACACCGGCGATCTCAGCGTCGACCTGGTCAAGCGCATCGTCAAGGTCGAAGGCAAGGAGATAAAGCTCTCCCCCAAGGAATACGACATATTGCGTATTATGGTGCAGCATGCCGGCAAGGTGCTGACCCACCATTTCCTTCTGAAGCAGGTGTGGGGCGATTCGACCGACGTGCAGTATCTCAGGGTTTATGTCCGCCAGCTCCGGCAGAAGATCGAAAAGTCGCCCGACCAGCCGCGCTACATCACCACCGAAACCGGGGTGGGGTACCGGCTGCGCGAGGTTGAGTGACCGGACGTTTTCCGCTCAGTTCGCCGAGAGTTCCGCGGTCCGTGCCAGTGCGCCGCCGAAGCCGTTGAGCGGGATAGTGAAACTCACCGCTTGACCGGTGTCGGCCGCGAAGGCGTCGATCTTCAGCGTGGTGGCTGCCTTGAGCAGCGGCGTGACGCTGGCATCGAACGCCACCGGCATCAGGCAGCCGACGGCCTGGCAGGTGTTGAACGGCAAGCTGCCTTCCAGCTTCTGGTCGTCGATGGTCAGGCTGACTCCTTTGGCGAGCGCCAGGCCGAACGGCAGCGCCAGCGTTCCGGCGGCATCCTCGCCGCTCTTGCTCGACAGCTCGATCGCCAGCAGGCGCTGGTTGGACTGCTTGTTGAACTGCTGATGCGACAGGCTGCAAACCTTGGCCGTGCCGGTTACCTGGCAATTGACCGTCCAGTCGCCATGTGTCTCGGACAGCGCCGAGGCGCCGCCAGGCAATGTCGGGCCGGCAGCAGGGGCGGGCGCTGCGGCGGCAGGCGCCGCCTTGTCGGTCTTGGTTTGCGCCGCGACTGCCACCGGGCCAAGAATACAGATGCTGCCCAGTAGCGCCGCGAAATATACTTGCCTGCTTTTCATCAATATGCTCCCGATTGTGCCTCGAGTCAGCAGCGATTGAGCCCGAGATCCGCGCCCGATAGAGCGGTCAATCGATCTTTTCTGTCAAGTGCGGCCAGGCCGCTTCCTCAGGGATTTCGCCAACCCGTGGCAGATCGGCCCATGGCAGACCCGCCCATGGCAGATCGAGACGAACGCCCTATATAGAGAGGAGGTTATATCTGTACGGGAACGAACTGATGTCGACGCTTCGCCTATCGACAGTTCTCATGTCGGCAATGCTGGCGGTGGCAACGCTCGCCGGAATCATGCAATCTGCTGCGGCTCAGTCCGTCAATCCCAGCGCCAACCGGCTGATCCAGCAGAACCAGCTGCAGCAATTGCGCAACAGCCTGCAGCGGCAGCAGTTCCAGCAACAGCAGCAGCAATATCGCGAGCAGGACCGTCGGATCGTGCCGCAGCCGCGCCCCGAAGTGCCCGTCGTCCGGCAAGCTTGTCCGATTCAGATCGTCAACAACCAGATTGTGCGTGTTTGCCGTTGATATCGGTCGCCTGCGATTTACTTAGTCGACTTATTTACTAAAGATGCTCATTGCCTCGCGGGCATATCAGGGGTTTGCAGGCGGCGTGCGGCTGTGCGCCCGCCCACCGGATTTCAGCACATGGCGACGACTAAGAAAAAGGCGGTACGCAAGGCAAGGCGAGGCGAACGCATTCGCCAAGTCGCCGCCATACCCTTTCGCCTGGACGTTTCAGGCAACTTCGAAGTGATGCTGGTGACGTCGCGAGCGACGAAGCGGTTCATCGTGCCCAAGGGCTGGCCGATGAAAGGCAAGAGCGGGCGCAAGGCCGCCACCATCGAGGCGCGCGAAGAAGCCGGCGTGCTCGGCAAGACCCGCAAGGCGCCTGCCGGCAGCTATTCCTACTGGAAACGGCTGGAGCACAATTTTGTGCGCGTCGACGTCGTCGTGTATCTGTTGGAGGTTTCCGAGGAACTGGCCAACTGGCAGGAGGCCAAGAGCCGCCAGCGGGCCTGGCTCAAGCCGCAGGACGCGGCGTTGCTCATCGATGAGCCGGATCTCTCGACGCTGATGGCCAACCTGGCGCCGCCTCAGCCTGCGGTGCCAGACCCGACCTGACCAACCTCACTTGCCCTCGTCCCCTTCAGCGGGACCCTGGTCCCCTGGAAATGGCCGCAGCGGCGTGCCCGTATAGGCCCACAGCCATTCGCGCGGCAGCGGCCCTTTGTTGCGCTCGCTTTGCTGCGACTGTTCCCATGCATGCGCCAGGATGCCGACCGAGCGCGAGAGCACGAACAGGCCGCGCGTCAACGGCGGCGGAAAGCCGAGCTCGCCATAGATGACGGCGGTGGCGCCGTCGATGTTGAGCGGTATTTTCTTCCCCTTGCGGCGCGCGACCTCCGCCTCGACGGCCTCGGCGATGTCGGCAAAGCGTCCGCTGACGACGCCGCGCGCGGCAAATTCGCGCGTCACTGCGATCAGGCGCGGCGCGCGCGGATCGACCGGGTGGAAGCGATGGCCGAAGCCCGGCACATAGCCTTTTTCCTCGGCGAAGAAACGGTCGAGCCGTGCGGCTACGGCTTGGTCCAGCGCAACACCCTGGTCAAGTGCCACGGCAATGTCGCCATAGAAGGACAGCGCCTGTTCGCCGGCGCCGCCATGCACGTCGCCCAGCACGTTGACGGCGGACGCCATGGCGCTGTTGATGCCGACTCCGCAGGTGATGGCCATGCGGGCAATGGCGATCGACGGCGCCTGCGGCCCGTGGTCGACGGCCGCCCCCAGCGCAATGCCGAGCAGCGCCGCCTGCTCCTCGCTCGGCAATTCGCCGCGCAGCATCAGCCAGATCGTGGCCGGAAAGCTGACGCGGCCGATCAGTTCCTGGATTTCATAGCCGCGCAGCCGGATGATGCCGGGGCTCATCTCGATGATGCCGGTCTGCCACCATTCCTCGCCGCGTTCGCGGCCGGTTTTTCTCTCGCTCACGCGCTTCTCCTGGCGCGCGGCGGCAGGGTGGAAAAAACCTCGTCCATATGCTCGCCCAGCACAGGCGGCGGCAGGACCGGCAAGGGTGCCGCGCCATCGACCATGAAGCCGCCGCGCACCACAGTCAGCGGCTGCTCCATGCCGGGCAGGCCCTGGAAACGCGTGGTCATGTCGCGCTCGACCACCTGGCGCTCGCCAAGCACTTGGGGGATCGTCAGCACCCGGCCCGCCGGCACGCCGGCGCGGTTGAACTTTTCTTCCCAGGCAGCCGCCGAGGCGCTCGCAAGCGCTGTCTCGATCAGCCCTTTCAAGGAGGCACGGTTCTGCTTGCGCGTCTCGCGCTCGGCAAAGCGCGGATCGTCGGCCAGTTCCGGCTGGCCGATCAGCCGGCAAAGCGTGACGAACTGCTCCTGCTTGTTGGCGGCGATGTTGAGCAGGCCGTCGCCGGTGCGAAACGCGCCGGAGGGCGCAGCCGTCATGTTCTCATTGCCCATCGGCTGCGGCTCGACACCGGCGGTCAGATAGTTGGACACCGGCCAGCCCAGCGCCGACAGCGTGCATTCGAGCATCGAGACATCGAGAAACGCGCCCTCGCCCGAGGTCTTCTGCTTGACCAGCGCCGCGGCGATGGCGAAGGCCCCGACCAGCCCGCCCAGCGTGTCGGCGACGGGATAGCCGACCCGCAAGGGTGCGGTCTCCGGCGTGCCGGTGATGCTCATGATGCCGGACAGCCCCTGGATGATCTGGTCGTAGGCCGGATTGTCGCGCATCGGCCCGGTCTGGCCGAACCCCGATATGGCGCAATAGACGAGACCCGGACGAACCGCTTTCAGCGCCTCATAGCCAAGCCCCAGCCGCCCCATCACGCCCGGTCGAAAGTTCTCGACCAGCGCATCGGCGGAGGCGACGAGATCGAGGAAGCGTTCGCGGTCGGCTTCGCTTTTGAGATCCAGCACCACCGATCGCTTGCCGGCATTCTGCGCCAGGAACGACGCGCCCATCCCCGCCTCGTTGAGCGCCGGCGAGGCGCCGAGCTGGCGCGCCAGATCGCCGCCTTGCGGCGTCTCGACCTTGATGACATCGGCGCCGAGCAGCGCCAGCTGGTAGGCACAATAAGGGCCCGCCAGCACATTGGTCAGGTCGAGAATGCGGATGCCGGCAAGCAGATCGGTCATGATGCTCCAGGTCGCTCAGGCATCGCCCGGCACATGCTCGGGTCCGCGCCGGCGCCGATGCTCGATGAAGGCCCAGATATGCGGACCGGCGAGCCCGATGAAGGCAAGGATCAGCAGCACCAGCGACAGCTTGTGGGTGTAGAACACCGACCAGTCGCCGTTCGAGATCGTCATCGCCCGGCGGAACTGCGTTTCGGCAAGCGGCCCCAGGATCATGCCGATGATGACCGGCGCGGTCGGGAAATCGAAGCGCCGCATCAGGAAGCCGGCGGCCCCCAGGAGATAGAGGATGACGAGGTCGATCGGCGATTGCGAGATGCCGTAGGTGCCGACGGTGGCGAACACCAGGATGCCGGCATAGAGCTGCGGCGCCGGGATTTTCAACAGCCGTACCCACAGCCCGATCAGCGGCAGGTTGAGGACGACCAGGATGACGTTGGCGATGAACAGGCTGGCGATCAGGCCCCAGACCAGATCGGCCTGCGTCGTCAACAGCAGCGGTCCCGGATTGATGCCGTAGCTCTGGAAGGCCGACAGCATGATTGCGGCGGTCGCCGAGGTCGGCAGGCCAAGGGTGAGCATCGGCACCAGCACGCCGGCGGCAGACGCATTGTTGGCGGCTTCCGGTCCGGCAACGCCCTCGATGGCGCCGACCGTGCCGAACTCCTCCTTGTGCTTCGACAGCTTCTTTTCGATGGCATAGGACAGGAAGGTCGGGATCTCGGCGCCGCCGGCAGGCATGGCGCCGATCGGGAAGCCGATGAAAGCGCCGCGCAGCCATGGCTTCCACGATCGTCCCCATTCGGCCGCTGTCATGTAGAGCGATCCCTTGAGCGGCACGATCTCGTCCTTGCCGGCATAGCGGCGCGAGGCCATGTAGAGCGTCTCGCCGACGGCAAACAGGCCGACCGCGGCAATGATGACATCGACGCCATCGAGCAGTTCGTTCATGCCGAAGGTGAAGCGCGGCTGTCCCGTCTGCAGGTCGACGCCGATCATGCCGATGACGAAGCCGATGAACAGGCTGGTGAGGCCGCGCACGGAGGACGAGCCGAGCACCGCCGAAACCGTGATGAAGGCGAGCACCATCAGCGAGAAATATTCGGCCGGCCCGAAGGCCAGCGCGAACTTCACCACCACCGGCGCCAGGAAGGCGACGCCCATCGTGCCGATGGTGCCGGCGACGAAGGAGCCGATCGCCGAGGTCGCCAGTGCCGCGCCGCCGCGACCCGAGCGGGCCATCCTGTTGCCTTCCAGCGCGGTGACGATGGTGGCGCTTTCGCCCGGCGTGTTGAGCAGGATCGAGGTCGTCGAGCCGCCATACATGGCGCCGTAATAGATGCCGGCGAACAGGATGAAGGAAGCCTCCGGCGCCACCTGGTAGGTGATCGGCAGCAGCAGCGCGATGGTCAGCGCCGGCCCGAGACCGGGCAGCACGCCGATGGCGGTGCCGAGCGTGGTGCCGACCAGGCACCACAGCAGGTTCATCGGCGAGAAAGCGACGGAAAATCCGTGGGCGAGATGGCCGAGCGTCTCCATGGCGTCAGCCCCTCACAGTGGCGATGATCGCGTCGATCACCGTGTTCAGCTGGTTTTCGATGAAGCCGGCGCCAATGTTGACGCCGAGCGCCCTGGCAAAGCCGAAATAGGCGGCAAGCGCCAGGATCAGGCCGGTCAGCGCATCGCGCAGCGTGTGCTTGCTGCCGAAGCCATAACAGACGAGCACGAACATGATGACCGAGGCGGCGGTGAAGCCGAGCGGCTGGATCAGCACCAGATTGGCGACCAGGCCGGCAACGACGATGCCCATGGCCTTCCAGTCGGTCGGCGTTTCCTTTTCCTCCTGCGGCTGCCAGCCGCCGCGCAACGCGGCGACGATGAGCAGCAGCGAAAGCACGATCATGCCTGTCATGGTGATGTAGGGGAAGACGGTCGGCCCGACCTTGGAATAGAGCGGCGAAACCGGGATCGCCAGGGTCTGCCACGCCACGGCCGCGGCACAGGCGAGAAGCCCGATGCCGATCAACAATTCGGGCATGGTAAGGCGCGGGGGCGCCGGCTGCTGGTCGCTGGTGCTCATCGATGTCCTCCCGAGATGGCCGGCATCCTCCCGCCGGCCGCATCCGCAGTTTCACTCCCAGCGCATGATATGTCCATGCCGCAGGCTAATGTCGGAAGGGGCGGCCGTGGCCGCCCCTGAAGACATCAGGCGAGGCCGAGATCCTTGAGGATCGCGGTGATGCGGGCGGTGTCGTCGACGAGGAATTTCGCATAATCGTCGCCGGTCAGAAGGATGGGGGTCCAGTTGCGGTTCTTGCATTCGGCTGCCCAGGCATCGCTCTTGGCCATGGTCTCGATCATCGTGACCATCGCCGCCTTGTCGGCGTCGGAGACGCCTGGCGGTGCGAATACGCCGCGCCAGTTGAACAGTTCGACGTCGATGCCGGCTTCCTTCATCGTCGGTGCGTCGATGCCGTCCTGGCGCTTGTCGGCGGAGATCGCCAACAGCCGAAGCGCGCCCGCCTTGACCTGCTCGGAGAACTCGCCGAAGCCGGAAATGCCGGCCGCCACCTGGTTGCCGAGCAGCGCCGACAGGGCCTCGCCGCCGCCGGCGAAAGGCACATAGGAGAGGTTGGTTGCCGGAACGCCGACCGTCTTGGCGATCAGCCCGAACAGGATGTGGTCGGAGCCACCGGCCGAGCCGCCGGCCACCGGAACCTTGGTCGGATCCGCTTTGAGCGCGGCGACGAAATCGCCGGCCGTCTTGAACGGCGAATCCGCCGGCACCACCAGCGCCTCGAACTCGCCGGTGAGGCGAGCGATTGGCGTCACTTCGGAGAGGTTGTTGGCCGATTTGTTGGCGATGATGGCGCCGACCATGACCATGCCGGCCACCATCAGCGAATTGCCCTTGCCCTTCCACTGGCTGATGAACTGCGGCAGGCCGACAGTACCGCCGGCGCCGCCGACATTGGTGATCTGCGAGCCGGAGATCAGTTTTTCACTGCGCAGCACCTGGTCGATGGTGCGCCCCGTCTGGTCCCAGCCGCCGCCGGGCGCGGCCGGCACGAAGATCTGGATCTGCGGTGCATCCTGACCGAGGGCGGGCGTCAAATGCGTTGCAACGAATCCGGCAGCGCCTGCGGCCGCGGTGCTCATCAAAAATCTGCGTCTGTTCAGCATGGGATTCCTCCAAATCACGACACCTCCTCCGGTGCCTGCCAGAAACGTAGCCTGAAAACAGACCCGCTCGGCAAAAATTCATGCCGAATTCGGTACGTTCTGTCAACAGGAACGCTGTTCTACTAGACAGAACCATGGATGTGCGGCACAATCGCTTCGGCCGGCCTTTGTCCGAGCAGGTAAACTGGAATGAAACTGTTCGTGAGATGACCGAAGCGCGATCCCAGCCGTTGCCGGCCGATGGTGTTGCCGCGCTCGACCGCGCGATCGCCATTCTCGACGCGTTCGCGACCGCCGACCGCTCGCTCAGCCTGGCCGAGATCGCGGCGCGCACCGGGCTCTACAAAAGCACCATTTTGAGGCTGGCGAACTCATTGCTGCGCGGGCAGTTGCTGGAGCGGCTCGACGATGGCCGCTACCGCATCGGACCCGCCACCTTTCGGCTTGGCGCGCTTTACCAGCGCTCGGTCGTGGCGGTCGACATCCTGCTGCCGATCATGCGTGATCTTGCCGAACGCAGTTGGGAAAGCGTGGCGTTCTATGTCCGCTCGGGCGACGCCCGCACCTGTCTCTACCGCGTCGAATCCAAGCATCCTATCCGCTACACGATCCGGGAAGGCGACCTGCTGCCGTTGCTCACCGGCTCGGGCGGCCGCGTGCTGGCAGCGTTTTCAGGCCAGCCGGGCGAACCATACGAGACCATCCGCAAGGCCTGCCACTATCTGTCGATCGGCGACCGCGACCCTGAGACGGCGGGCGTCTCGGTGCCGGTGTTCGGACCGGGCCGCGTTCTGCTCGGCGCCTTGACGCTCGCCGGCCCGTCGACACGCGTCGATACGGCGTTCCTGCGCCGCATGACACCGGACCTGCTGGAGGCCGCCGCTCGCGCCACCCGCGCCTTCGGCGAGGATGCCTCGACGCTGGAGCAGGCAGCGCGCCTAGCCGGCGCTGAAACCGTGATCGGCCTCAGTTCGCCTTGACCAGCACCACGCGGCGGTTCTTGGCGCGGCCGGTTTCGTCATCATTGCTGGCGACAGGCGCCATCATGCCGGCGCCGGCGGCGGTCAGCCGGCCGCCATCGATGCCGTATTTCGAGACCAGCGCCGCCTTCACCGACTGCGCCCGCCGCGACGACAGATCGATATTGTAGTCGAACGCGCCCTGGTTGTCGGTATGACCGACGACGATCACCGCCATGCCGGGCTCGTTGGTCAGAAGCGTCGAGATCTCCTTCAGCGTCGGTTCCGATTCCGGCTTGATGTCGGCCTTGTCGGTGTCGAAGAAGATGCCGTAGAGCGAGATGGAGCCGGTGGCCGACAGCGAATCCGCCATCTTGGCCGCTTCGACCACCACCATCTTCTTGTCGCGCGCCTTGGGCTCCAGCACCTGAACGACGGCGATGGTGCGGCCGTTGAGTTCCTTGCAGTAGAGGTCGTCGATCAGCGAATAGGCCTGAACCGTGACATAGGCGTCGCCGCCGTCCTGCGGCAGCTTGGCGGCGAAGAAGCGCTGGTCGTTGATACCGGTGGTTACCGCACAGGCGCCATTGGAAAAGGCCGCGTCCTTGACGTCGCTTTCATGGAGGAAATACATCATCAGACTCATGTCGCCGCCGCCACCGCTCGACGACCGGTCGGCGGCGCCGCCGCACTCTTCCTTCTTGCATTCGAACAGGACTTCCCCGCCGGCGGCCGCGATCACATCCTGATAGTTGCGCAGCACTTCGAGCGGGGAGCGCTCGGCCGGCAGCACATAGGCGATGCGGGTCAGCGCGCCTTCGACCTCGGCCTTCTTGTCCGGCGCGAACACACGGTTGTTCATCGTGTCACGGGCATCCGGATCGGCGCTCGGCTTCAGCGGCGACAGCGGCACTGTAAAATCGGTATAGGCGAATTTTTCGTAGGAGACGATGAACGACCCCTCATAGCGCTTGGCCAGATGATTGTCGGCACCGCCCTCGATGTCGGCGGTCGGCACCGTCGCATCGGCGCCCGCCAGTTGCACGGCCGCCAGGAGCAGCAGCCCCGCCCAGAAAAGCTTCAGAAATATCGCATTGATCGCACGCATGGTCGGCTCCCCCAAAGGGCAATTCCAGGAAAAGTGTGAGCGGTTTTCCCACAGGAATTGCTAGCTAGATTAGAATAGCCAATCCTAGCAGCGCGAGGCAATTGCGTCGATGAAGCGCTTCACACCCGCCGTTCGAGCAGGATCGTCAGCCCGTCGTGATAGGTCGTTTCCAGGACCTTGGTGTAGCCGCACTTTGCCGCAACGTTCAACGAGCCGGTGTTTTCCGGATCGATGATGCAGACGGTTCTCGCGCCGGCAAAGGTTTCGTCGCCCCAGGCCAGGGCCCTTCTGACGACTTCGCTGGCAAGACCCTTGCCATGTGCTTGCGGCGCCAGCGCCCAGCCGGCTTCCGGAATGCCCTCGAGCGACGGCTCGATGTCGCGCTTCAGATCGTGGAATCCGGCCTCGCCGATGAAGCGACCGCTGGCCTTGTCCTCGACCGCCCAGAAGCCGTAGCCGAGCAGCGACCACAGGCCGGCATGCCGCAGGAACCGCATCCAGCTTTCCTCCCGCGTCCGCGGCTTGCCGCCGATGAAACGGGTGGTGACGGGGTCGGCCCACATGACAGCATAGTCGTCGAAATCTTCGATCCGGTGCGCCCGCATGATGGTCCGTTCCGTTTCGAGAACCGGGACGCCAGCTGTTTTTGGACTGCCCATGAAACTCTGCCTCCGTTGACGGTCAGCGCTTAGCAAACCAGCGCGCCCGGACAAGGGCCAAGCCGGATCATCATTCAGCCAGGGAAGCTTCCGAACTGGCGCGACCGGGCGGTCCAAGCGAACAGCGTCGGCTTACTTTCGGCCGTGCCAGACCATCTTCATGTGGAGCCCACCGCGTTGCAATTCGTCCAGCATCTGGTCGAGCCGCTTCTGCCTGGTGTCGCTGCGTTTGGCGCGGGCGATCCAGCCAAGATAATCGTTCTGCTGGTAGTCCGGCCGCGCCTCGTAGGCCGCTGTCAGTCCTTTTTCGGTCAGGGCGATGCGGATGTCGTCCGGCATTGGGTTCAGGGCGCGCTTCAGTCCGGTCATTTCAGAAAGCCCCAGCTGTCAGGATGGCTACGCCGATGGTCCAACCCAGGTCCGCCTCTGGGAATTCTGCCGAACGATGCTACCTTTCGCAACCGGTCCGGCAAGGGCCGGTCTCGATACCGCCAATGGGAGGAGAACGCCATGGACACCACCGATCTCGTGCTTGCCATTTTCCATCATCTGCTGGTGTTCTCGCTGGCCGGCATCATCGGCGCCGAATTTGTCCTGATCCGCGGCGACCTCTCCGCCGCAACGCTCAAGCGGCTTGCCGGCATCGACCGCCACTACGGCATCCTCGCGACGTCGATCATCATCGTCGGCATCGGCCGCGTCATCTACGGCCTGAAGGGCTGGGAGTTCTATGTCTACAACTGGGTGTTCTGGGCCAAGATGGCGGCATTCGCCGTCGTTGGCCTGCTGTCGATCGTGCCCACCATGCGCTTCCTGTCCTGGAACCGGCAGGCCAGCGCTAGTCCCGGCTTCCAGGTGCCGGCGGCGGAACTCGCGTCGGTGAAGACCTATGTGCGCGCCGAAGCCTTCATCTTCCTGCTGATCCCGATCTTCGCGGCGGCGATGGCGCGCGGCTACGGTTATTGAAGCAACGCCAACACCAAACCCATCTCCGCCGGGCATACTCCGCACTGATCGCCATGGTTGCGCACGGCTGTATTTTGCAGTTTGCGTCAGGCGACAATCTGTTAGCTTGCCTTTGTTGCACCGTCGCTGCCTGACCTGCACAGCGATCGGAGATTGATATCCTGGGAGGAGAATTACGATGAGGAAAATTGTAGCCGCCCTGGCCGCCGCCGCGGCCGTCTCGCTTTATTCGTTCGCCGCCAGCGCACAGACCTATCCCGAGCGCACCATCACCGTCGTCGTGCCGTTTGCGGCCGGCGGTCCGACCGACACGGTTACGCGGCTCGTCGCCGAAGCCATGTCGAAGGATCTCGGCCAGCAGATCATCGTCGAGAATGTCGGCGGCGCCGGCGGCACGCTGGGCGCCGGCCGCGTCGCCAACGCCGACCCGGATGGCTACACGCTGCTCCTCCATCACATCGGCATGGCGACCAGCGCCACCCTCTACAGAAAACTCGCCTACGACACGCTCAACGCCTTCGAGTATGTCGGCCTCGTCACCGAGGTGCCGATGGCGATCGTCGCCCGCAAGGACCTGGAGCCGGCCGACCTGAAAGGGCTGGTCGAATACGCCAAGACCAACAAGGACACCATCACTGTAGCCAATGCCGGCATCGGCGCCGCCTCGCATCTGTGCGGCATGCTATTCATGAGCGCCATCGGCACGCCGCTGGTCACCGTACCCTACAAGGGCACCGGCCCGGCCATGACCGACCTTCTCGGCGGTCAGGTCGACATTATGTGCGACCAGACCACCAACACCACCAAGCAGATCCAGGGCGGCACGATCAAGGCCTATGCCGTCACCACGCCGGAACGCCTCGACGTGCTAAAGGACGTGCCGACGACCATCGAAGCCGGCCTGCCCGCGGTGCAGGTCAGCATCTGGCACGCCCTCTATGCGCCGAAGGGCACGCCGGCCGAGATCACCGGCCGACTGTCGAAATCGCTCCAGGTCGCGCTGAAGGACCCCAACGTCATCGCCCGCTTTGCCGAACTCGGCACCAAGCCGTCGTCCGAGTCCGACGCGACGCCGGCAGCGCTGAAGGCCAAGCTGGAAGGCGAGATCACGCGCTGGAAGCCGATCATCGAAGCCGCCGGCCAATACGCCGACTGAGGCTTGAACGGGGCGCTGCCGGCGCCCGTTTTCGCTTTGACATCCGTTTCACATTTGCAACGGCAGCCCGTCGCAAGGTCAGGGGAGGACCGCCATGAAACCTTTCGCCATCGACAGGACAAACGGCCTGTGCGCCGCGCTGTTCATCTTTTTCGGCGCCTTTTTCGCGATACAATCGCTCGGCCTCGAAATCGGCACCGCCTTCCGCATGGGACCGGGCTATTTCCCGCTGGTGCTGGCGATCGTGCTGATCGTGCTTGGCGCCATCATCCTCGTCCAGGCGGTGCGCGTCGAGGGCGAACCCATCGGCCCGATCGCCTGGCGCGGCATGCTGTTCATCCTGCCGGCGCCGATCTTCTTCGGCCTGACGGTGCGCGGCCTCGGCTTCGTCCCGTCGATCTTCCTGGCGGCGCTGATCGCCTCTTTTGCCAGCGCCCGCATGAAGCCGCTGACGGCACTTCTGCTGTCGGCCGGCCTGACGCTGTTTTCGGTGCTGGTCTTCAGCTACGCGCTCGGGCTGCCATTCCAGCGCTTCGGCCCCTGGTTGCCCCAATGGTTGGCATTGTGAGGCGCTGAGATGGACCTCCTCAGGAACCTCGAACTCGGCTTCTCGACGGCCACCACGCCGGCAAATCTCGGTTTCTGCCTGATCGGCGTCCTGCTCGGCACGCTGATCGGCGTCCTGCCCGGCATCGGCGCCACCGCAACCATCGCCATGCTGTTGCCGATCACCTTCCAGATCGGCGACCCGGTGTCGTCCCTCATCATGCTGGCCGGCATCTACTACGGCGCCCAGTATGGCGGTTCGACCACCGCCATTCTCATCAACATGCCCGGCGAATCCTCCTCGGCCGTGACCGCCATCGACGGCTACCAGATGGCCAGGAACGGTCGCGCCGGGGCGGCTCTGGCGATCGCCGCGATCGGCTCGTTCTTCGCCGGCACGGTGTCGACCTTTCTCGTCGCCGTCTTTGCCCCGCCGCTGACGGCAATAGCCCTGCAATTCGGCGCGGCCGAATATTTTTCGCTGATGATCGTCGGCCTCGTCTCGTCCATCGCGCTCGCCCATGGCTCGATCGTCAAGGCGCTGGCGATGGTCGTGCTCGGCCTGCTGCTCGGCATTGTCGGCACGGACATCTACACCGGCACGCCGCGCTTCACGCTCGGCATCCGCGAATATGCCGACGGGCTGAACTTCGTCGCGGTGGCGGTCGGCGTCTTCGGCGTTGCCGAGATCCTGCGCAATCTCGAAAACGAGCACGAGCGCTCGGTGATGATCAAAAAGGTCTCCGGCCTGATGCCGACCCGCGACGACTTCAAGGCGATGGCAGCGCCCATCGTGCGCGGCACGATCATCGGTTCGGCGCTCGGCATCCTGCCCGGCGGCGGCGCGGTGCTTGCGGCCTTTGCCTCCTACACGGTCGAAAAGCGCGTGTCGAAACACCCGGAGGAGTTCGGCAAGGGCGCCATCGCCGGCGTCGCCGGCCCGGAATCGGCCAACAATGCCGGCGCCCAGACCTCCTTCATTCCGATGCTGACGCTCGGCATTCCGGCCAACCCGGTCATGGCGCTGATGATCGGCGCCATGATCATCCAGGGCATCGTGCCCGGCCCCAATGTCGCGATCGAGCAGCCGGCGCTGTTCTGGGGCATCATCGCCTCGATGTGGATCGGCAATCTGATGCTGATCGTGCTGAACCTGCCGCTGATCGGGCTGTGGGTGAAGCTGCTGACGATCCCCTATTATGTGCTCTTCCCGATCATCATGGCGTTCTGCTCGATCGGCGTTTACAGCGTCAACACCAACGCCTTCGATCTCCATGCCGTCGCCTTCTTCGGCCTGCTCGGCTACATCCTGACCAAGCTGCGCTGCGAACCGGCCCCCTTGCTGCTCGGCTTCGTTCTGGGACCGCTGCTCGAGGAAAACCTGCGCCGCGCCATGATCCTGTCGCGCGGCGACCCCTCGACCTTCGTGACGCGGCCGATCAGCGCCGGCCTGCTGCTCGTCGCACTGGCCGTGCTCGTCGTCGTCTTCCTGCCGTCGGTCAAGAAGAAGCGCGAAGAGGTATTCGTGGAGGAAAGCTAGTTGTCGGGACTCCGGGCGCCACGATTTCCACCAGCGGCGCCGGCACATCGGTCGTCTTCACCTCGGCCTTGCAGAGATCGGCGATGACGCAGGCCGGGCAATCAGGCTTGCGCGCCTTGCAGACATAGCGGCCATGCAGGATCAGCCAATGATGCGCATGGCGCATATACTCGTCCGGGATGATCCTCAGCAGCCCTTGCTCGACCTGTTCGGGCGTCTTGCCCGGCGCCAGGCCGAGGCGGTTGCCGATGCGGAAAATATGCGTATCGACCGCCATCGTGTGCTGGCCGAATGCCATGTTGAGCACAACATTGGCGGTCTTGCGCCCGACCCCCGGCAGCTTGACCAACTCATCGCGCTCGCTGGGCACCTCGCCGCCGTAATCGCGTATCAGCGCCTCCGAGAGCGCCACGACATTCTTGGCCTTGTTGCGCCAGAGCCCGATGGTGCGGATGTACTCGCCGACCCTGGCTCCGCCCAGCGCCAGCATCTTTTCAGGTGTGTCGGCGACCTTGAACAACGCCCGCGTCGCCTTGTTGACGCCGGCATCGGTCGCCTGCGCCGACAGCACCACCGCCACCAGCAGCGTAAAGGCATTGACATGCTCGAGCTCGCCCTTCGGCTCGGGCCGCTGCACCGAAAACCGCCGGAAGATCTCATGCACCTCGGCTGCGCTGTAGAGCGAACGGGCCGGCCGCGGTCGCGGCTTGGCATTCGAGCCGTCGCGCCGCCCGGGCGGCAGTTCACTTTTGGATAGGGAAAGATTTTTGGACTTGGGGCTGGCCATTCCCTTCCTATAATATCCCGGCATGAGCGACACAAACGCCTCGTTTCAGGCCGACGAGCCATTCTTCCAGGCGCTGCTGACACCGCACCGCTCGCTGGGCCGCACCGGCTTTGCCGTGCTGATGGGCGCGCTGCTGTTCGGCTGGGTGGTGACCGGGGCGTTTTTCCTGTCGCGCGGCGCCTGGCCGGTGTTCGGCTTCTTCGGCCTCGACGTCATCGCCGTCTACGTCGCCTTCCGCGCCAACTATCGCGCCGCCCGTGCCCGCGAGGAAGTGTCGGTGTCGCGCACCAGCCTCGACATCCGCAAGACGGCGCCCTCGGGCCGGTCGGAAGCGCATAGCTTCAACCCGTTCTGGGCGCGCTTTTCCGTCGCTCGCCATGCCGAGATCGGCATCACCAAAATGGTGGTGGAAGCACAAGGACAGAATGTGCCGATCGGGTCATTCCTGGACCCAGACTCCCGCGAGAGTTTTGCCACTGCATTTTCACGTGCGCTGACAAAAGCCAGGACGCGTTAGAGCCGGCGCGTCAGAACCGGTAGCGTAAAATCCTGCCGACCTTGCGCAATGCGGGAATGTGTCTCCAGAGCCCGATGAACAGTTTTGCGGACCAGCTCATATGCGCTGTGCGTTCCGCGCTGTAGGCCGAGATATCGTCGACAAAGCGCAGCTTCGGAACGGCACGCTCCAGTACCTGCGGGTCGTCGATCGCCCAGTGAACCTCGGCGCCCGTCGCCCTGATGGTCGGATTGAGGCGCAGCATCTTCAGGCCGAAGTGGCTGTAGGCGTCGAACATCAGCTCGCCGCCGGCAAGATGCGCGACAAGGCGTGACAGCAGCCGTGGCCCCTCCTCTACCGGGAGATAAGGCGTCAACCCCTCCATCACCACGACGGCCGGACGATTGCGCGGCACTTCTGCCAGCCAGTCTGGGTCGGTTACCGAAGAGCCGACGAGGTGGTAATGGTCCCGGGACGGGTAAAGCTTGCGCCGGAGCGCGATGACATCCGGAAAATCGACATCGAACCACTCCACGCCTTCGGGTGGATCGACACGGAAAATGCGCGTATCGAGCCCGCAGCCGAGATGCAGCACGATGGCGCCGGGATTTCTGGCGATGAAGTCCTGAACGCGGACATCATACGTCCTGGCCCGGATCGCCAGGCCGATGCCGAGATTGGTGTCGACCTTGAGGCGCGAGAAATCATAGTCGATCTTGCGCACGGCCTCGTCGGCGAAGCGATCCCCGAGCAGCGAATGCGGCAGCCGGCTTTCCAGTGCCTTGCCATAAAGCGTCATCAGCAAGGTCTCCCTTGCTCCGCTCAGATTCACCCTTTCGCCGGCCATTGGCATCTCCCGGGGCGCAATCCAGTATTTATCTGGGAACAGGCGGCAACAAGGCAAGTTTCGGGTGGTTGCAAGGGGCGGAAAGACCGATATTCGCGGTCAAGGAGATATTGCCATGAACGCCCAGATGACCATGAATACGCAGATGAAACCGACAGCGATCCTGCAGCACGACATCACCCCCGAGGGCAGCGACTACGAGGTCGTGCGCCGCGCCATCGAGAAGATCAGCCTCGACTATCGCGACCAGCCCTCGCTGGAAGCCCTGGCAGCCGATGTCGGCGAGACACCCACGGGCCTGCAAAAGCTGTTCACCCGCTGGGCCGGCCTGTCGCCAAAAGCCTTCCTGCAGGCGGTCACCCTCGACCATGCCCGCAAACTGCTCGATTCCGGCATGCCGCTCCTCGAAACATCGTTCGAACTCGGCATGTCCGGCCCCGGCCGGCTGCACGATTTGTTCGTCACCCACGAGGCGATGTCGCCGGGCGACTACAAGACGCGCGGCGCGGGCCTGACCATCCGCTACGGCTACCACATCTCGCCCTTCGGCATCGCCCTGATCATGGTCACCGACCGTGGCCTTGCGGGGCTCGCCTTCAACGATCCGGGCGGCGAGCGGGCGGCTTTCGCCGACATGTCGGGCCGCTGGCCGAACGCCACCTATGTCGAGGACATGAGCGCCACCCAGCCCTATGCGGCGCGCATTTTCGATCCGACGCTGTGGCGCGCCGACCAGCCGCTGCGCGTGGTGATGATCGGCTCCGACTTCCAGCTGCGCGTCTGGGACGCGCTGCTCAGGATCCCGATGGGCAAGGCCTGCACTTATTCCTCGATCGCCTCCAGGATCGGCGCGCCAAACGCCAGCCGGGCGGTGGGGGCGGCGGTCGGCGCCAACCCATTGTCATTCGTCGTCCCTTGCCATCGGGCGCTGGGCAAGTCCGGCGCACTCACCGGCTACCACTGGGGCCTGACCCGCAAACGCGCCATCCTCGGTTGGGAAGCGGGCCAGACCGCGTCCTGAAGCTGCCCGCATCAAACAACACCGGCGAAATCCCTTCGCCGGTGTTGTTCTTTTTGCGAGCTCCCGGCGCAAAACATCCGCACGCTCTGGCAAGCCGCCGGCTTACAGGTTAGCTTCCCGCGCATTCCGCAGGAGGCTTTCTTGATCATCGTTGTCGGCTCGATCAACCTCGACCTTATCGCCAATGTCGACCGCCTGCCTTCGCCGGGCGAGACGGTCCGCGGCTCCGGCTTCGCCACCGCGCCCGGCGGCAAGGGCGCCAACCAGGCGCTGGCTGCGGCGCGCGCCGGCGCCAAGGTGCGCATGGTCGGCGCCGTCGGCAAGGACAATTTCGCAACCGAAGCCCTCGCTTTGCTCGTGGCCGGCAAGGTCGATCTCTCCGGCGTCGGCCAGAGCTTCGCCTCCACCGGCACGGCGCTGATCCTCGTCGGCGCCGATGGCGAGAATGTCATCGCCGTGGTGCCGGGCGCCAATGATTCGGTGCTGCCCGGCGATCTCGCCAAGGCTTTCCTTGCGAAGGGCGACGTCGTCCTGCTGCAGCACGAGATCCCGTTGCAGACTGTCGATGCAGCGCTCGACGCCGCACGCGCCGCCGCCGCGGTCACCGTGCTCAACACCGCGCCGTTCCGTAGCGAGGCGGCAGCGTTGCTCGGCAAGGCCGACTACGCCGTCGCCAATGAAACCGAATTCGACCTTTACGGCGAGGCGCTGTCGCTGAAAGGCCGCGACCGCCCGGCGCGCATGCGCGACTTCGCCGGCAAAACCGGCCGCACCATCGTCGTCACGCTCGGCGGCGACGGCGTGCTGGCGGCGACCCCGGAGGATTTCCTGACCGTGCCGGCGCTGAAGATCACGCCGGTCGACACGGTCGGGGCCGGCGATACTTTTTGCGGTTATCTCGCTGCCGGGCTGGCGTCCAACCTGCCGCTGGAGCAGGCTCTCACTCGCGCCGCAGCCGCCGGCTCGCTCGCCTGCCTGAAGCCCGGCGCCCAGCCGGCCATCCCGCTGGCGGCGGATGTCGACACCGCCCTGCGCAACAACGCCGGATGACAGCCCTGCGCCCCGCAACGAAGCACGCCGTGCCCCCCGCCGGCGACATCTGCCGGATGTCCGCTGTCGACCTGGCCGAGGCGATCCGGCTGCGCCGCCTGTCCGTGCGCGAGTTGGTCGCCGCATTCCTTGACCGCATCGACGCGGTAAACCCGCTGGTCAATGCCATCGTCTCGTTGCGCGAGCGCTCCGACATCCTGCGCGAGGCCGACGCGGCGGACGCCGATCAGGCGCAAGGCGGGCCGGCCGGCTCGCTGTTTGGCCTGCCGGTGGCGATAAAGGACCTCGCCATGACGCGAGGCTTGAGGACCAGTTTCGGCTCGCCGATCTTCGCCGATTTCGTGCCGCAGGAGGATGATTTCTTCGTCGAGCGCATCCGCAAGGCCGGCGCCATCATCATCGGCAAGACCAATGTTCCCGAATTCGGGCTGGGATCCAACACCTATAACAACGTGTTCGGCCCGACGCTGAACGCCTTCGATCCGGCGCTCACCGCAGGCGGGTCGAGCGGCGGCGCTGCGGTCGCCCTTGCACTCGACATGGTTCCGGTCGCCGACGGCAGCGATTTCGGCGGCTCGCTGCGCAATCCGGCGGCGTGGAACAATGTCTATGGCTTCCGCCCGTCGCAGGGCCTTGTCCCCGGAGGGCCTGATCTTGAAGTCTTTCATGCCCAGATGGGCATAGACGGACCGATGGGCCGCAGCATCAGGGACATGGCGCTGCTGCTCGACGTGCAGGCGGGCTACCATCCGCACGCGCCGCTGTCTTGGGAGAAACCCGGCTCGTTCCTCGAAGGGCTGGCAACGCCGGCCAGCGGCGGCCGCGTCGGCTGGCTCATTGATCTCGGCGGTCACCTGCCGGTGGAACCGGGCATCCTCGATCTGTGCGAGGCCGCACTCCGACGCTTCGCCGAGGCATCCTTCCTGACCGAGCCCTTGCTGCCGGATGTCGATTTCGAAGCACTGTGGCAAGCCTTCGTGGTGCTGCGCCAGGCGAGCAGCGGTTCGGCGCTGAAGATCCATTACGACGACCCGCTCAAGCGCGCCCTGTTGAAGCCGGAAGCCGTCTGGGAGGTGGAGAACGCCATGCGGCTGACGGCGCCGCAGATCCGCGCGGCCTCGGTCATCCGCACCTCCTGGCACCGGACGCTGCTGTCGCTGTTCGAGCACTTCGATCTCATCGCGCTGCCGACGGCCCAGGTCTTTCCTTTCGAAGTCGGCACGCATTGGCCAAGTGAGGTCGCCGGACGGACGATGGACAGCTACCATCGCTGGATGCAGGTTTCGGCCTTCGCCACGCTCGGCGGCTGTCCTGCGCTCAATGTGCCGGTCGGCTTCGACGACAAAGGCCGTCCCATGGGCATGCAGCTGATCGGCCGGCCGCGCGGCGACCTCGCCGTGCTCAGGGCCGGAGCGGCCTATGAGGCGACCTTGCCTTGGCAGGTGGGGGCGTCCTGACGCGAGGGGCGGCACGGTCTGCGACCGGCTTGCACCAGCCCCGCCGCCATGCATTGATTGCAGCCAGCCGCCTAAGCGCATCCTCGAGGAAATCCCCCATGTCGCTGGAACTCTACGCCGCCTATGTCCTTGCCTGCATCGTCATCATCCTGGTGCCCGGTCCGACTGTCACGCTGATCATCGCCAACAGCATCCGCCATGGCTACCGCGCCGGCCTTGCCAATGTCGCCGGCACGCAGGCTGGGCTCGCCGTGATGATCGCCATTGTCGGCATCGGCCTCAACACGCTGATATCGGGCATGGGCCACTGGTTCGAATGGGTACGCCTGATCGGCGCCGCCTATCTGATCTGGATGGGGGTGCAGATGTTCCGTTCCAAGGGCGCGCTGAATGCCGACGGCACCGCGAGAAAGCCGCGCGGCGGCTTCTTCCTGCAGGGCCTGCTCGTGGCGCTGAGCAACCCCAAGACCCTGGTGTTCTTCGGCGCCTTCTTCCCGCAATTCATCGCCCCGCAGGGCAATTACACCCTGCAGATCGTCGTCATGGGCCTTACCGCCATGATCTTTGCCGCCGTCTCGGACTCGACCTACGCGCTCGCCGCCAGCCGCGCCGGCCGCCTGCTCTCGGCCAGCCGCATCAAGCTGATGTCAAGGATCAGCGGCAGCTTTCTGGTCGGCGGCGGCCTGTGGCTGGCGTTTTCCAAGGCGAAGTGACGACCGCCAACGGTCGTTCCCAACGGAGCCGGTACGTGAAGGCTGATTGAAAGTCAGTCTTCACGCCACCACATGAATCGGCGTGGGGGGATTCACGTCGATGTCATGGACTTACGCTGGCATAAAAAGGGACGCGCCCGGCGTGATCCTGATCGTCGTCCTGTTTGCGGTGATGGTTCCTTCGGCTCTCTACAAATGGACGAATGATGCGAGCCCCATCCGGTCGGTCGAGCCAATCGACGCAACGGTCAAAAGTACCCATTCAGACAACGGCCGCACGCTTTATCTGGTTGCACTCGAAACCGGTTCGTCCATTCTTGTCGAAGACGACCTCCCGCATCTGATCGGCGCGCCGGCAAGATTGGAGCGCGTCACGCGCGAGAATGGATCGACCTTCTACAGGTTCGCAAATTGAACGACCGCCGGTCACGATACCAATGAAACGCAGCGTCCTTGCTGTCAGGTGATACGCATGGCCAAGGCTCGGCATTCCCTTGCCTGGATGACCCTGCAGGAGAACCTCAGGGGCATCCTCATCACCATCCTCGTCGTGGGCGTTTGCGCCCTTGCAATTGGCATCCCGATTGCGAGGCAAAGCAGCCCCATCGCCAATGTCGAACGCCTGACCGGTACAGTGGTCAACGTTCTCAACGCTCCTGCAAGTCCCGAGGTCGCGATCGGCAGCGGGTTCCGTTACTTGTATGGAATTCGCCTCGATGAAAATGACGGCCTGGTGTTTGCATATGACAACACGACAGTGCCGAGAGCCATTGGCTCCAAGGTTTCGATCGAGCGGCAGCGTCGCCGCAACGATACCGAAACATACCGCCTGCTTCGCGAATAAGTGCACAGGTATCGCCCAGAAGCGCTAAGCCCCTGGGCGAACGATCTGTATCAAGGCAGGCTTAAAGCCGCGCCAACCTCTCAACCAGCAGCGCGAAAAACGCGTCATGGTCGATGTCGCGCATCACCATGGCGTTCTTCGGCCGCTTGGTCACGCCCCACCAGTCGATCACGGTCATGCCCATGGTGAGTTCGGAGGTGGTTTCGACGGTGACGTTGCAGTTGCGGCCCTTGAACAGCTCCGGCTTCAACAGATAGGCGATGACGCAGGGGTCGTGCAGCGGGCCGCCATCGGTGCCGTATTTCTCCTCGTCGAAGCGCTCGAAGAACTCCAGCATCTCGGCCGTCGCGGTGCCGACCCGGGTGCCGAGCTGGCGGATGGCCTGCGTGCGCTTGGCCGTGGTCAGCGCCTTGTGGGTGACGTCGAGCGGCATCATGACGATCGGAATGCCGGATTTGAACACCAGGTCGGCGGCTTGCGGATCGACATAGATGTTGAATTCTGCGGTCGGCGTGACATTGCCGCCTTCGAAGAAACCGCCGCCCATCAGTACGATTTCCTTGATGCGCGGCGCGATCTTCGGCTCACGGATCAGCGCCAGCGCGACATTGGTGAGCGGGCCGAGCGCGCACAGGGTGATCGTACCGGCCTCTTCCTTCATCAGGGTCTCGACGATGAAGTCGACCGCATACTGGCCCTGCAGCTTCATCTTCGGATCTGGCAGTTGCGGGCCGTTGAGGCCGGTCTTGCCATGCACTTCCTCGGCGGTGACCAGTTCGCGCGCCAACGGGCGGATGGCGCCTGCATAGACCTTGATATCGGGCCGTCCGGCCAGTTCGCAGATTTTCCTGGCGTTCTTTTCGGTCAATTTCAGCGGCACGTTACCGGCAACAGCAGAGATGCCGACGATCTCCAGCTCGGCACTGCCGAGCGCCAGCAATATGGCGACGGCATCGTCCTGGCCGGGATCCGTGTCGATGATGATCTTGCGGGTCTGGGGCATTTCATTTCCTTATGCGGGGGAGTCTTTTTGGCGGGGGTGTTCGGCGGCTTGAACTTGGCCGCGGCGCGGACCATATCAAGACCATCGGGAAAAATGCCATCCGGGTTTTTCCAGTTTATGTCGCTCCAAAGAGGACAGTGTAACATGAGCCGAATGACGCCCTTCTCCAGCCCGCTTCTCCTTGGTTTCGATGCCATGGAAAAGACCCTGGAACGACTGGCGAAATCCGGTGACAGTTATCCTCCCTACAACATCGAGCGCCTCAGCGGTGCCGACGGCAAGGCCGAAAGGCTGCGCATTACGCTGGCTGTCGCGGGTTTCGCCGAAAGCGATCTCGATGTCACCACGGAGGAAAACCAGTTGGTCGTGCGCGGCCGTCAAACCGACGACACCGAGCGCGAATTCCTCCATCGCGGCATCGCCGCGCGCCAATTCCAGCGCTGTTTCGTGCTGGCCGACGGCATGCGGGTGATCGCAGCGGAACTGAAGAACGGCCTTTTGTCGATCGATCTCGATCGGCCGGATACCGAACGGCTGGTACGGAAAATAAATATATCGGTGAAAGACTGATCTTTACCGATGGCTCTCATGCGGGATGGCCTTGAGCGGCGTCCTCGCGCCAAGGAGGCTTGAAATGACCAGAACTGACGAAACCATCACCATGACCAGCGGCGAATTCGCCCATCTCGGCGAAGGCTCGGTCGCTTATCTCCGCAAGGTCTCGAGCGACGAGCTGCTCGGGCGCTTCCCCAACCTCGGCGAAATAGCGCCCGGTATGGTCCTGTGGGCCCTGTTTGCCGCCAACGGCCAGCCGATCCTGCTTTCGGATGCGAAAGACCGGGCTTTGGCCGGCGCCATGGAAAACGACCTGACCACTGTCGCCATTCACTAAGGCGACTGCTGGCGGTTGAAATGGAGAGGGCCGCCTTCGGCGGCCCCTGGAAGATTTAAATCCGAAGAACTTCAGGCGGCGTGCGAGGCCTGCGTGTCCGAAAGCAGCGCGTGGATGGCGACCGCGTCGCGCGTGCCCCTGATCTTGGCCACCGTGTCGGCGTCGCGCAAAACCCTGGCGATGCGCGACAGTGCCTTGAGGTGATCGGCGCCGGCGCCTTCCGGGGCCAGCAGCAAAAACACCAGATCGACCGGCTGGTCATCCAGCGCCTCGAAATCGACCGGCGTCTCCAGCCGGGCAAAGACGCCGGCGATGCGCTTCACCCCGGCGAGCTTGCCGTGCGGAATGGCAATGCCGTTGCCGACGCCGGTGGAGCCCAGCCGTTCGCGCTGCAGGATGGTGTCGAACACTTCGCGCTCCGGAATGCCGGAAATTGCCGCCGCTCTCTCGGACAGCAACTGCAGAAGCTGCTTTTTGGAGTTCGCCTTCAACGCCGGCAAGATCGCCGGAACGTTGAGAAGATCGCTCAGATCCATGTTTGAAATCCCTTATTCGCCTGCCGTCGCCAGTCCTCGCCCCTCGCGCGGCTGGCTATTATCCCTGTGCGACCATTGTCGTCACCTGCGCGACCATTGTCGTTGTCGTCACGCCTGTGCGACTTTGGTCGTCGACGGGTCGATCCAGCCGATATTTCCGTCCGGCCGCCGATAGACGATGTTGAGGTGGTCGTTTCCGGCGTTGCGGAAGACGAAAACCGGGCTGTCCTTGGTGTCGAGTTCGATAACCGCCGACGCCACCGACATGGTCTGCAGCGTCATGGTTGATTCGGCGACGATGGCCGGGGCGTAGTCCTCCGGAATGTCCTCATCGTCATCAGTCAGCGGCGCCATCACCGTATAGGCGATGTCGGTGATTTCACCATTTCCATTGCCTGAATTGTGCGATTTCAGACGGCGTTTGTAGCGCCGCAGCCTGGTTTCGAGGCGGTCCGCGGCCGCCTCGAAGGCAAGTGTCGGATCCTGGGAATCGCCGGTTGCCTGCAGCGAAGCGCCGGAATCCAGCCTGATCATGCAATCGGCCGAGTAACGCGACCCCGATTTGATGACCGTGACGTGCCCTGAAAAACCGCGATCGAAATATTTTCCAATCGCCTCGCCGACACGATCGGTAATGCGCGTACGCAACGCATCGCCGATATCCATGTGTTTACCCGATATGCGCAATTTCATCTGAAAACTGACCTTCCTTGCTCAGGCTTCAAACTGGCCAGAGTTTATACTCGTGATCCGTGCGCACAAGCTTTGCGGCGTCAACTCGCGCCGATTTTAGATCCGAACTTTCCGGTTGATCACAATCCGCCTTCTTGGCCGTCCCGTGGCCTTCGTCGTGACGGACCATCCGCATGCGGGCCGCGAGCCCGTCTCATGCGGGCGGGCTTCTAGACACTTCATTGCAGCTTGTCAATTAATGCATGTCGCCCAGAAGTGCGCTGCGGTTCTGGGACAACGACATGCATCAAAACAAAGACTTAAAGCGCGTCGTATGAATCCGTTTCAGCGCGATGCGCTTTAAGGTCGGAAAGTTGTGGAATCCAGCCATAGCAAAAGCCCTTGTCGGGCAAGCAGAGCTAGCGCCCCGCGCTCGCCAGAGCGCGCTTTTCACGCCGCCGCTGCACCGACGAGGGAATATTCATACCCTCCCGGTACTTGGCCACCGTGCGCCGGGCAATATCGACGCCGCTTTCCTTCAACATGTCGACGATTGCGTCATCGGACAGCACATCGGCGGGCTTTTCCTCGTCGATCAGCTGCTTGATGCGGTCGCGCACCGCTTCCGAGGAATGCGCATCACCGCCGCCCGACGCCGCGATCGAAGCCGTGAAGAAATAACGCAGCTCAAACACGCCACGCGGCGTCAGCATGTATTTGTTGGCCGTCACCCGGCTGACGGTCGATTCATGCATGCCGATGGCATCGGCCACCGTGCGCAGGTTGAGCGGCCTGAGCTGGCGCACGCCATGGACGAGAAAAGCGTCCTGCTGGCGCACGATTTCCGACGCCACTTTCAGGATCGTCTTTGCCCGCTGGTCGAGACTGCGCGTCAGCCAGTTGGCATTCTGCAGGCATTCGGCCAGGAAATCCTTCTCCGCCTGATTCTTCGCATGCGGCGAGACCTGGGCGAAATAGATGTGATCGACCAGCACGCGCGGCAGCGTCTCGGCATTGAGCTCGACCGTCCAGCTACCGTCATTGGCGGCACGGACTTCGACATCGGCGACGATGGCATCGCTGGCGCCGCCTGAAAATGCCGTGCCCGGACGCGGATCGAGCGCGCGGATTTCGGCCAGCATGTCGAGAAGATCCTCCTCGTCAACCCCGCAAAGCCGCTTCAGCGTCTGGAAATCGCGCCGCGCCAGGAGTTCGAGGTTGCCGATCAGCGTTTTCATCGCCGGATCGAGACGATCGCGCATGGCAAGTTGCAGCGACAGGCATTCGGCAAGGTCGCGCGCAAACAGGCCGACCGGCTCGAATGTGTGGCAGGCTGCCAGCACCTTGGCCACCACCGCCTGATCGGCGCCGAGCCGTTTGGCGATCTCGGCGGGATCGGCGCGCAGATAGCCGGCCTCGTCCAGGCCGTCGGCCAGTTCGGCTGCGATCAGCCTTGCGGCCGGATCGGCAAAGGCAAGCGCGATCTGCTCGCCGACATGCTGGCGCAGCGTGATCGCCGCGGCGGCCATGTCGCCGACGTCGAAGCCTTCGGAAGAACCGGACGAACTATTGCCGGTGGCCGACTTCCACTGCGCCGTCAGGTCCGGACCGAGCCGCTCGCTGGTGCCGGGATCGTCGGGGAACAGATTTTCCAGCGAGCTGTCGAGCTTGTCGGAGATCGCTTCGGCGCTCCACGCCGTCTCGTTTTCGAACCAGTCGCCATCGGCGGCAGGCTCAGGAGCGGCATCGCCCTTCTGCACCTGGTCGCTTGCGGCGTCATCCTGGGGCTCGGCGCGCTCCAGCAGCGGATTGCGCTCGATCTCGTCGTCGATGAAGTGGTCGAGCTCGACATGGGTGAGCTGCAACAGCCTGATCGACTGCATCAGCTGCGGCGTCATCACCAGCGACTGGGATTGTCGTAGCTGTAGTTTCGCCGCCAACGCCATGGTTCGGTTTCAAACGCCCTTCTGCACCCGGAAGCCTACACATCAGAAGCTGCCGGAAAATGAATTTTTCCGACCTTCCATAGAAACTGGCCCGGCTTTTGCTTGTCAAGGCGAACGATGGCAAAAGGCCCCTACCGAAGCATTATCTCACGCAAAATCGGAGAAAAAAGCCCGGCGGGGCGGCAAAAATCACGTCAGGAAACAAATTTCACGCTCAGAGCGTGAAACCTTCGCCGAGGTAGAGCCGGCGCACATCGGGGTTCGCCACCACCTCGTCGGCACGGCCATGAGTCAGCACCTGGCCGGCATGGATGATGTAGGCGCGGTCGATGAGGCCGAGCGTTTCGCGCACATTGTGGTCGGTAATCAGCACGCCGATGCCGCGCGCCGTTAGATGACGAACCAGTTGCTGGATGTCGGCGACGGCAATCGGGTCGATGCCGGCGAACGGCTCGTCGAGCAGCATGTAGGCCGGGCGCGTCGCCAAAGCTCGGGCGATCTCAAGACGCCGCCGCTCGCCACCCGACAGCGACATGGACGGCGACTTCCGCAGATGGCTGATGTGAAATTCCTCGAGCAGTTCGTCGAGATTGCGCTCGCGCACCTTGCGGTCCTTCTCAACCACTTCGAGCACGGCGCGGATGTTCTGCTCGACATTCAGGCCGCGGAAGATCGAGGCTTCCTGCGGCAAATAGCCGATGCCGAGGCGGGCGCGGCGGTACATCGGCATCGAGGTGACGTCGAAACCGTCGATCTCGATCGTGCCCTCATCGACCGGCACCAAGCCGGTGACCATGTAGAAACAGGTGGTCTTGCCGGCGCCGTTCGGCCCGAGCAGCCCGACAGCCTCGCCGGCGCGCACGCCGATGGTGACACCGCTGACCACCTTGCGGCCCTTGTAGCTCTTGGTCAGACCCTTGGCGATCAGGGTGCCCTTGAACTTCGAGGAATCAACGGTGACTGTGGCCGGTGCTGCAAGTTTACTGGCCGCCCGTCCCGGAAGGCGGGTCAGCAGCGAAGACACGCCAGTCATTCGGGCTTCGGGGCCTCGGATTTCGGTGGCGGCGTCATCGACATGATGACGCGCCCGCCGCAGCCATCGACCTGAGCAAGGCCGCTTTTCATCTGCACGGTGAGCTTGCAGCCCTTGAGGACGTTGGGTCCTTGGGACAAGACGACCTCCTTGCCCGACAGAACAAGCACCTGCGTCTTCATGTCGAACGTGGCGTTGTCGCCGGTGGCGATCTGGTCATTCGACTTGATGTAGACTTTGTTCTTGACCACCAGATGGTCGATATTGGCCGAACCGGTCATCGCCGAAGCGCCGGCGGCAGCACCTTTGGCGGCGTTGGGGTCCTTGACGTAGTAGACCTCCATGCTGCCGGCCTTGAGCAGCGTCGGCCCTTGCGTGACGGTGACGTTGCCGCTGAACAGCGCCATGCTGTCGGCCTGGCGGACCTCAAGTTTGTCGCTCTCGATCTGGATCGGCTGGTCGCCCGACAGTTTGAGCCCGGACTGGCTGCTGGCGCTGGACTGAGCCCAGGACGGCGCCATACCCAGCAACAGCAAGGCCGAAGCTGCGGCGACAAGCCGTGCCGAATTACTGGGACGCATTCGTTTCTCCGCTCTTTGCCTCTGCCGCCTTCATAGTGGCCGGATCGATGTGAACGCTTACCTTGTTCTCGAAAACGATGACCTTGCCATTGTCTTCGACCGACATTGAACCCGCGGTGATCCGCGAGCCGTTACGGCTGACATCGACCGCATCACCTGTCTTCATAGAGCCTTTGCCCATATCGAGGAAGACCGATTTGAAGATGGCAGCGACGCCGTCGGTGGTGGTGACGGTAACGTCGCTGGTCATGTCCATCGTGTTGGCGTTTCTGTTGTAGATCCCGCGCTTGGCGTCGACGGTCGCCACATTGTCGGCCGTCAGCGGCAATTTGGCATGGATGCCTTCGAGTTCGATGATGTCCTGCTTGCCGACATCCTGGATGGCGCGCAAGGCCGTCAGCGAATAGGGCAGCTTGTCCTTGGTGAAGCCGTTGAGCTTCGGATTGGCCATCACCAGCTTGCCATCCGCGAAAGCGGTGCCGTCTGCCTGTATCGAAATGTTGATCGGCGCCGCCAGATAGGAATAGACCGGAAACGCAACCGCGATCCCGGCGGCAAGCACCGGCACGGCAAACTTAAGCACGCGCACGCGGCGCGAGTGGCGCTGGGCGCGGTCGAAGGCGTCGCCGCGCGTGCCCGCTGGCGCCGTGGGCGCCAAGGCCGCATCGGCATTGGTCGGTTCGTTCGATCGCGCAAGCATGACTGACTTCTAATAAACCCTTGTCCGCCAAAACACCTGCTATAGGTGGGTTGCCGGCCCCCGCAAGCAAGCACAAGCGGAGGAAAACCGCAAAAATGTGACGGCCGCTGTTTTACAGACGGAACTCAGGCGACACAATTTCGTCACTTCATAGCAGAAACGAACGCGCCGCGTCATTTTTTCCTGAAATGCCTCCGTCGTGAAGGTCGCTTCGTCGCAGGCCCTTGAGGAAGAGGTAGCCGGGCGCGGACGCTTGCTTTAAAAGCATCGCTTCCCACCGACTGTGAGGCAGACCATGGCACTGAGAGCCGACGACCTGATCGACCGCCGCCGCTTGCGGCGCAAGCTGACCTTCTGGCGCGGCGCCGCCATTGCCGTCGTGGCCCTTGGGGTGATTGCGCTTGCAAGCTGGTTCTATGGCGGCGACCTCGGCGGTTCTTCCGTCGACCACATCGCCAAGGTCAGGATCGAAGGCACAATCACCGAAGACGAGGAACTGATCAAGCGGCTGGAAACCATCCGCACGTCCTCGCAGGTCAAGGGCGTCATCCTGGCGATCGATTCGCCCGGCGGCACCACGGTCGGCGGCGAATCGATCTACGAGGAGGTGCGCAAGCTTGCCGCCGACAAGCCGGTGGTGGCCGAGGTCGGCACGCTGGCCGCATCGGCCGGCTACATGATCGCCAGTGCCAGCGACCATATCGTTGCCCGCAAGACGTCGATCGTCGGCTCGATCGGTGTGCTCATCCAGTATCCCGATGTCAGCGGTCTGATGGACAAGGTCGGCATCAAGCTCGAGGAAGTGAAATCCTCGCCGCTGAAGGCATCGCCCTCGCCCTTCAAGCCGACCAATGAAGACGAGCGAGCCATGGTCCGCAAGCTCATCCTCGACAGCTATGACTGGTTCGTCGGCATCGTCGCCGAGCGCCGCAAAATGACCCGCGATCAGGCACTGGCCCTTGCCGACGGCTCGATCTTCACCGGCCGCCAGGGCCTTGCCAACGGTCTGATCGACGCTGTCGGCGGCGAGAGCGTGGCGATCGACTGGCTGGCGACCAAGGGTGTCGACGCCAAGCTCAAGGTGGTGGAATGGAAGGACACCGAGCGGCGTGGCGGCTTCCTGTTCTCGAAAGCAATAGCGCGCAGCGTCGGCAGCGCGCTCGGCCTGTCGGAGGCCGGCAGCGACGTGCTTCACGAAATTGGCGCGGATCGCTTGTTTCTTGACGGTCTCGTTTCCGTCTGGCACCCTTGATCTGCCGGTTGGGGCGAGTAAAAAAGCAAATAAAATCATCCTGATAATTTGACCGCAGCGCTTTCACGGGGACCTTTCTGATGATCAAATCCGAGCTTGTGCAGATCATTGCCACGCGCAACCCGCATCTTTTCCTGCGCGACGTCGAAAACATCGTGGGAGCGATCTTCGACGAGATCACCGATGCCCTAGCGGAAGGCAATCGGGTCGAGTTGCGCGGCTTCGGCGCTTTTTCGGTGAAGAATCGCCCTGCCCGCACCGGCCGCAACCCGCGCACCGGCGAATCCGTCGAGGTCGAGGAGAAGTGGGTGCCGTTCTTCAAGACCGGAAAGGAATTGCGTGAAAGGCTGAATGGCGGCAAGTAGGCGCGGACCAACGCGCCGGCGTTATCAAGGCCTGCCTTCTCCAGGGAATCTCTATGTTGAACCGCTTCATACTTATCGTGGTCTTCGTGCCGCTCGCCGTCATCTTGATTGCGCTGGCCGTCGCCAACCGCGAGCTGGTCGCCTTCACGCTCGACCCGTTCAACCCCGGCAATCCGAAACTGACGCTGACCTTGCCGCTGTTCATCTTCCTGTTCGTGGCGCTCGCCATCGGCATGGTCGTCGGCAGCCTGGCGACCTGGGTCAAGCAGGGCCGCTACCGCAAGCTGGCGCGCCAGCGCGGGGTCGAGGCCGAGAATTTGCGCCAGGCGGTCAGCCGTATACCCGCCGTGCAGCAGGGCGCGGCCGCCGGGCCGGCGCTGCCGAAGCCAACGGCCTGAAGCCGGCGCTTTTATCTTCGCGGAGTTTTGCATGCTGACCATTTCGGCCGACGCTGTCGACCAGGCGCTGACCTTTCCCGGGCTGGTCGAGACATTGCGCGCGGCCTTCCGCGAGGGTGCTGTGCAACCCGTCCGCCATCATCACGGGGTCGAGCGGCCCGACGGTGCCACATCCACGCTGCTTTTGATGCCGGCGTGGACCGACTTCCATGCGGCCGGCACATCGGTCGGGGGTCATATCGGCGTCAAGATCGTCACCGTATCGCCCGACAACAACGCCATCGGCAAACCGGCGGTGATGGGGCTCTACCTCCTGCTCAACGGCGCCACCGGCGAGCCCGAAGCGCTGATCGACGGCCAACGGCTGACACAGTGGCGCACCGCTTGCGCCTCGGCGCTGGCGGCCTCCTATCTCGCCTGCGAGGACGCATCGCGGCTTCTGGTGGTCGGCGCCGGCGCGCTGTCGCCGTTCCTCGCCAAGGCGCACTCCGCGGTGCGGCCGATCAAGACCATCCGCATCTGGAACCGCACGCCCACCAATGCCGAAAAGGTCGCGGCCGATTTGCGCGCGGACGGTTTCAACGCCGAGGCCGCAAGCAATCTCGACGCCGAACTCGCCGAGGCCGACATCGTCTCATCGGCGACGATCACGACGACGCCGCTGGTCAAGGGTGCGCTGCTCAAGCCGGGCGCGCATGTCGATCTGGTCGGAGGCTTCACGCCGACCATGCGCGAGAGCGACGACGACGCGATCGCGCGCGCCCGCGTCTATGTCGACACCCGCGCCGGCGCCACCAAGGAAGCCGGCGACATCGTCCAGCCGCTCGCCTCCGGCGTGCTGAAGCCGGAAGCCATCGTCGCCGATCTGCATGAGCTGGCGCGCGGGGAAAAACAGGGCCGGCAGAGCCCCACTGAGGTCACGCTGTTCAAGTCGGTCGGCGCCGCGCTTGAGGACCTTGCCGCCGGCATTGCCGTCTACAACGCGCTCAAGCAGTAGCGTCTGCGCCGGTTCTGCGATCGAACTTCCTGATCGCTTCCGCGCTGACCGGGGTGAAGAAGTTCACCAGATTGCCATCGGGATCGCGCAGCAGCAGCGACCGGTTACCCCATGGCATCGTCGTCGGCGTCTGTACGAAATCGCCGATAATTTTCGCCAGCCTGCTGTACTCAGCATCAACATCGGCGACGCGAAACTCGATGATCGCTGAGCGATTGGCGGCCGGCTGCGCCACATCAGTTCCGAACAGGGCCAGCGTGCGGGTGCTGCCGATCGCCAGTGTGCAGGACGGCGTTGCCAGTTCGGCGAAATCGTCTGTGAACCAGGTTGCGGTAAGCCCGGTGATCGTGTCGTAGAATGCCATCAAGGGCTTGATCTGATCGGTAATGATGCGGATCGAGACGAAGTCCATCTTATTCTCCTGGGGCAAGCGCGACGCTATCTGAAGACAATCGCTTGTCGCACAAGGCTGCTGACAATTTGGTGTCAGCAGCCTTGTCACGGTGCCTTGCCGATCCGGCGGCTGGATGCTTCAGCCTGCCTTCATGGCAGCGCCCATCGCCTCGGCGATCAGCGCGAAATCATGCGCCGTAATTTCGAACAGGCCAAAGCGCAGTTGATAACCCCAGTTCGATTTGCCCGCGGTGAAGTCGAGCTGCTCGAGCAGCGGCTTGATCGGCGCCTCCTCGGCCTTGGCCCATTCGACATCCCTGCGGAACGGCGTGAAGCCACCGCCCATGTCGCCCTGGTAAGGCTCGCCTTCGCGCACGGTGCCGATTGCCGTGAAAGCCTGCAGGCCGTCCTTCTCGCGCAGAATTGTGGTCGGCGAGTAGTAGATGATGCCGTCGCCGGGCTTGATGCGGCGCAAAGGTGCCGCCTTGCCGTGGTTGACCTGCATGAAGCCGGCCTCGCGGCCGCGCCGGACATGCTCGGCGGAAGCGACCGCGATCCAGTGGGCACTCATTTCTGTTCTCCATTGGCCTGTTCCCCATTGGCCTGTTCTCCGTCCTTCAGCCAGTAGACGCGCAGCCGGTGCTCGTCGGGATCGAGCGCAACGAAGGTGCGGCCGAAGTCCATGTCGGTCGGCGTCTGCAGAATGGTCAAGCCGCGTCCTGCCCAGTCCGTGTAAGCGGCGTCCACCGCATCAGGCCGGTCCAACGCGAAGACGAGCTCCGCACCGCCGCCCGCGGCTGCGGCCGCCGGCTCCACGGTGTGGCGCGACCACAGGCCGAGCTTGAAGCCATTGTCGAGCACGAACAGCACGAAGGTCGGCGACGTCTCCACCGGCTGGCGTCCCAGCAGCGCACCGTAGAAGGCGCCGCTCCGCTCCGGGCTGTCGACATAAAGGATGACGAAATTGGGGGTGTTCATGTCTGCTCTCCAGGGTTTCGATTGGAGGAGCATAGGTGACCCCACTGTCAGATTCTGGCAGCAGCGGCTTGCGAGGGCGTAGAAAGGAGCATTAAGCGCCGGGCTGGCGCTTCGGTGCGTCCAGCGTCGCGCGCCATTCCTTCAGCAGCGCCTGCCGACGACGTGGATAGCGGATATCCGTGGTGTTGAGCCCCGACATCCGCTCGGCGCGAAAATGTCTGAAATCCTGCCGCGTCTCGCACCAGGCCACCACCACCCGCACCTTGTCGAAAAAGCCGAGCGCGAATGGCCAGATCAAGCGCTCGGAGGCGGCGCCGCCGGCATCGCGGTAAAGAAAGCCGAGTTTTCTCTCGTTGCGGATCGCCTGGCGCACCAGGCCAAGGTCGATGCTTTCGACAGCATCGCCGTGCGGCCCGACCAAAAGCGCGGTCGCATCGAGGTCCTCGCGCAGATCATCCGGCAGCACAGCGGCGATCTTGGCCAGCGCGTCGGTGGCGGCGGCCGACAGCCGCTTGTCCGGTTGTCTGGCAACCCAACGCGATCCCAGAACGATGGCCTCGATCTCCTCGTCGGTGAACATCAGTGGCGGCAGCATGAAGCCGGGTTTCAGCACATAGCCCAGCCCAGCCTCGCCCTCGATCGGCGCGCCTTGCCCCTGCAGCGTGGCAATGTCGCGGTAGAGCGTTCGGATCGAAACGTCCATCTCGCCGGCAAGCGTGCGACCGCTCACCGGCCGGCGATGCCGGCGCAGGATCTGGATCAGGTCGAGCAGGCGTTCGGAACGGGACATGATTCCAGATTTGCCTGTTTCCTCAGCGAGGTCCACCACCTCAGACATTCGCACGCTGGACCATTTTGTTTGCGCAGCCGGTGACCCTATGTCAAAAGCGGCCTGCCGCCTCCGGAGACGCTCCTGCTTGAAGTCCTTTCGCGACAAACGCCGCGACAACCGTCCGCCCGCAAAGGGCAGGACCGAACAGGCGCGGCCGCTGCCGGGCACCGTACCAGTCCGACCCGAAGCCAGACAGCAACGCCACGAAACAAAACCGGACGACCGGTCTGATCCGAAGCCCGCCCCCCGTGTCCTGGCGCGTCGCGAAGGCATCCTGCCCACTGAGCGCCTGCCGGTGATCCTCGAAGTGGCGCCCAATCAGGATTATGCACTGCTCGACAGCGGTGCCGGCGAGAAGCTCGAACAATACGGCCCCTACCGCATCGTGCGGCCCGAGGGACAGGCGATCTGGCAAAAGGCCTTACCGGCCAGGGACTGGGACCGCGCCGACGCCATCTTCACCGGCGACACCGACGAGGAAGGCATCGGCCGCTGGCGGTTCCCGAAGGTACCGCTGGGCGAGACCTGGCCGATGAAGCATGACGGCATCGACTATCTCGGCCGCTTCACCTCGTTTCGCCATGTCGGCGTCTTCCCCGAGCAGGCTTCGCACTGGGACCATATGGCCAGCCTGATCGCGGCGGCCAAGCGCCCGATCAAGGTGCTGAACCTGTTCGGCTATACCGGGCTCGCGTCTCTGGTGGCCGCCCGCGCCGGCGCCGAGGTCACCCATGTCGATGCCTCCAAGAAGGCGGTCGGCTGGGCGCGCGAAAACCAGGAAATGGCCGGTCTCGGCAGCAAGCCGATCCGCTGGATCGTCGACGATGCAGTGAAATTCGCCGAGCGCGAAGAGCGCCGCGGCAGCCGCTACGACATCATCCTGTTCGACCCGCCTGCCTATGGCCGCGGACCCAAGGGCGAGGTCTGGCAGTTGTTCGAGGACCTGCCCGGCCTGACCGACCTTTGCCGCGCGATCCTGACGCCGAAACCGGTCGCCATAGTGCTGACCGCCTATTCCATCCGCGCCTCCTTCTTCGCCATCCATGCCTTGATGCGCGACACCTTTGCCGGCATGGGCGGCACGGTTGAATCAGGCGAACTGATCATCCGCGAGCAGTCCGCCGGGCGGGCGCTGTCGACATCGCTGTTTTCGCGCTGGGTGGCCTGAATGCCCCGGAGACCTGAATGCCCGGGAGTCCCGAATGAATGAGCGGCACGCCGGCGCGCCCGGGCAGGTCAAGGAAGTCACCAGCCTTGCCAATCCGCTGATCAAGGACATCAAGGCGCTCGCCCAGAAGAAATTCCGCGACCAGCAGAACGCCTTCATGGCCGAAGGGCTGAAGCTGGTCATCGACGCCCTCGACCTCGGCTGGTCGATCAGGACGCTGGTTTTCGCCAAGGCCGGACGCGGCAATGCGGCGGTCGAAAAGGTGGCGGCGCGCACGGTTGCCGCCGGCGGCACCGTGCTCGAAGTGTCCGAAAAAGTGCTGGTCGCCATCACCCGCCGTGACAATCCGCAAATGGTGGTCGGCGTCTTCCGGCAAAAACTGCTGCCGCTAAGAGACATCCGCGCTCACGACGGCGACGTCTGGGTGGCGCTCGACCGGGTGCGCGATCCCGGCAATCTCGGCACCGTCATCCGCACCGTCGATGCCGTCGGCGCCAAGGGCGTCATCCTGGTCGGCGAGACTACCGATCCTTTTTCTGTCGAGACCGTGCGCGCCACCATGGGCTCGATCTTCGCCGTGCCGGTGACCAAGGCGACGCCGGAAGCATTTCTGGCTTGGCGAAACAGCTTCTCGGGCCTGGTGGTCGGCACCCATCTGAAGGGTGCGGTCGACTACCGCTCGGTCGATTTCTCCCGAGGACCGGTGCTCTTGATGATGGGCAATGAGCAGCAGGGCCTGCCCGACAATCTGGCGGAAAGCTGCGACCGGCTGCTGCGGATTCCGCAGGCCGGCCGCGCCGATTCGCTCAATTTGGCGGTCGCCACCGGAATCATGCTGTTCGAGATCCGGCGCGGCGCTCTGAAACTTGCTCCCGAGGACGCCACATCGTGAAATCATGGTCTCCCTATGCGCTGCTGGTGGTGGTGGCAATCGCGCTCGACCAGTGGATAAAGCATCTGATCGAGACCGGCCTCGCCTTTCAGGAAAAGCTCGACCTGATGCCGTTCCTGGCGCTGTTTCGCACCTACAATACCGGTATTGCCTTTTCGATGTTCTCGTCTTTCGGCGACACCGGCCTGGTCGTCATCGCGGTCGTCGTCGTCGCCTTCGTGCTTTATCTGGCAACGCGTACGCCATCCGGCCATGTGCTGGCCCGCATCGGCTTTGCCCTGATCATCGGCGGCGCGATCGGCAATCTGATCGACCGCGCCGTCTACGGCCACGTCATCGACTATATATTGTTCCACACGCCGGTATGGTCCTTCGCCGTCTTCAACCTCGCCGATGCCTTCATTTCGGCCGGCGCGGCGCTGGTCGTCTTCGACGAGTTCATCGGCTGGCGGCGCGAGGCCAAGCCGCAAGGCCCAGGAGCCTGACGGCCCGACTCTTTTGACCAATTGACCTCGCCGGACGGTCGCCGCACAGTTCGGCCAGAGCCAGCCAATGCCGACCGCCAGCCTTTGCGAAGCCGAGGAGAAGAGATGCCTGAAACCTTCAAAGCCATCCTCGTTTCGCGCGACGCCGAAAAGAAACAGTCGGTGGAGGTCGTCGATTTCGGCGAAGCCGATCTGATGGAAGGCGACGTCACTGTCGCCGTCGAGGCGACGACGGTCAACTACAAGGACGGGCTGGCCATCACTGGGAAAGCGCCAGTGATCCGCCGCTGGCCGCTGGTGCCGGGCATCGATTTCGCCGGAACCGTCCTCTCCTCATCGCATGCCGACTGGCGCAAGGGCGACAAGGTCATCCTCAATGGCTGGGGCGTCGGCGAGACGCATTTCGGCGCCTATGTCGGGCGCGCGCGCGTCAACGGCGACTGGCTGGTGCCGTTGCCCGACGGCATCAGCGCGCACGATGCGATGGCGGTCGGCACCGCCGGCTATACGGCCATGCTCAGCGTCATGGCGCTGGAGCGGCACGGCATCCTGCCGGATCGCGGCCCGGTGGTGGTGACGGGTGCGGCCGGCGGCGTTGGGTCGGTCGCGGTCTCGATCCTGTCCAGCCTTGGCTATCACGTCATCGCCTCGACCGGCCGCAACGCCGAGAGCCCCTATCTGATCGACCTCGGTGCCGCCGAAGTGATTTCGCGTGAGGAACTCTCCCAGCCGGCCAAGCCGCTGGCCAAGGAGCGCTGGGCCGGCGGCATCGATGCCGTCGGCAGCCACACGCTGGCCAATGTGCTGTCGATGACTGCCTATGGCGGCGCGGTCGCCGCCTGCGGCCTGGCGGGTGGCATGGATCTGCCGTCGAGCGTCGCCCCGTTCATCCTGCGCGGCGTCTCGCTGCTCGGCATCGATTCAGTGATGGCGCCAAAGGCTGTGCGGCTGGAAGCCTGGCGCCGCATCGGCAGCGATCTTGATCTCAAGAAGCTCGCCGGCCTCTCGACGACCATCGGCTTCGACGGCATCATCACCGCCGCCCATGACATCGTCGAGGGCAAGATCAGGGGCCGCGTGGTTGTCGATATGTGAGGCTCCCGAAGCATGATCCCGAAGGGAATCAGGTTTCGGAAAAGATCAGGCGATGCGGAAAACCGCCAAAAATGCATGACCGCTAAAATTCGAACGATCCGCCGCGCTTTTCCATAATCTCTATCTGGCAAGGAGTTCCGCATGATCGCGGAGTCCGCCAGGAAAGAGAAGAGCCGTGCCGAAAGCGTCGACGGGCCGAGTCCGGCGACGGCGAAGCGGCAGCGTGTTGCGCCGCCGCCGCTGGCGCCGGATTTGCCGCGCGCCACGTCCGAGGGCCTGCCGTTCCTGACGGTGGTCGCCAGTGTCGTGCTGGCGGGCCTCTCCCACCTCACCGGTGCGCCGATCTTCATCACCCTCGGCCTGCTGGCAACAGGCCTTGCCGGCGTCGCCATGCACCTGCGCAGCCGGCGCACCGTCCGCCGCGCGGCGGCCTTGCTCGACGAAACCGCGGCCCGTAGCCGCGCCGAAATCGAGACGCTGGCCGACCGCATGTGGGAGATGCAGGAGAGCGAGGAGCGTTTTCGCGGGCTGATCGATGCGCTCGGCGATCTCGTCGTCCACCGCGACCGCGACGGCCACATCGTCTACGCCAACAAGGTTTTCGCCAGCCTCGTCGGAACCGACCAACGCGACCTTGCCGGCAGGACTCTGGCCGACCTCGGCATCGATGTCGGTATCGTTCCCGACGCCGCCTTTTCGGATCACGAATGCCTGAGTTCCACCGACGTCTCCATCCGCACGCCGAACGGTCCGCGCTGGTTCTCGTGGATCGAACTGTCGGTACGCGACAAGGATAGCGGCGCCGTCTCGCACCGGGCGATTGCCCGCGACATCACCGCGCGCAAACGCGCCGAATCCTCGCTGATCACCGCGCGCGAGCGCGCCGAATATGCCAGCCAGGCCAAGTCGCGCTTCCTCGCCACCGTCAGCCATGAGATCCGCACGCCGATGAACGGCATCATGGGCATGGCCAAGCTACTGGCCGACACCAATCTGTCGCCCGAGCAGCGCACCTATGTCGGCGCCGTCTCGACCTCGGCCAGCGCGCTTTTGGCGCTCATCGAGGATTTGCTCGACTATTCCAAGATAGAGGCCGGCCGTTTCGACCCGGAGCCGCAGCCGACATCGCTGCGCGAAATCGCCGACAACATCATCGAACTGATGGCGGCGAAAGCCTTCGCCAAGAACATCGGCCTCGGCTGTCATGTCGAGCCCGACGTGCCGCAGATGATCATGGCCGATCCGGGAAGAGTCAGGCAGGTGCTGCTCAACCTGATCGGCAATGCGATCAAGTTCACCGACACCGGCGGCGTGCTGGTTTCTGTTGCACGGGCCCGCACCGAGACCAGCGACCGCATCTGCTTCACCGTCGCCGACACCGGCCCTGGCCTGCGCGAAGAGGATATGGAGCGCATCTTCGAGGAGTTCGAACAGTCCGACGGCACCTCGACCCGCACCCATGGGGGCGCCGGCCTCGGTCTGGCCATATCGAGGCGCCTGGTCGCCGCCATGGGCGGTGCCATTTCGGTGTCGAGCCGGCTTGGCGAGGGATCGGAATTCGTCTTCGAGATCCCGGCCGCAGGAGCAACCGAAGCACCGCAGAACCGGCAGAACATCCTGGCCGGCCGGCGCGCCGTGATCGTGTCGAAGAACGCCGTCGAGGCGGACGCCATCGCCCGCACCATCCGTGCCCATGGCGGCGCCGTCGACGTCGCCGCAACCGCTTCCCAGGCGACGCCCTTCGCCGAACATTGCGATGTGCTGTTGATCGACGCGGCCCTGGAGGACGGCGACGGCAGACTGCTCAAGCGCCTGCGCCAGAGTGGCTTTGCCGATTGCGAGGCGATCACGCTGATCGCGCCGACCGACCGCGGCATGCTTGGCGAATTCCGCACCAGCGGCTACGCCACCTTCTTGGCGAGGCCGGTGCGCGGCGAAACCCTGCTGCGCGTGCTGCTGACCAGTCATGCCCCTGCCTTGCCGCCGCCCAAGCCGGAAAAGACCGGCGCGTCCTCGCTTCGTGCCCATGGCGGGCGCCAGCAAGGTTTGTCGGTGCTGATCGCCGAAGACAACGACATCAACGCCATGCTTGCCCGCGCCACGCTTTTGAAGGCGGGACATCGCGTGAAAGTGGTCGGCAATGGCAAGGCCGCGGTCGAGGCGGTGACCGAAGCCGGGCTGAAAAATCGCTTCGATGTGGTGCTGATGGATTTGCACATGCCGGTCATGGACGGGCTGGACGCGATCGCCGCCATCCGCCGCCACGAGGAGGAAATGGCTGTGCCGCCGGTTCCGATCATGGTGCTTTCGGCCGACAGCCAGGAAAAGACTCGCCACACCGTGCTCGCCCATGGCGCCAGCGGCTTTGTCACCAAGCCGCTCGATCCCGACGCGCTGGTCCATGCCGTCGAGGGCCAGGTGGCCGCCTGAATTCATGTCGCTCGAAAATGGCCCCGGTTTTGAGAAGACGACATGCACAAAACAAAGACTTGAAGCGCGTCGCGTGAATCGTCCCAGCGCGACGCGCTTCAAGGTGACGCTGGCGCAATCCTCGCGTCACGTAGGTAGCCGAATGAGGGTTTTCGCCAGCCGACGAAGTATTGCCCGTCGCGCCGTATCACGGTACTGTCACAATCCTGTTGCACCTACACCGTATCCCCGTGCCAAGAGGGATGGCTCGAAGGAGAATCACTCGTGCATACAGTTATGCCGGAATGTGACACTCGGCCCAGCGCAGGCGGCGCTTTGCTCGCCGCGCGGAACGCCGATGCCGTCGCAACAGGCGCACCGCTGGGCCGTATCGGCAATCTCGAAGTGCGGCTTGCCCGCAATGAGGCCGAGATCGCCGCCGCGCAGGAAGTGCGCTACCGGGTGTTCTATGACGAGCTTGGCGCCAGGAAGGACCTGTTCCAGGCGCAGGACCGGCGCGACGCCGACCGCTTCGACCCGCTGTGCGACCATCTCCTGGTGCTTGACACCTCGATCTCCGGCCCCGAGCATCGCCGCATCGTCGGCACTTACCGCCTGCTGCGGCAAGAGATTGCGGCGACCGCCGGCGGCTTCTATTCCGAAGGCGAGTTCGAACTGACCAAGCTGATCGCCCGCCATCCCGGCCAGCGCTTCCTTGAGCTCGGCCGCTCCTGCGTGCTGCCGGAATATCGCTCGAAGCGCACCATTGAGGCGCTGTGGCAAGGCATCTGGGCCTACATCAACCACTATGAGATCGGCGTGATGACCGGTTGTGCCTCGTTCCCTGGCACGGTGCCGGCTGCGCATGCCGAGGCGCTCACCTACCTTGCCCATCACTGCCGGACCAACTCCGCCTGGGATGTGCGGGCGGTCTCCGGCCGCTATTGCTCGATGGATCTGATGCCGATCGAGGCGGTCAACGCCAAGGCGGCGATCGCGGCCATGCCGCCGCTGGTCAAGGGCTATCTGCGCGTCGGCGCCCGCATCGGCGACGGCTGCGTCATCGACCGTGAGTTCTCCACCGTCGATGTGTTCGTGGTGATGCCGGTCAAGGAAATCGGCGCCCGCTACGTCAACTATTATGGCGGGGAAGCGCAGCGCTTTGCGGCGTGAGGCAGTAGGCAGTAGGCATTAGGCATTAGGCAGTAGTGAAGGCTGCCGCGAATTGCTGACTACCGACTATTCCCTATTCCCTATTCCCTAATCCCTCTCCCTACGGAATATCCTCCGGTCGCCGTCCCGGGCGGCTCTTGTAGGACGGAAAGGTCCAGCCGAATTTCAGCGCGCCGCCGCGCACCAGGAAAGCCGCGACGAAGCCGGCGATATCCGAGGCGAGCGGCGGCAGGCCGGCAAGATCGCCAAGTGTGTAGAGGCCGGCGCCCGCGAGTGCGGCGGTGACGTAGATTTCGGGCCTGAGCAGCACCGATGGCTCGCCGGCCAGCAGATCGCGCAGGATGCCGCCAAATGTGGCGGTCAACACGCCCATAACAACGGAGACGACCGGCGAGCCGGTGATGGCCAGCCCCTTGGCCGCGCCCATTACGGAAAAGGCCGCCAATCCGATGGCGTCGAGCCAGAGCAGCCATTTCCAGCGGGATTCGACGCGGTGGGCGATGAAGAAGACCAGCACCGCAACCGCCGCGCAAACCAGCACATAGCCGGAGTTGGCGACCCAAAAGACGGGCAGGTTGAGGATGACGTCGCGAAGCGTGCCGCCGCCAATGCCGGTGACGCTGGCCAGAAACAGGAAGCCGATAATGTCGAGCTGCTTGCGCGAAGCCGCCAACGCCCCGGTCGCGGCAAAGACGGCGACGCCGGCATAGTCGAGGAGGTCGATGGGTGTCAGGGACATGAGGTAGTAGGGATTGGGAATTAGGGAAAGTATGAATAACACGAAGCCGCGCGATTGATACGCCTGCCCCTATTCCCTATTCCCTATTCCCTATTCCCTACTGCCTACCCTACTCACGCATCCTTCTCGGCCTGCTCGTTCACCGGCCCCGGCTCGACCGGCGCTTCGGTGGCCGCGATCTTGGGGCCGCCCTTGGCGACCCCGACCATGGCCGGCCGCAGCACGCGCTCGCCGATCGAATAGCCCGGCTGCACGACCTGGACGACGGTGTTGGCCGGCACATCGGGATTGGGCACTTCGAACATCGCCTGGTGGAAATTCGGGTCGAACTTCTCACCTTCCGGTTCGAGCTTCTTCACCCCATGCCGTTCCAGCGTCGACAGCATGGCGCGCTCGGTGATCTCGACGCCGTCGATCAGCGCCTTGAAGCCGGCATCTCCGGCCGCTTTCGCCTCGGCGGGGATAGCATCGAGCGCGCGGCGCAGATTGTCCGACACCGACAGCATGTCGCGGGCGAAATTGGCCACCGCATAGGCGCGCGCATCATGCACGTCGCGGGCGGTGCGGCGGCGCAGATTCTCCATCTCGGCTGCGACGCGCAGCGCGCGGTCCTTCAGCTCCTCGTTTTCCTTCAGCAGCCGCACCAGCGCTTCATAGTCGCCGTCGATGCCGCCTTGCGTGCGCTCGGCCTCGGCCGTTTCGATATCCTCGGGCGCGCGTTCGTCTTTTGTCTGGTCGCTCATCGCCATTTCCCGTCATTCGAATGGTTTGGATTTGCGCCCGATATCGAGGTTTGGCGGCCAAAAATCAAGGGGCAAGCCCAGGAGGACGCCCCACAGCAGGCAATGTTGCGGGCTGCCCGTCGGACTTGGTGCGGGGCGCAAGGACGTTCAAAATTAATTCAAACTTTACCGTAACGGCAGCCTTTGCTTGCCAATACCCCGCTATGGGGAACCATTCAAAGCTTGGAGGAGTTTTGAAACCGACACAGGATTTGAGACAATGGACCGCAATACTGGCAACAGAAGCGAAGAGCTCGCCGCCGACATCAGGCGCCAGTTCGGCACCGAGGCGACGACGCGCTTCTTGCGCACCTTGCCGGCCTTCCGCACCGAGGCCGACATTCCCGCCCGTTTCCGGGATCTGCTCGACCGGCTGGACGGCATAGAAGCCAGCATGGCCGGCGGCCAACGCCGTCAATAGCGATGCTATCGCGCGACAATTACGCGCAGTAATTTTGCGTGAGCTTTTCCTTGCGGCAGCGGGACGCCCCGCCTATGCTTCCTGATGAACATGATTTCCCCCGAGACGGCCGCCAACAGCAAGCGCGCCTGGTTGAAGATCCTGGCGCGCTACAAGAAGCCCGACCGGCGACGCAGCACTCTTGAACTCGCCATCACCCTTATTCCTTTCGTTACGCTGTGGGCGCTGTCTTCGGCAGCCTATTCCTATGGCCACTGGTGGGGCTTGATCCTGATCCTTCCCGCCGCCGGTTTTCTGGTGCGGATCTTCATGATCCAGCACGATTGCGGCCACGGCTCCTTCTTCGCCAACCGCACTGCCGACGACTGGATCGGCCGCGCGCTCGGCGTGCTGACGCTGACCCCTTACGATTGCTGGCGGCGCGCGCACGCCACCCATCACGCCAGCGCCGGCAATCTTGACGAGCGCGGCATGGGCGATATCAGGACGTTGACGGTTGCTGAATACCGGCAGCTGTCTTGGCGGGGACGCCTTGCCTATCGTCTCTACCGCCATCCCCTGGTGATGTTCGGCCTTGGCCCGATCTGGCTGTTCATCTTCGAGCAGAGGCTGCCGGTCGGCATGATGCGCGGCGGCCTGACGCCCTGGGTGTCGTCGATGACCACCAATCTCGGCATCGCGGTCGCGGCAGCGCTGCTTATCTGGCTGGTCGGCCCCGGCGCTTTCCTGATCGTCCATTTGCCGATCGTGATCCTGGCCGGATCGGCCGGAATCTGGCTGTTCTACGTCCAGCACCAGTTCGAGGAGACGGAATGGGCGAAGGACGAAGAGTGGGAATTCCAGCGTGCCGCCCTGCACGGCTCGTCCTATTATGATTTGCCGCCGGTGCTGAACTGGTTCACCGGCAATATCGGCGTCCATCACGTGCACCATCTCTCGGCCAAGGTGCCGGGCTACCGGCTGCAGGAAGTGCTGCGCGACTATCCCGAACTGCGCGGCATCGGCCGCGTCACGCTCCTCGACAGCCTGCGCTGCGTCAAGCTTGCGTTGTGGGACGAGAACCGCCGCAAGCTGGTCTCGTTTCGCGAAGCGCGGGCCTTGGCCTAAAAGCAATTCCAGCAAAGTGTGAGGCGGTTTTCCGGGCTTTCGCTTGGGAATTCCGTAAGACAAAGAAAAAAACCGCCGCACCGAAGGCGCGGCGGCATCTCCCAAAAACCGGCTCAGGCAGCCTTGCGCTCCTCGCGCATCCAGACCTTGCAGCCCTGATCATGTCAGGCGCCTTTTCGGCGATCATGATGGACGGTGCATTGGTGTTGCCGCCGATGAGCGCCGATTCCTCCCTCGCGCCCGGCGGATATTTCCGTCCGGACAGCCAGGAGAAGGCCCGATCACAGTCTTTGTAAAGACAGGCGGAATTACCGTCGCGTCAGCTGTTGCGAACGCGCCGCCAGGAGTATTTCGGCCCCTTCGGCTCCGACGCTTCGGTCGGCTGATAGTAAAGGCCCAGCCCGCCTGTGCGGCCTTCTTCGAGGCGCTTCAGCAGAACCGGGTTGGAGATCTCGAACTCGTCGAAGCCGAGGCGCAGCATATGCGGCAGCTGGTCGACGAGCACCTGGCCCGTGGCGCGGACCGCGCCCTCGAAATCGTAGCGGCTGCGCAGCAATTCGCCCTTGGAAAACGAGCGGCCGTCGCTGAAGGCCGGAAAGGCCAGCGCCACCAGCGACAGCTGGTCGAGCAGATCCACGATCTTTTCCAGCTGGTCGCCCGGCAGCAATGCGACGCCCAGCCGCTCCTTGGCCGAGCGCCGCACCTCGGCATCAAGGCCGAGAAATGCCTGCAACGGCAGGATGAAGCGGCCATTGCCCGCCAGTGCATCCGCACTTTCGGCATGTGTCCACTCGTCTTCGCGAAACCCCGTCCGGGTCCAGAGGCGGGTCTCCGCTGTGGTCTGTTCAGTCATAGAAAATTCCTAAAGCCCTAAAAATCGAAAGTCCGCGAAAGCCGGTCCACACGAAACCGGCGGCCTCCGAGCGGAAGCCGCCGTTGCAGGCCAGCCTCACCTGAATATCACCATAGCTTAAAGGGATGCGTCGGTCAGCGATACTTCCAGTCCCGACAGATGGATGCCGCACTCGGTCTTGGCATGACCGGCCCAGCGTCCGCTTCGCGCATCCTCGCCCGGCTGCACCGGCTGCGTGCATGGGAAGCAGCCGATCGACAGATAGCCGTACGCAACCAGCGGATTTTCGCGCAGCGCATGCGCGCGCATGTAGTCAGCCTGGTCGGATGTCGTCCAGTGCGCCAGCGGATTGACGCGTACGCGCGGGCCGACCGCCTCGAACACCGGCAGCGCGGCTCGCGTCGCCGCCTGGAAGCGCTTCCGGCCGGTCAGCCAGGCGCGGAAGGGGGCGACGCCGCGCGCCAGCGGCTCGACCTTGCGCACGTCGCAGCAGGCATCGGTATTGCTCTGGTGCAGATTGCCGGTCGGATCGACCCGCTCGAGCGCCGCGTCTTCGGGCTTGATCACCCTGATGTTGGTCAGCCCGAAATCGGCGACCAGCGCATCGCGATAGCCCAGCGTCTCTCCGAAATGCTTGCCGGTGTCCAGGAAGATGACCGGCAGCGTGCGGTCGACCTTGGCGATCATATGCAGCAGGACGGCGGAATCCGCGCCGAAGGACGACACGGCGGCGATCTCGTCATGAAACAATTCGCTCGCCGCGCGTTCGATGATGTCGAGCGGGCTCAGATGTCCATACAGCGCGTCGAAGCCCGCCGCTTTGGCGGCGATGCTGTCGTCGACGTCGACGATGCGGTCAAGCGGCCTTGGTTTCGCCAGCATAGAGCGCCTCCTTGAACGGCGCGGGACCGACACGGCGGTAGGCGTCGATAAAACGTTCACTGGGACCGAGCCGAAGGCCGAGATAGGTGTCGACGATCTGCTCGATGGCGTCCGTGATCTCTTCCGAAGAGAAGCCGCGGCCGATGATTTCGCCAACCGAGGTGTTCTCGTCGGCCGATCCGCCAAGCGTCACCTGGTAGAGTTCGGAGCCTTTCTTCTCGACGCCGAGGATACCGATATGGCCGACATGGTGATGTCCGCAGGCATTGATGCAGCCGGAAATCTTCAGCTTCAATTCGCCGATCTCGCGCTGCCGCTCCAGCGAGGCGAAGCGAAGCGAAATCTCCTGCGCGATCGGGATCGAGCGCGCTGTCGCCAGCGCGCAATAATCGAGGCCAGGGCACGCGATGATGTCGCTGATCAGGTTGGAATTGGCCGTCGCGAGGCCAATGTCGACCAAAGCGTCGTAGACCGCTTTCAAATCGGCGCGCGCCACATGCGGCAGGATCAGGTTCTGCTCATGGCTGACGCGCAGTTCGTCGAACGCGTATTTCTCGGCGATGTCGGCGACCGCTTCCATCTGGCTGTCGGTGGCATCGCCCGGCACTTCGCCGATACCTTTCAGCGAAATCGTCACCGCGGCATAGTCGGGATGGCGATGCGTCACGACATTCTGGTCGAGCCAATCCGAGAAGCTTTTGGAATCGAGCCGCGCCAGCTTGATCGCCGCGTCGCCTTCCGGCCGGGCGGTCAGTGCCGGCGGCGCGAAATAGGCGTCGATGGCACGGATGTCGGCTTCCGGCAGCTTCAGCTCGGCGTCCTTCAGCTCCTGCCATTCGGCCTCGACCTGGCGGGTGATTTCCTCGACGCCGGTCTCGTGGACGAGGATCTTGATGCGCGCCTTGTACTTGTTGTCGCGGCGGCCATAGAGGTTGTACACGCGCAGGATCGCCGTGCAGTAGGACAGCAGGTCGGCTTCCGGCAGGAAGTCGCGGATCTTGCGCGCCACCATCGGCGTGCGGCCCTGGCCGCCACCGACATAGACGGCAAAGCCGAGCTCGCCGGCGGCGTTCTTCTTCAGATGCAGACCGATATCATGCGTCTGGATGGCGGCGCGGTCGCGCTCGGCCCCGGTCACCGCGATCTTGAACTTGCGCGGCAGGAACGAGAATTCCGGATGCACAGACGACCATTGCCGCAGGATCTCGGCATAGGGGCGCGGATCAGCGACCTCGTCGGCGGCGGCGCCGGCAAAGTGATCGGCGGTGACGTTGCGGATGCAATTGCCGCTGGTCTGGATGGCATGCATCTCGACGCTGGCGAGATCGGCCAGGATCGCCGGAATGTCGGACAGCGCCGGCCAGTTGAACTGGATGTTCTGGCGCGTGGTGAAGTGGCCGTAGCCCTTGTCGTATTTGCGCGCGATGTGGCCGAGCATGCGCAGTTGCGCGCTGTTCAGCGTGCCATAGGGCACCGCGATGCGCAGCATGTAGGCGTGCAGCTGCAGGTAGACGCCGTTCATCAGCCGCAGCGGCCGGAACTGATCCTCGGTGATCTCGCCGGACAGCCGGCGTTCGACCTGGTCGCTGAACTCGGCGACGCGGGCCTGGACAAAATCGTGGTCGAACTCATCGTAGCGGTACATGTTTCGTCTTTCAGGGCGCGTCCGCCCGTATTTTGTTACGCTGCCCGCGCAGCCTGCTTGCCCAGATCTTCCCGGATGGTCGGGCCGGCGGCGCGGATCTTTTCGCGCAAGCGTACCGGCACGACGACGCCATTGATGACTTCAACGTCGATCAGATTGACGTCGACAACCTGATTGTTGGCGTTGGCCTTGGCGCCGATTGCTTCCAGCCTGTCCTCTGCCGCTTGGTCATGGGCAAGGTCGGCATGGTCGACCGTCTCGGCCCAGCCGCCATCGGCGTACCAGACGGCGATGCCGTCGGAGAGGCGGTTTGCGGTCAGTATCTTCATGGCTCGACCTCTGCGTCGGCCGCGTTGGCGGCGCCCTCATAGTTATGGGCCGCGAGCGGCTCGGAACGTTCAAAGTTGGCGCCGGCAACCGCGTCGCCGATGATGGTCATCACCGGACCGGCCAGATCGGCGCGCTCTTCCAGCGACGGCAAATCGGCCAGTGTGCCGTGGAAACGGCGGCGGTTCTGCAAGCTGGCATTCTCGACCACGGCAACCGCCGTGTCCGGCGACAGGCCGGCCTCGATCAGTCGTCCGGCGACTTCGGCGGCGACCGAGCGGCCCATATAGACGGCGACGGTGGCGCCGGAAATGGCGAGCTTGGCCCAATCCGGCAGCGAATTGCCCTTCAGATCATGGCCGGTGGTGAACACCATCGACGAGGAGACGCCGCGCAGCGTCAGCGGCAGCTCGAAGTCGGCGGCGGCGGCAAAGGCGGCGGTGACGCCGGGGACGACATCATAGGCGATGCCGGCATCGCGCAGTGCGGCCATCTCCTCGCCGGCGCGGCCGAACACGAGCGGGTCGCCCGACTTCAGCCGCACGACGCGCTTGCCCTGCCTGCCGAGATCGACCAGCAGCGCATTGATCTCGGCCTGGCTCTTGGTGTGGCATCCCTTGCGTTTTCCGACCGGCAGCCGCTCGGCGTCGCGGCGGCCCATGGCGACGATCGCCTCCGGCACCAGCGCGTCATAGACGATGACGTCGGCTTCCATCAAAAGCCGATGCGCGCGCAGCGTCAGAAGATCCTCAGCACCTGGCCCGGCGCCAACCAACGCGATATGGCCCGAAGCCGGAGCCTTCGACAGCAACAGATCGGCGGCGGCGTCATGCGCCTGCGAAAGCTCGCCGGCTTCGACGGCGCGCGCCGGTGCACCCTGGAAAAAACTGCTCCAGAACTGGCGGCGGGCGTTGCCTTTCGGCAGCAGCTTTTCGGCGGCACCCCGGAACGAGGCGGCAAGCGCTGCCAGCGGCCCGAGCGACGGCGACAGCATGCGGTCGATGCGGCTGCGCAGCATCTGCGCCAGCACCGGACCCGCGCCTTCCGTGCCGATGGCGATGGCGACCGGGGCGCGGTTGACCAGCGCCGGGGTGAAGAAATCGCATAGCTCCGGCCGGTCGACGGCATTGACCGGAATGCCAAGGCGGCGCGCATCGTGGGCGACGCGGCGGTCGAGCGTCTCGTCGCCGCTGGCGGCAAACACCAGGACCGCGCCTTCGAGATGCGCGGCGTCGTAGGGGGCGTCGATACGGATGGCGCCGGTCGTGGCGATGAAGCTCAGCAATTCGGCGTCGGCAACATCGGCAATGATGCGAAGCACAGCACTCGACTGATCAAGTAGCCGCGCCTTGGCCAACGCTTCGCCTCCGCCGCCGACGATGGCCACGGCTTCGCCTTCGACCCGCATGAAGACCGGGAACGCGGTGAGCTTGGGATTGGTGTGCGGCATGACGAACAGATTCCGGAACAATTCGGCAGTTTTAGGCGCGGACGCGAAAAAGCTGAAGGAACCCACTCGCGCATCCCCTGACGGGAGGCAATCGGTTTTCCGCAAGCCAAAGGGCCAAGAGAAAAATATTCCACATCCGCATATCAGGCGGATTCAAGCTGCTGCCGCAGGCTTTGTTCTGCGGCTCTTTTATCCGGCAGTCGGCCAAGCTGCAAAATTATTTTTTCTAAATTCTACCAATTTAGTAGATTAAAGCCGTGACCTCCGGACATTGCTCCGATAGACGATAGATCGGGCTTGATATGGCTGCGTGCGATCTCGGCGAACGAAGTGGAACGTTCCCGCTTCTCCACGCGTTCTGCCCCTGCCGTAACAGACAATCGTCGGCTGGATTTGAACCTTCAAACAGGAGCGCGCAAATGAGCAAGATCAACCTGAAACATGGCCTTCTGGTCATGGTGGCCGATGGCGAGAAAGCGCTGTTCCTGAAGAACGAGGGCGACAATCTCTATCCGAACCTGCAGCTCTTCCAGGAGATGAAACAGGACAATCCGGCAACGCGCGAACAAGGCAGCGACAGTCCCGGCCGCTACAATGACGGCCCCTCCGTGCATCGCAGCGCGGTTGAGGAAACCGACTGGCACCGGCAAGGCAAGGAACGCTTTGCCGAAGAGATCGCGGACCGGCTCTACAAGCTCGCCCATCACGGCATCTTCGACGACATCGTGCTGGTCGCGCCACCGCTGGTGCTCGGCACCATGCGCAAGAAACTGCACAAGGAAGTCACCGACAAGGTGCAGGCGGAGATCCCAAAGACCCTGACCAACCGCCCGCTGATCGATATCGAGGCCATGCTGCAGGCGGCGTGACGCATCGATCATTCGGTATTGGCGCGCGCAGCGGTTTTGCTGCGCGCGCCTTTCGTTTTCGGTGCCTCTGGCCACCAATTTACGTCTTGCGGGTTGCGTCGCCCGCACCCCCTCCACCATATTGAAAAAGGCGGCGGCTTCGGGCGGCGCACACCCGACATTTCCCGAAAGGCGCTCCATAGACAATGCCGCATGACACGCCCCTTATCGCCACCATCGTCGCCGGTCTGGGGCTGGCATTCATCTTCGGGGCGCTCGCCAACCGTTTTCGCATCCCGCCGCTGGTCGGCTACCTCGTCGCCGGCGTACTGGTCGGACCGAACACGCCGGGTTTCGTCGCCGATGCCGGTCTTGCCAATGAGTTGGCCGAAATCGGCGTCATCCTGCTCATGTTCGGCGTCGGCCTGCATTTCTCGCTGAAGGACCTTCTCTCCGTCCGCGCCATCGCCGTACCCGGCGCCATCGTCCAGATCGGCTTTGCCACCGCGCTCGGCGCCGGCCTCGCATGGATGCTCGGCTGGTCGATGGGCGCAGGCCTCGTCTTCGGCCTGGCGCTTTCCGTCGCGTCCACAGTGGTGCTGTTGCGCGCGTTGCAGGAGCGACGGCTGATCGAGACCGAGCGCGGCCGCATCGCCGTCGGCTGGCTGATCGTCGAGGACCTCGCCATGGTGCTGGCGCTGGTGCTTTTGCCGGCGTTGGCCGGCGTGCTCGGCGGCCAGCCGCAGGTCGATGACCATGCGAGCCTTTTGTCGCTGCCGGCCAGCTACGGCATCTGGGGCGTCGTCGGCCTCACGCTGGCCAAGGTCGTCGCCTTCGTCATCGTCATGCTGGTGGTTGGCCGCCGCGTCATTCCGTGGATCCTGCATTACGTCGCCCATACCGGCTCGCGCGAACTGTTCCGGCTGGCGGTGCTGGCGATCGCGCTCGGCGTCGCCTTCGGCGCCGCCAAACTGTTCGGCGTCTCGCTGGCGCTCGGTGCCTTCTTCGCCGGCATGATCATGAGCGAATCCGAGCTCAGCCACCGCGCGGCGGAGGAATCACTGCCGCTGCGCGACGCCTTCTCGGTGCTGTTCTTCGTTTCGGTCGGCATGCTGTTCGATCCGTTCAGCCTGATGAGCAATGGCTGGCCGATCCTGGCGACGCTGGCCATCATCGTCATCGGCAAGTCGCTGGCCGCCTTCGTTATCGTCATCGCCTTCCGCTATCCGCTGGGAACCGCCTTGATGATCTCGGCCAGCCTCGCGCAGATCGGCGAGTTCTCCTTCATCCTGGCGGAGCTCGGCGTCGGGCTGAAGCTGTTGCCGCAACAGGGACGCGACCTGATCCTGGCAGGCGCCATCCTGTCGATCCTGGTCAATCCGCTGATGTTCCTCGCCCTCGACTGGATGAAGCCATGGCTGGACGCGCGCGCCGCCAAGGCAGCACCACCGGAAGAGGCCAAGCCGGTCGGCCCGGCGACGCAGCCCGGACAAGTGGCCTCGGTGGCCGCTGCTGCCAAAGAGGACGGCCCGCCGCCACGCACAACGCTTTCGGGCCACACCATCCTGATCGGCTACGGCCGCGTCGGCAGCCTGGTCGGCGCGGCGCTGAAACAGGCATCGCTGCCCTTCCTGGTCATCGAGGACGCCGACAAGACGCTGGCGAGGCTCAGAGACGACGGCGTCGAAATCGTCTCCGGCAATGCGGCCAGCGCGAGCGTGTTTGCCGCCGCCAATCCGCAGGGGGCCAAACGCTTGATCCTTGCCATCCCCAACGCGTTCGAGGCCGGGCAGATCGTGCTCAGGGCGCGCGCCGCCAACCCCGGCATCAACGTCATCGCGCGGGCCCATTCCGATGCCGAGGTCGAGCACCTGATGGGGCTCGGCGCCGACACCGTCATCATGGGTGAACGCGAAATCGCCCGCGGCATCGTGCAAGAAGTGCTGGAGCAAAAGCTGATGCCGCGCCCCGAAGCCATTGAGCCCTCCCCGGCCTGAGGCTTGCCCACAGGCGCGTTGATCACGCCACGAAGGCGGAGCCGCCATTGTGCGCGACGCTGGCGAGATACTTTGCCGGCGGCTTGCCGAGCGCTTTCTTGAACATGGTGATGAAGGCGGTGACGGAGGCGTAGCCGAGATCGCCCGAAACCTGCTGGACACTCGCACCGGAGGCCAGCTCCCGTATGGCGACGATCAGGTGCAATTGCTGGCGCCAGCGGCCGAAGCTCAGTCCGGTCTCCTTCACCACAAGACGGGCGAGACTGCTTTCTGAGAGCGCGACGCGGGTGGCCCACTCGGCAAGCGTGCTGCGGTCGGCAGGGTCTTGCGCCAACGCATCGGCGATCCGCCGCAAGCGCGGCTCGGCGGAGATCGGCAAATGCAGCTGCTGGACCGGCATGCGCGGCAGTTCGGAGAGCAGCATCCCAGTCAAAAGCGCGTCCTTCCCGTCGTCTTCCTCCATGCGGTCGGCCAGCTCGATGATCAATTCGCGCAGCAGCGGCGAGATCGACAGCGTGCAGCACCGGTCCGGCAGATCGGCGGCTCCCGGCTCGATATAGACGAAGAAAATCCGCGCATTGGCGGTCGCGATATTGCTGTGTTCCATGCCGCCGGGAATCCACACCCCGCAATGTGGCGGCACCATCCACAGGCCGCTCGGGACGCGGCATGTGACGCCACCGCCGAGCGCGAAGACGAGCTGGCCCTTCCGATGCCAATGGGTCGCCACTTCCGCTTTGGTTTCGGTGACATCGACGCGCACCGCAATTGCAGGAGCGATCACATCATCGACGTCGAAATTGACCCACGGGTAGCGGAGAGGCTGTCTCATGATTGACGGCTTTTAGCGACTATTCGCCATGATAGCTAAATTCTTTGATCCGGGAAGTCGATAGGCTCCGGTTCGTGGCTGGCATGTCACAAACCGGCAGGAAGGCTTCCCATGCGCGCCCTCGTCATCTCTCCCGACAGCCCCACCGGACTGACCTTTGCCGAGGCCAACGAACCTCAACCCCTCGCCAACGAAGCGCTTGTCTGCGTCCACGCAACCTCGTTGAACCGCGGCGAACTGCGCCTGCTCACCATACGCCCAAAAGGCTGGATACCCGGCCAGGACATCGCAGGGATTGTCGAACGGGCGGCAGCCGATGGCTCCGGGCCTGCCGTCGGCGCCCGGGTTGTGGCTTTGGTCGACGAGGCCGGCTGGGCGCAACGGGTCGCCGTTCCGACCGACCGCTTCGCCGTCATCCCGGATGAGGTCAGCTTCGTTTCCGCCGCCACGCTTCCCGTGGCGGGCACGACGGCCCTAAGGGTCTTGCGCCATCGCGGCGACCTCGCGGGACAGCAGGTGTTGATCACCGGCGCCAGCGGCGCGGTCGGCCGTTTCCAGATCCAGATCGCCCGCGAGCAAGGCGCCGCGGTGACTGCAATCGCCGCCGCCCGGCACGCCGAGGATCTCCGCGGTCTTGGTGCTCACGAAGTCGTCGAGTCGATCGAACTGGCCGAAGGGCCATTCTCTCTGATCACCGAGTCGGTCGGCGGCCAAAGCCTCGCCCATGCCATCGAACGCGTCGCCCCCGGCGGCACCATCGTCATGTTCGGTTCGAGCAGCGGCGAACTCACGCCGGTTGGCTTCAGACAGTTCGTTCCGGGCCATGAGGGAGCGAGGCTTCAGACTTTCGCCTACTACACATCCGGTCCAGCCATTGGCGCGGACATCGCCTCGCTGCTCGCTCTGGTCGCGGCTGGCCGGCTGGAAACCCGTGTGTCCATGACCGTGCCGTGGACAGACATCGCCCAGGCTCTGGACGCCTTGCGACAGCGCAGCTTCAGCGGCAAGGCTGTTCTCACCATCGCCGAATGAGCAGTCTGTCAGTGCTCAGACGTGCTGGCCGCCATTGATGTGGATTTCCGAGCCCGTCACATAGGACGCCTGCTGCGAGCACAGGAAGAAGATGATGTCGGCGACTTCCGAGGTGGCGCCAAGGCGCCTGAGTGGGATCGTCTCGACGATCTTGTCGGTGCCAGGCGACAGAATCGCGGTGTCGATCTCGCCCGGCGCAATCGCATTGACGCGGATGCCGTGCGGGCCGAAATCATGCGCCATCTCGCGCGTCAGCGAGCCGAGCGCCGCCTTCGAGGTCGCATAGGCGGTGCCGGCGAAAGGATGCACGCGCGTGCCGGCGATCGAGGTGACGTTGACGATCGAGCCTTTTGCTGCAGCAAGCTCCTTGAAGAGGCCCCGCGCGAGCATGATCGGCGCGAAGAAATTGACCTGGAACACGTCGCGCCAGACATGCATCGGCGTGTCGATCGAATCCATGCGGCTGTTGCCGTCCTTGAGCTTCGGCGAAATGCCGGCATTGTTGACCAGCGCGTGCAATTGCCCGCCATGCGCTTCCAGCCGGTGACGGATCTCCGAGACGGCGATGCCGACATCCTCCTGGTCGGCGAGATCGACCTTGATGTGGTCCTCTGGGCCGGCTGGCCACGGGCAATCCTCGGCAAAAGCCTGGCGCGAACAGGTGATGACCCGCCAGCCCTCACGCGAAAAGCGCTTGACCGTGGCATGTCCGATGCCGCGGCTGGCTCCGGTCAGCACGATGGTTTTTCTGGTGTCGGTCTCAGCCATGTCTGTCACTCCGGCCGGAGATGTAGCCGAATGCCGCGAAGGTGGCGAGAGGCCGAATTGTCACCGCAGCTCTCATATGAGGAACGGATTGCCAGCTCGCATTTGGTTCGAAGCTAGAATGACGAGCCGCTCAGCCGCCGCCGAGAATATCCAGGATTGAGGTTTTCCGCTTCTTGGTCGGGCCGCCGACGCTGCCCGGCGGTACCGGATGCTTGATCGAGGCCGTGGTGCCGCCGTCGCCCGGCATGTTGAAACCGTCGGCATCGACGGTTTCGGCCGGACGGCGGACCGGTGCTTGTGCGGGTACAGCAGCAGGTGCCGGTGCGGCAGCAGGCTCAGAACGGCTGACGGCCACGGCAGGCAACGGCGCCGCCTGATTGTTATCGACTGACGGAATATCGTCGGGCACGATGGTGTCGGGCGGCGTCGACTTCCAGGTGCCGGGCAGCGGCCGGACCGGCACACCTTCATGCGCGGCCACCATGAACTCGTGCCAGGCCTGTGCCGGCAGCGCGCCACCGGTGACCTTCTTCATCGGCGTGCCGTCATCGTTGCCGAACCACACGCCGGTGGTGAGGTTTGCGGTGTAACCGACGAACCAGGCGTCGCGCGAATTCTGGCTGGTTCCGGTCTTGCCGGCAGACGGCCAGGCGAAGGCCGCCTTCTTCGCCGTGCCGATCTCGACCGTGCCGGTCATCATCGAGTTCATCATGCCGACAATGTTCGGCTTGACGACGCGCGGCGCGCTGCCGCCATTGTCGTCATAGAGCACCTTGCCTTCGGTCGTGGTGATGCGGCGGATGAAATGGATGTCGGGCTTGTAGCCGCCATTGGCGAACGGCACATAGGCCGATGTCAGCTCCAGCGGCGTCACTTCCGAGGTGCCGAGCGCGATCGAGGTGTTGGCGATCAGATCGGATTGGATGCCCATGCGATGCGCCGCCTCGACCACCGCGTCGGGGCCGACCTCCATGGTTAGCTGTGCCGCGACGGAATTCAGCGACTTCGCCAAAGCGGTCGCCAACGTCACCTTGCCGAAATACTTGCCGCCGTAATTGTCCGGTGTCCACTTGCCGATCTTGATCGGTGCGTCGTTGCGCACGCTGTCGGGCGTGCGACCAGCTTCCAGCGCGGCCATATAGACGAACGGCTTGAAGGCCGAGCCCGGTTGACGGCGTGCTTCGGAGGCGCGGTCGAACTGGCTGGTCGAATAGTCGTAGCCGCCGACCATGGCGCGCACGGCGCCGGAATTGTCGATCGAGACCAGCGCGCCCTGGCTGACATTGAGCTTCTTGCCGCTCTCGTCGATCAGCCGGCGGATCGACTCTTCGGCGAGCTTCTGCAGGTTGAGGTCGACGGTGGTGTCGACGACGATGTCGCTGCGCACGTCGCCGATCAAATCGGGCAGCTCTTCCATGATGGTGTCGGCGACGTAGTTTTCCGAACCGGTCCAGTAGGATGGCGCGCGCGTTGCCGGCGCGCTCATCGCCGAGGCCAGTTCCTTGGCGCTGATCTTGCCTTCGTCGCGCATGGCGGCGAGCACCAGCTGCGAACGCTCCTCCGCCGCCTTCGGATCCCGCGCCGGCGACAGTCGCGACGGCGCCTTCAAGAGGCCGGCGAGAAGGGCCGCCTCCGACAGAGTGACGTCGCGCGCGCTCTTGCCGAAATAGCGGCGCGAGGCCGCCTCGACGCCATAGGCGCCGGAGCCGAAATAGACCCGGTTGAGGTACATTTCGAGGATCTGGTCCTTGGTATGCTTGTGCTCCAGCCACAGCGCCAGCAGCACTTCCTGCACCTTGCGCTCCAGCGTGCGGTCGGGCTTCAGGAACAGGTTCTTGGCCAGTTGCTGGGTCAGCGTCGAGCCGCCCTGCGAGAAACGCCGGCCCAGAACATTGGTCACCATGGCGCGTGACAGGCCGATCGGGTCGATGCCGAAATGCGAATAGAAGCGGCGATCCTCGATGGCGATGACGGCTTCCGGAATGTAGGGCGACATTTCGTGCAGGCCGACCGCCTCGCCGCCGCTCATGCCGCGGTTGGCAAGCAGTTGCCCGTCGACCGAGACGATCTTGATGTTGGGCGCACGGTCGGGGATCGACCAGGTGGTCGCCGCCGGCATCTTGGCGCCGTAATAGACGACGATGCCGGCCACCGCGATGCCGCCCCAGATGCAGAGCACGAAGCACCAGTAGAACATCCGGGCCATCACGCCGAACAGCCCGCGCCGGGGTTTGCCGCGCTTGCCGCGTGACGATGATTTTGCCTTGGAGGTTTTGCGCGCCGAAGATGATTTGCGATTGGCCGGCACGACCCGATCCTCCTCGTTCACCGAAAAACCGGCCGCGGATTTCGCCTTTGGCGATCCCTCGAAGCTGGGTTCGACGCGACTGTCTCTGCGGTTCGCCATGCGTTGCGCTGTCTTCCCGGTATCAATGGCGCTCGGGTTGGAGGGTAGATGCGGCGGTTTAAGGGCGCGTTAAAGCAGGGTTTATGCACCCTTCTGAAATTCCTTAAGAATTTCTAAAATCCGCTGCCGCTGGCTAACAGGCGTCGGCAACGCGGTACTTTGGCGGGTGCCCGAGATCACTGTTCAAACAGTTTGACGGATCTTGTCTCGCAACGCGGCGGCGACAAAGGCCGATCGGGTGACCCCCAACCGATTGGCTGTTTCGTCAGCCTCGGCGAGCAAACCGGCATCCAACGAGATATTGGCCCGGGCCGGACGGCCGGCATCTCGGATCAAGGGCACGGACATCAAGATAGCGCCAGCGGCGAGCGCTGCTCGAACCTCAGCATCTTCTAAAAGCGCCTCGACTTTGCGAGGAGTGGGGATTTTACGGCCGTCCGCGATTTCTTCAGCCACCCATTCGGCCAACGCGGCCATAGCGTCCTTTACAGCCTCGTCCCGGCTTTCCGACTGCGCGACGCAGCCAGGAGCATCGGGAAACGAGACGCCGACAAAGCCGTCGGCAGCATCCACGAGTGCGACATAGCGAGACATATCTAACAGCTTTCCTTATTCCGACTTTATGTCCATTAGGCTTCGGAACGCGATGAGGTCGGTTTATTCCCAGCCTGCCGCCTTGGCTATAGACCGAGCTACCAACGGCGTCAGAGTCTTGTGGCGAGGAACCATGATCGTCGGCATGCCGTCTTTTTTGTACTTGTCATGCTTCGTGCCGCCGACGTTCTTCCAGCCTTCCCTCTCGAGCCGGGCCTTGACTTTGGCGGTGTTGGTTTCGTTCATTTCTCGGCTCAAATCTATGTGCAAATTTTTGCACATAGTGGAAACGAAAGTCAATCACGATGTGCAAATATTTGCACAAGGAAACTCCCAATCGCCGTAAAATGCCTGGATGACAAATCAGCGCCACCCGCAGGCGGACATCATCAATTCTGCTGGATCGAAATGCCTTTGTCGTCGATCTTCAGCTCCACGCCCTTTGGCTTGGTCTGCTCGTGATAGACATAGATACCTAGCGCAATGACCACGACCAAGAGCGCGCCGATGAGGAGATAGAGGGTGTTCTGTTTCATGGCGCGCTCCGTTTCGTATCGAGCGTCACGCTCGCTTCAAGACCTTGACCAGCACCAGCAGGATGACAGCGCCGATCGTGGCGTTGATGATGGCAGCCAGAATGCCGCCGCCGATTGCGAAGCCCAGCCTTGGAAACAGCCAGCCGGCGATCAGGGCGCCGATAATGCCGACGACGATGTTGCCGATGAGGCCGAAGCCGAAGCCCGAGACGATGAGGCCGGCGAGCCAGCCGGCAATGGCGCCGATTATGATGAAGATGAGAAGGCTTTCGATGCCCATGACGCGTTCCTCCAGGAAGAGAGGCTACGGAGCGGAAGGCCCCGAATCGGCCTCGATATCAACGACTTCAGGCTATGCGAAAGCAGTTGCACCCGCCAGCGGCGCTCATTGATCGTCGTCATCGTCGCTGGAGACTGGCCGCCAGCTGGTCGGGTCGACCTTTTTCTGGGTATCGCTGTCGGTGTAGACCCACCAGGCGCCGTCGCGATATTGCCCGACGGATTCGCTGACGACGCCGGCGCCGTCCTTCCACAGAACAGTGACCTTGGATCCATCCGTCGGGGCGGTCGCTATCGGTTTGCGGTCTGCCACGTCATCCCCCTCATTGAGTCGACAGAACGCCACGACGCGTGTCTGGTTGCAAGGCTGCCGGAAGCGTTATCCGAAGGCCATCAGCTGTGGGCAAAAATATCCTCTTCGTCCCAACCCATCAAATCGAGCTTGGCACGCGTCGGCAGGAAGCGGAAGCAGGCGTCGGCTTCCTTGGTGCGCCCGTCCCGCGCCAGGCGTCCAGCCAGCACCTCGCGCAGACGGTGCAGATAGAGAACGTCGGAAGCGGCATATTCGAGCTGTTCGGGCGACAGGGTCTCGGCCGCCCAGTCCGACGATTGCTGCGCCTTCGACAGGCCGACGCCAAGCAGTTCGAAGCAGATGTCCTTCAAGCCGTGCCGGTCGGTATAGGTGCGGGTCAGCCGCGAGGCGATCTTGGTGCAGAACACCGGCTCCGGCATGACGCCGAAGGCATTGTACAGCACGGCGAGGTCGAAACGGCCGTAGTGGAACAGTTTCGATATGCCGCGGTTGCGGAGCAGGCTGACGAGGTTCGGCGCTTTCTTCTGGCCGGGCGCGATCTGGATCACGTCGGCCGAGCCATCGCCGGGCGAGATCTGCACCACGCAAAGCCGGTCGCGGTGCGGGTTCAACCCCAGCGTCTCGGTATCGATGGCCACCGCGTCGACATTGTAGTGGGCGAGGTCGGGCAGATCGTTCTTGTGGAAGCGGATGTCGGGCATAGTTGTCTCCGGATCGCGGCGTAACTCGTCCTCGCCGCGATCCGCTGAAAAATCAACAAGAAAACTTCCCAGCCTCCTCAGCGCGTCAGCGCATCGAGAATGCGCGCCCAGGAGCGCTGGCCCTTGTGGAAGGAGGTCAGCTCGTATTTCTCGTTGGGCGAGTGGATGCGGTCGTCGTCGAGCCCGAACCCGACCAGCAGCGATTCCATGCCGAGATAGGTCTGGAAGTCGCCGACCACCGGTATCGAGCCTCCGCTGCCGGTCGTCACCGCTGGCTTCGGCCATTCATCCGACAGCGCAGTCTTGGCCTTGGCCAGGAATGGCGAGTCGTAGGAAAGCTGAATTGCCGGCCCGCCGCCATGCGGGTGGAATTCGACCGAACAGTCCCTGGGAATGCGCGCCTTGACGAATTCCCGGAACGCGGCGCGGATCTTCTCGGGGTCCTGCTTGTGGACGAGGCGGAAGGAGATTTTCGACGACGCTTCCGCCGCGATCACCGTCTTGAACCCCTTGCCGGTGTAGCCGCCGATGATGCCGTTGAACTCGGCCGTCGGCCGCGCCCAGGTCAGTTCCATCACCGAGCGGCCTTTTTCGCCCGACGGGATCGAGAGGCCGATCGGTCCGAGGAAGGTTTCGGCGGTCTCGCCCAGAGTTTCCCATGATTTCAGGATCTGCGACGGCGTTTCCTCGACCCCGTCATAGAAGCCGGGAATGGTGATGTGGCCGTTCTCGTCATGGATGTCGGCGAGGATTTTCGCCAGGATGCGGATCGGGTTGGCGGCGGCGCCGCCATAGAGGCCCGAATGCAGGTCGCGATCGGCGGCCTTGACGGTGACCTCCTCGCCGACCATTCCGCGCAGCGAAACGCAGATCGACGGCGTTTCGCGGTCCCACATGCCGGTGTCGCAGACCAGAGCGAAATCGGCCTTGAGCTCATCGGCATTGGCCTCGAGGAACGGCTTCAGCGACGGCGAACCGGACTCCTCCTCGCCCTCGAACAGGATGGTGATGCGGCAGGGCAGATTGCCATGCACCTGCTTCCAGGCGCGGCAGGCCTCGACGAAGGTCATCAGCTGCCCCTTGTCGTCGGCCGAGCCACGGCCGGTGATTACCTTGTGACCGGGCTCGATCTCCTTGACCGCCGGCGCAAACGGGTCGTTCTCCCAAAGCTCGATCGGATCGACCGGCTGCACGTCGTAATGGCCATAAAACAGCACATGCGGCGAACCGGCGGGGCCTTCATGGTGCGCAACCACCATCGGGTGTCCCGGCGTGTCGCGCACCGAAGCGTCGAAGCCGATCAGCTTGAGGTCCGCCACCAGCCATTCGGCGGCCTTGCGGCAGTCGGCGGCATAGTCTGAATCGGTGGAGATCGACTTGATGCGGAGCAGGCCGAACAGGCGCTCCAGGCTCTGGTCGAGATTTTTGTCGAGACGGTCGAGGACGGAGGAAATGGTGGACATTACTGCGGGCCTTTCTTTTCGGTGCCGGGACCGTAAAGGCAGCGCATCAAAACGAAAAGCCCGCGATCGTTGGACCACGGACCGTAAACACTTGTCAGAAGGCAAAAAAGAACCGCCGTGGTGGAGGGGAACCACGGCGGTCTTTTACTCGAAACGATGCGGCAGCCCGGAGAGGGGGGATAGGCTGCCGCAATTGTCCGGGATAGGCGGGGGACGGGCCTTGCTCCGGACTCGGCGAAAACTGCCGATGACCTTTATTTGTGTCTCGGATCGTGGCGTTTCAAGGGCACAAAAATTACACTTTTGTAACATAGCCGTGAGCGCCGAGGCAAACAGCAGCAGGACCTATCGGCAGGCAGGCTCTGTCAGCATGTCGCCGCAACACCTGTTGGAAGCCCGCCTTTGCCATGGACCGCGCCGTCCTGCCGCGCTATCCCTGCCGGCATGAAAAAAGGCGACCATCTCTTCCTTATCGACGGCTCCGGCTACATCTTTCGCGCCTATCATGCGCTGCCGCCGCTGACCCGCAAATCCGATGGGCTGCCGGTCGGCGCGGTCTCCGGCTTCTGCAACATGTTGTGGAAGCTGATGCAGGACGCCCGCAACACCGATGTAGGCATCGTGCCGACGCATTTAGCGGTCATTTTCGATTATTCGTCGAAAACCTTCCGCAATGATCTTTACCCGGAATACAAGGCCAACCGCAACGCACCGCCCGAAGACCTGATCCCGCAATTCGGTCTGATCCGCCAGGCAACCGTGGCCTTCAACCTGCCTTGCATCGAGATCGAAGGCTACGAGGCCGACGACCTCATCGCCACTTATGCCAGGCTGGCGTGCGAGGCCGGCGGCGACACCACTATCATCTCCTCTGACAAGGATCTGATGCAGCTGGTCGGACCCACGGTCGGCATGTACGACCCGATGAAGGACCGCCAGATCGGCATCCCCGAAGTCATCGAGAAATGGGGCGTGCCGCCGGAAAAGATGATAGACCTGCAGGCGCTGACCGGCGACTCCGTCGACAATGTGCCGGGCGTACCCGGCATCGGGCCGAAAACGGCGGCGCAGCTTCTGGAACAGTTCGGCGACCTTGACGGGCTGCTCGCCCGGGCCAGCGAGATCAAGCAGGACAAGAGGCGCGAATCCATCATCGCCAATGCCGACAAGGCGCGCATATCGCGCCAGCTGGTGACGCTGAAGAACGACGTGCCGGTGACCGACGGGCTCGACGATTTCGTGCTGCATGCGCCGGATGGGCCGAAGCTGATCGGCTTTCTCAAAACCATGGAATTCACCTCGCTGACCCGCCGTGTGGCCGAGGCGACCAGCACCGAAGCCGGCGATGTGCAGGCTGTCGCCGTCACCGTCGAGCGCGCCGACACCGCGCACGGCCCCGATGTCGGCTCCGGCACACCGGTGCCTGCGGCAACACAGGATGAAGCCAAATCCGAAACCGCAAGGGCCGGGGACGCGCCTTCGCTGCTTGCCGCACTTCGCCTGGAAACGGCCGCCGCGGCCAAAATCGATCCTGCCGCCTATGTCGCCATCCGCGACACGGCAACGCTCAAGACCTGGCTGGCCCAAGCCAAGGAGACCGGAACCGTCGCCTTCGACACCGAAACCACGTCTTCCGATCCGATGCTGGCCGACCTCATCGGTTTCTCCCTGGCGATCGGCCCCGGCCGCGCCGCCTATGTGCCGCTCGCCCACAAGAGCGGCGCTGGCGACCTGCTCGGCGGCGGCACGCTGGAGAACCAGATTCCGGTCCGCGAGGCGCTGGCGCTGCTGAAGCCGTTGCTGGAAGACAAATCGGTGCTCAAGATCGCCCAGGACGCCAAATACGACATCGTCGTCATGAGCCGCCACGGCATCGATATCGCACCCTTCGACGACACGATGTTGATTTCCTATGTGCTCGACGCCGGCACCGGCCACCACACTTTGTCCTCGCTTGCCGACAAATGGCTCGGCCATGCCACGACGCCGCTCAAGGATCTCGCCGGTTCCGGCAGAAGCTCGGTCGGGTTCGAGCAGGTCGACATCGACCGGGCGACCGCCTACGCCGCCGGCCATGCCGACGTAGCGCTGCGGCTATGGCAGGTGCTGAAGCCGCGACTTGCCGCCAAGGGCCTGGTTTCGGTCTATGAGCGGCTGGAACGGCCGCTGGTGCCGGTGCTGGCGCGGATGGAACAGCGCGGCATCTCGGTCGACCGCCAGATCCTGTCGCGGCTCTCCGGCGAGCTGGCGCAAGGCGCTGCACGGCTGGAGGAGGAGATCTACGGCCTTGTCGGCGAGCGCATCAACATCGGGTCGCCAAAGCAACTCGGCGACATCCTGTTCGGCCGCATGGGCCTGCCCGGCGGCTCCAAGACCAAGACCGGGCAATGGTCGACCTCCGCGCAGCTTCTGGAAGACCTCGCCGCCGAAGGCCACGAACTGCCGCGCAAGATCGTCGACTGGCGCCAGCTGACCAAGCTGAAATCGACCTACACCGACGCGCTGCCCGGCTTCATCCATCCCGACACCAGGCGCGTGCACACATCGTATGCGCTGGCCGCAACGACGACGGGCCGGCTGTCCTCCTCCGATCCCAATCTGCAGAACATCCCGGTGCGCACCGCGGAGGGACGCAAGATCAGGACGGCCTTCATCGCCGACAAGGGCCAGAAACTGGTCTCGGCCGACTACAGCCAGATCGAACTGCGCGTGCTTGCCCACGTCGCCGAGATCCCGCAGTTGAAGCAGGCCTTCGCCAATGGCGCCGACATCCACGCCATCACCGCCTCGGAAATGTTCAACGTGCCGGTCGAAGGCATGCCTTCCGAAGTGCGCCGCCGCGCCAAGGCGATCAATTTCGGCATCATCTACGGCATCTCGGCCTTTGGGCTGGCCAACCAGCTGTCGATCCCGCGCGAGGAGGCCGGCGCCTACATCAAGAAATACTTCGAGCGTTTCCCCGGCATCCGCGACTATATCGAGGCAACAAAAGCCTATGCCCGCGAGCATGGCTTCGTCGAAACCATCTTCGGCCGCCGCATCCACTATCCTGAGATCCGGTCGTCAAACCCGTCGATCCGTGCCTTCAACGAGCGCGCCTCGATCAACGCCAGGCTGCAAGGCACCGCTGCCGATATCATCCGCCGCGCCATGGTGCATATGGACGAGGCGCTGGAAAAGGCCGGCCTGTCCGCCCGCATGCTCTTGCAGGTGCATGACGAATTGATCTTCGAGACGGTTGAAGCGGAAGTCGAGGCGACGATCCCCGTGGTGCGCAGGGTGATGGAGAACGCGCCGATGCCGGCCATCTCGATGTCGGTGCCGCTGCATGTCGATGCCCGCGCAGCGAACAACTGGGACGAGGCGCATTAGCGCCGGATACGCCGCGATCCTTCACACCCCCCTCTGCCCTGCCGGGCATCTCCCCCGCAAGGGGGGAGATCAGCCGCCACTTCCGGTTTCGCCAATCTCCGACGTTGCTGCAATGGGCGCAGCGCTTGAACTGCCAATCTCCCCCCTTGCGGGGGAGATGTCCGGCAGGACAGAGGGGGGTGCTGTCCCGCCAGCGTCGAAACGTTAGGCAGCCTCAGCCAGGCACTTGGCACACGTCCCTCGAAACTCGATCACCGCCTTCTTCGCAGCAAACCCGGTCGAGCGCACCCATTCGTCCAGCCGATGGTCGACGTCATGGTCGGACATCTCCATCACCTGCCCGCATGTGTCGCAGATAGCGAAGGCTGTCATCGAATGCGTATGGTCGTGCGGTTCGGCGCAGGCGACGAAGGAGTTGAGGCTTTCCAACCGGTGCACGAAGCCTGACTTCACCAGGCTGTCGAGCGCCCGGTAAACCTGTAGCGGCGCGCGGAAACCGCGCTCGCGCAGCTGGTCGAGAAGCGTATAGGCGCTGAGCGGTCCGCTGGCGGCCTCGAGCTTTTCGAGCACGCTCAGCTGATTCTTCGTCAGCACATCCCTTGCCGCCATGATCCCGTTTTCCGATCGTTTAGAGCATGATGCCGAAAAGTGTGGAGCGGTTCTCGGACGACATCATGTTCTATCTGTTTGATCCAGCGCCGCTCGCAAATCATTTCTGCCATGCGACGGTCTCAATTCCCTTGAGATAGCGATGAAGCGGGCTTTTTGCCACTGTTTCCGTTATCGCCATCGACACCATGACCACCACCGCCGATTGACGGCACCGACCACATTCAAAATACTGACAAAATTCGCGACGAAAGGTGCCGCACTTGCAAATTCGATCGGGCTTGGGGAAGCAATTATGATCAAACTGACACGACGGACGCTGCTCGTCGGCACGTCGGCGCTTGTGGCTGCCGGTACGGTCTCGTTCCGCGCCCTCGCCGCCTCGCGCACCTATCACGCGCTGCTGGTTGCCTGCACCGACTATCCGAACCTGCCGCAGAAGAACTGGCTGATCGGGCCGAAGAACGATGCCGGCCTAGTGCGCGACTATCTCCTGAAGAACACGCCCGATCCGGTGAAGTTCTCGGCCGAGAACGTGATCCTGCTCGCCAAGGACGTCGAAGGCGCCAACGGCCCGCCGACGCATGCGGCGATCAAGGCCGCTCTTGCCGACCTCGCCGGCAAGGTGCAACGCGACGATTTCGTCTATCTGCATCTGTCGGGCCACGGCGCCCAGCAGCCGCAAGCCAAGGCCGGTGACGAGACCGACGGCCTCGACGAGATTTTCCTGCCGTCCGATATCGACAAATGGATCAACCGCGAAGAGGGCGTGCCGAACGCGCTGGTCGACAACGAGGTCGGCGCCGCACTCGACGCCATCCGCGACAAGGGCGCCTTTGTCTGGGTGGTGTTCGACTGCTGCCATTCCGGCACCGCGACGCGCGCCGCGGAAGTCGATGACGAACTGGAGCGCAAGGTCGAGTTCGCCGACCTCGTCGGCGGCGACGACGCGGCGAGAGCAGCCGCGGTGAAGGCCTATGACGACATCTCGGCAAGCGCATCGCGCGGTTTCGACGAGAATGGCGGCCGCAAGCCGGCCTTCAACCTGACGCCGACCGGCGCAGAGCCGATCGCCAGGGGCAAGCTGGTCGCCTTCTATGCCGCGCAGACGGTCGAGACGACGCCGGAAATGCCGCTGCCCAAGGGCACGCCCGACGCGCCGCGCTTCGGCCTGTTCACCTTCACCATCCTGTCGAAATTGGCCGAGAACCCCAACGTCACCTATCGCCAGCTCGGCCAGGCCGTGCTGCAGCAATATTCGGCCGACGGCCGCACAAGGCCGACGCCCCTGTTCGAGGGCGAACTGGACGCCCGCGTGTTCGGCACCGACAAGACCGACGCCGTCATGCAATGGCCGATTGCCGTCAAGGACGGCGATGTCGCGATCGGCGCCGGGCTGCTGCAGGGTCTGACCCCCGGCAGCAAGCTCGCCATTTTGCCTTCGGCGCTGTCGAAGCTCTCCGACGCCGTCGGCTATCTCGAAGTGAAATCGGCAAAAAACCTCGAAAGCCAGCTCGCACCGGTCGAATTCGACGGCAAGCCGGCGCTTGCGCCGACGGCGGTGCCCGCCGGCGCCTATGCGCGCGTTGCCGAACTCGCCGTCGACTACAAGCTGCTGGTGGCAAAGCCGGCGCCGACCGCAGGGCTCGAAAAAGAAACCGAGCTGGTCAATTCGGTTCTGGACGAATTGGTGGCGAAGCCGAAGTCCGGCTTCCACATCGCGCTGGTCGAGCCTGGCAAGAGCGCCGATCTGCGGCTTGCGGTGCTGCGCGAAAAATCCATGGACGGCGCTGCCGCCAACGCCAGCGACGAACCGGCGCTGTGGTTCCTGCCGGCGTCCGGCGACATCAGCCTGAAGGACGGCAGCAAGCCGCCGCGCATCGTCATCCATCAGGATGGCCGCGACAAGCTTGCGGAAAACACAGCCAAGACCCTGACCACGATCTTCCGCGCCACCGGCCTGTCGCGGCTCGCCGCGGCGTCCGACTACCGGCCGGACGAGGTCAGCGTCCAGTTCCTGATCAAGCGCCAGGACAGCGATGCGCTGGAGCCGATCGAATCGTCAACGGTGCCGCGCGTTTCGCCGGGCGATCAGGTACACATTGCGGCCAAGAACGGGTCCGACGAGTTCGTCGACATCAACGTGCTGTATATCGGCAGCGACTATTCGATCGCCCACATCGTCGCCGAGCGGCTGGCGCCGATCAACCAGCAGGCCGACCAGGGCCTGAAGGAAGGGCTGCTCGCCTTCACCGACACCAGCTTCGGCATGGAGCGCATGATTGCCGTGCTGACCGAGGCGCCGCCGCAAAGCGAGAAAGAGGATCTGAGCTTTCTTGCCCAGGAAGGCGTGCGCGCCGTGACGCGTGCCGCATCGGGAACGCCTGGTTTTTCCGACATGCTGGCCGACATCGGCATGGCACCGGCAACGCGCTCCGTGATGCGGCTTGCCGACAAGAGCGGTCCCAAAGGCGCGGTGATGATCTTCCCGATGGAGACGGTGCCCCGCGCCTGACCTGACATTGCTTCGCCGGCTCTTGTAGGCGTGATATATGAACATTCCCGGCTCGCGACACCTCTATGCGCCGCGGCTGGATGCAACAGATGAGGACATCAGTGACTATCCCCGTGCTCTCCTGGCGTGCAGCGACGGTCGGCCTTGCCGGCAGCCTGTTGCTGGTTGCCAGCGCCTCGGCGGACGAGAATTGCGGCCTGTGCGCCAAGCAGATCGTCACCAATTCCGAGCTCGCCACCTGCTTTCTCGACCAGTACGACCAGATCGCCAAGACCGGCAACACGGCCGTTGTCGTCGATCTCTCCAGCTGCGCCTCGCGCGGCGTGGTCGAGCCCTTGCCGTCACCCAGCAAGGCGGCTGCCGAACCGGACGTGCAGTTCATGATTTCGCGCACGCAGCTCGATTGCCTGAAAAAGAAGCTGGAGACACCCGGCATCGTGCTCGATCCCACCGCCATCATCCAACTGGACAGCTGCGGATGAAAAAGCCGGGGGGCGCTGCAACGCAGAAATCGCCGGCCACATCGGCGCCTCCGCCGGCCAAGAAGCCGGCGACCTTGCCCGAAACCACCGAAGGCTTTCCGTGGCCGAGCAGTCACGAGATCAAGAAGGAAGCCAACCCCTTCACCGACCGCGACTGGCGCATGCTGATCTACGCCTGGTCGGGTCTCGCCGTGCGCCTGGCGATCATCTTCACCTTGGCCTTCTCGGTCTTCCAGTTTCTCGCAAACCAGGAACAGAAGCGCGTCGAGCAGACGATGTCGCTGGTCGAGCTTTGGGAAAGCAAGGATTTTCAGCAGGCGCAGCGCGCGCTCAAGGAGCGCCTCTCGTCGCTCAACGCCAAATACGACAATCTGCTCAGCGCCACGCCGTCGCCAACCGAGGAACAGGTTTTCCGGCAACGCATCGGCATCGAGGCGATGACTGCCGGCGGCGGCACCATGCCGATCGCCGATTTCAACGACAATTTCGACCGCATCGTCTATTTCCTCAATCGTCTCTCCATCTGCGTCGAGGGCAAGCTCTGTTCGCGCGATGTCGCCGATGCCTATTTCCGCGACTATGCGGTGTCGTTCTGGAGCTATTTTGCCGGCTACATCGAAAAAGAACGCAAGGCCGGTTCCGCCAATTATGCCCAGGCGATCGAGAATTATGTGCGTCACGGGTCGCCGCCGTCCGCCGACTCCAAATAGCGGCGCAACAAGGTGCCGGTCAGCTCCCATGCCCTGCGTGCTTTCCGGTGGCTGGTCATGCTCGGTCTTCTGGCGCTGGCGTCGGTCGCCCGTGCCGAGGACCTCGATTTCCATCTCGATCTCAACACCGGCGGCCACAGCGCCAGGGTCACCGATCTTGCCTTCACGCCGGACGGCGAGGGACTGGTCTCCGCATCTGACGACAAGACCATCCGCATCTGGGACTGGCAGAGCGGGGTGACGCTCCGCACCATTCGCGGCTATCTTGGCAATGGCAATGACGGCAAGGTCTTTGCGATTGCCGTGTCGCCGGATGGCAAGACGATCGCCGCCGGCGGTTATTTCGGCGCCGGCATCGGCGACAAGCCCCCTTATGGCGATATCAGGCTGTTCGATTTCGCCACCGGCAAGATCAAAACCGTGCTCAAGGCCGCCGACTATGCCATCTATGATGTCGCCTTTTCACCCGACGGAAACACGCTCGCCGCCGGCGGTGGCGATGGTTTCGTCTACCTCTGGCGGGCGGACGACAAATCCGCGTCGGGCTGGACGCTGGCGGAAAAACTCGATGCCGATTCCTGGCGTGTGGAAAAGCTCGCCTTCGCCGCTGCGGGAACCCGGCTGGTGGCGACGACCACAGACAACGGCATAAGGCTCTGGGACATCGCCAAGTCAGAGGAAATCGCTTTGCCCGCCGAGGCCGAACCGCTGCGCGATGTCGGCGTCGCCGCACTCGCCGTGTCATTGGATGGCAGCCTGTTCGCCACCGGCAGCAAGGACGGCGACGTCCAGCTCTGGCAGGCCAGCACCGGCAAATTCGTCCGCGCCATGCCGAAGCAGGATTTCCAGATCGGCGCTCTGAGCTTCGCCACGGGTTCGCGGCTTGTGGCGTCATGCAGCTATCGCTGCGCCGACAAGCATCGCTCGGTGGTCTGGAATACCGACAGCGGCGAGCAACTGCTCGACTATAACGGCCATGACGGCACGGTCTTTGCTGGCGCCGGCAATGCCGACGGCTCGCTGGTGGCGACAGCCGGCGGCACCCGCAACGCCATCCAGGTCTGGAACCCCATGACCGGCGAGCGCAAGGCGCTGCTGCAAGGGGTCGGCGAACCGGTGACGGCGATCGGGATCGATGCGGCGAGCAGCTCCATCGCTTGGGGCAACACCAACCCCTGCCCTGAACGCGTGTCCTGTCCCGAGCTGCAGGGCACGCTGGACAAGGTGCTGGCACTACCGACGGCCGAGCGGTTCTTCGAAGACCCGAAGGCGTTGGCGGAACAGGGCACCTATACCCGCGCCGCACTGACCGACGGTGAGTGGTCGCTTCGCGCCGTCCCCGGCGGCAAGGACGGCCTGGAGAATGCCGTGCTCGAAATCGCGAGCGGCGGAAAGGTGATGCACAGCATCGAGAATGCCGCCACCAATGGCTTCGTCCATTCGGTTTACACGCTGATCGGCAATGGGCTTGGCCTGATCACCGGCGGCAGCGACGGCACGCTGTTGGAATACAAAACCGCGACCGCCGAGGTATCGGGTGAATTCACCGGCCACACCGGCGAGATCAACGCCATGGTTGCCGCCGAGAAGGAAGGGCTGTTGGTCACCGGCAGCGCTGACCAGACCGTGCGGCTGTGGAATTTGAAGACACACAAACTGATCGTGTCGATGTTCTTCGCCGGCTCCGAATGGATCGCCTGGATGCCGCAGGGCTACTATTATTCCTCCGCCGACGGCGACAAGTTGATAGGCTGGCACGTCAATCAGGGCCGCGGCCACGAAGGGCGTTTCATCAGCGCCGGCCAGCTGAAGAAATATCTCTGGAGCCCGGAAATGGTGCGCCGGGCCATCATCCTGCGCAGCGCCGAACAGGCGGTTCAGGAAATGCGCCCCGGCGTCGACCGCGAGCTGGAAAAGCTGCTCGAGCGCAAACCGCCGGAATTCGGCATCAAGCTTGCCGCCGACCAGAGCAACGTCCGCGAGGGCTATGTCGCCGTCGAGATTTCGGGCGTGCAGGAAGCCGGCGCCGATGTCGCCGGATTCTCGATCCTGTCGAACAGCCGCAATGTCGGCGATGTCACCGCACGCTCGGCCGATGGCGGCAAGAGCATCATCGTCGAAGTGCCGGTCGAGAATGGCGAAAATACCATTCGCATCACCGGCACCAACGAGTTCGGCTATCTGACCGAGCGCAGTGTCACAGCACTTGGCAGGAAAACCGAAAAGCCCGCCAACAAGGGCAAGCTCTACGTCGCCGTGATCGGCGTCGACAAATATCCCTTCCTCACCGATGCATGCGCCGGCCACGCCTGCGATCTGCGCTATCCCGTCGACGACGCTACCGAATTCCTCAAGGTGATCTCGCAGAAATCCGCGCCCTTGTTTTCGGCGATGGAGACGCTGGTTCTGGTCAACCGCGAAGCGCTGGATGAGGCGCCCGATTCCGGCAAGGACGTGTTCAAGGTCGCCAGCGCCGACACCATCCTGGAACCGGATTCCGACACGATCGACGACCAGCTCGCCGACTTTCTCGACAGACCCGGCGAGAACGACACCACCATCATTTTCGTCGCCGGTCACGGCATCAACATCGACGAAGATTATTATTTCATCCCCACGGACGGCCGCAAACAGGATGCCGACCGCTGGAAGCGCTCCTCGCTGGTCGACTGGGGCGACATCCAGAAATCGGTTGAGCGGGCCAAGGGCATGCGCTTCATGCTGCTCGACACCTGCCACGCCGCCAACGCCTTCAACCCGCGCCTGGAAAAAGACGCGCAGGACGCACGCATCGTCGTCTTCTCGGCCACCGCTGCCAACAACACCGCCGCCGAGCTGCCCGAGCTCGGCCATGGCGTCTTCACCTATTCGATCCTCGAAGGCCTGCGCGGCCGGGCCAAGACCTCCGACGGCGGCGTGACGCTGTTCGGCCTCGCCGACTATATTTCGCGCGAAGTGCTGCGGCTGACCGCGTCCAAGCAGAAGCCGTTCTACTATGTCGGCGGCGTGGAGAACATTGTGCTGGCTGAGCCGTGAGAGGTCGGCGCCCAGGCACCCCCCTCTGGCCTGCCGGCCATCTCCCCCGCAAGGGGGAAGATCAGTCTCTTCATTGCTGGAGATCTATTTTCAAGGTTGATGATTGGCGAAAGTCGAGGCGACATCCAATCTCCCTCCTTGCGAGGGAGATGTCCGGCAGGACAGAGGGGGGTGCCTGGGCGCGGACCAGCATTCTGATCTTTGCCACCTCGTTGCTTATCCTCTCAGCGCTTCAAGCGTCTGCCGCCCCCATCACCTGCCCGCCCGGCGACACAAACTTCCCGTCCTTCTACTCCGACCCCACACTCTTCACCGACGCCATCGCCGCCGTCGCCAAAATCGAGCCGTCCAACCAACGCCTCACCGGCATCACGGTCCCCCACCACCTGCTCGTCGCAGATCTCATCGCACTCGGTTTCCACGCCGCGTCCAGCTTCCGCTACAAGCGCATCGTCATCCTGTCGCCGGACCATTTCCACAAGACGCAGAAACTCTTCGCCACCACGACGCGCGGCTTCGACACTGTGCTTGGCCCGGTCCTGGCCGACACGGCAGCCCTGCGCCTTATCCAGGCGAACAGCGACATGGTCGAGGACTCCTGCCTCTTCGCCAAGGAGCACGGCGTTCAAGCCATGCTGCCCTTCCTGCACCACTATTTTCCGGAGGCAACCATCGTGCCGGTGGCGATGTCGGTCAAGGCGAAGCGCGGCGACTGGGACCGGCTGGCGCAGGCGCTGAAAGCGATCGTCGACAAGGACACGCTGATCGTCGAATCCACCGATTTCTCGCATTATCTGCCGCAGCACGAAGCCAGGCGTTTCGACCAGCAGACGCTGAACATGCTCGCCGCCGGTTCGCTCGACGGCATCGCGGCGCTGCGCCAGCCGGATCACGCCGATTCGGTCGGTGCGCTCTACATCCAGACCAGGCTGCAGCGCGAACTGTTCGGTGCTGCGCCCCTGGTCGTCGCCAACGAGAACTCGCAGGCGCATTCGGGCGACTATGTCGAGCGCACCACCAGCTATGTCGTGGCGCTGTTCGGCGCCTTCGGCCCCGGCTTCAACAATCCTGCCCGTCCCGACGACAAGCTCTACTATTTCGCGGGCGACGTGAATTTCGGCCGCGCCATGAAGAAGATCCTGGTCCGCGACGGTGTTGCCGAGAAGATCGTCGAAAGCGTGCTGGCCCTGACCCGCTCGCGGCCGCTGATCGTCAATCTCGAAGGCGTGATCCTGCCCAACGTCCCTGAGGCGATCGACGACATGACGCTGGCCATGCCCGCAGACCTCGCCATCGACATGCTCAAGAAATTGCATGTCGCCGCTGTCAGCCTCGCCAACAATCACGCCTACGACCTCGGCCCGTCAGGCTATGCCGAGACGCTGGCCGCACTCGATGCGGCCGGCATCGCCCATTTCGGGCAGGGCGAGACGCTGGCGCTTGCCGATCTCGACCTGGTCGGGCTGACCGACATCGATACCAACGGCTCCAGGAACACCGACCTTCTGACGCCTGCTTTGCTCGACCGGCTGCTGCACGACAATGCCGAACGGCCGGTGATTGCCTTCGTCCATTGGGGCCGCGAGTACAAGACGGAGCCGTCGCCGCCCGAGGAGATGCTTGCCGACCAGATGCGGCTGCGCGGTGTCACGGCAATCGTCGGCGGTCATCCACATGTATCGAGCGAGGCGATCCTGCCGCTCGGCGGCGGCGATGTTGCGGAGATCTATTCGCTCGGCAATTTCCTGTTCGACCAGAAAGCCGAACGATCGTCCGGGTCGATGCTGGAACTCAGGGTGTTCAGCCAGGGCACGATCTTTGCCCGGCTGATCCCGCTGCCCAATTTTTTCGAGATGGGCTCGAAATGACGCGATTCCCGAAAGGACGTGACAGGACCTCAACAGCCTTGCAGATCTTCCGGCAGATAGCAGACCGCCGGCTTGGTGCTGGTTTCGAACAGCGACTGCTTCGGCCTGAAATAGAAGAACGTGGCCGGCTTGCTCTCGCGTGTGCTGCCATCGGCGAAATGGGCGGCGATGCTGAAGCGATGGATCGACGACATTGACGACCACATTTTCAGCCGTGCCGTGTAGGCGCTGAGATTCTTGTTGCCGCGCACCGGCATGGGGATGCTGTAATCGGTCTTGCCGATCGGAAATTCGATGTTCTGGTAGCGTAGCGCTTCGGGCGACGCGCCGCCGCCATCGCCGCATTCGGCGAGCGATTCTGGGACCTCGATGCTGACCAGCGAGACGATGACGCGAAACGGCTCGCTCTGCTGGTAGACAGCGCCCTGATCGTCCGCCCAGGAATAATCGAGCTTGCCAATCCCGGTCACGCTCATTTTCTCGACGCTGCCGCTGATGTAATCGGCAACGTCGCCGAACTTGACCTTGTTGGCCACCTGGGCGCGGCAGACATCCAGGCTGTCCCTTGACGGGCAGGTGAAGCGCTCGGTCTCGAGCGTGGTTGTGTCGACGCCGGCTTCAGTCAGCACGTCCTTGATCGAGACGTCGACGCCATCGCCGAAAGTGCCGATGTCCTTCGTGAACATGCGGCTCGGCTCGCCGGTCGCGTTGTCCTCCTCGTCGGTCCTGGTGAACTGGATCGACATCTTCATGTCTTTCACGTCGCCCCAGCCATTGTTGACGATCGAGAAGTCGGGGCGGAAGCCGACGCAGCCATAGTGCTCGCTGATCGACAGCATCGGCTTGCGGTAGGCCTCGCTCGCGGCCACCTTCATTTCCAGGCTGTCGATCTTGACCCTCGACTGGTCGGTGGTCTTGAGGTCGACTTCGGCGAAGGCCGGCGCCGTCTCCCAGTCCATGCCTTCATAGACATTGCCGGTACGAATCTCTCCGGTGCCGTTCCAGGCATCGTTGTACTGGTCCGACACCGGATAGATCGCGATGTCTTCGTCGCGCACCAGATGCTGGTACTGCATGTCGGCCTGCTGCGTCATGCGCTGGTCGACGGCAATGCCGATCTCGACCTTGTCGGCGGAACCGCCGCCGGTCTGCGCCTTGAGCAACCCGCCCACTCTGGCATCGGCCAGCACGTCGGGGCGCGCACCGCCGATCTCCTTGCCCATCGCCCATTGCGACCAGTAGACGGTGCCGCCGGGCAGCCGGGTGCGGCCCTTGCCGTCCTTCAGCCCATCGGCAAAAGAGCCGACGAATATCTCGCCTGTCTTCGTCTCCAGCCTGCCCTCGCCATTCGGCACACCGGCCCTGAATTGCCCTTCATAGCGATTGCCGTCGGCATCGACATGGATCGCATGGCCGTCGAGCTGGCCGGCGACCCAACGGCCGTCGAGAATCTCGCCTGAACGCAGCTCCAGCCGGCCTTGTCCTTCGGGGCGGCCATTCCTGATCTCGCCGAAATAGCTGGAATAGATCGTCTTGGGGTCGTAGCTCGCCGAGCCGCGTACGCGCCAGACCAGCCTGCCCTTGCCGTTGACGGTGCCGTCGGCTGCGACGGTGCGGTCCGGCGACACGCCGGCTGCCGGCTCCCAGGTGAAATCAAGACCCAATTCCGGGTGGGAATCCCAGACCCGTACATTCTTGCGCAGCACCGAACGTGTTTCGCTTTGATAGAGGATTTGCACCCGCTCGGCCCAGGTGCCATCGGGTGCGGCACCGCCTTGATCGGCCATAGCGGAAAAGCATGTCAGTGCGGCCAGCGAGGACGCAGCCGCGATCGCTTTGACCCCGAAGATCATTCTTGCCCGCGCCATCTTATTACCCAACCCCTTGGATCGCCTAGCGTAAGCACCGCTGTAACACAGTGCAAGAGAGGTGTTTCGATACAAAAAACCGGCGGCAGGAACGTCCCGCCGCCGGTTTGGTAGTGCTGGTTATCGCCGCTGTTTGCCGGCGAAAGATCGGGCCTTATTTGTACAGGCTGTTGATCCACGCCACGTTGGCAGCGTTCAGGCGCACCGCAGTGTTGGCGTTGGGGCTTTCGGCCACGTTCACGCCGGTGACGACGCGCTGCTTGGCGCCATTGTCGTAGGCGTAGACCGAGCTGCCGCTCGACCCCGGATAGGTGTCGCAGTCGTACTGGAAATACTCCGCGCCGACGTTTTCGGCTTTCACTTCGCAGGTCGCCTTCCACATCGTTCCCATCGGCTTGTCGCCGGGATAGCCAACGATGTTTGCGGTGAAATCGCCGAGGTTCTCATAGTTGGCATAACCCAGCCAGCCGAGATTGGTGCCGACATCCTGCTTCAGCGTAATGATGCCGAGGTCCCACGGAATGACCGAGCCGTAGTAACCCTGATAATTGTCGATGAAGCCCTGCAGGATATAGACGCTCTCGTAGCTGAAAGCGCCAAACGGTGCATCGTCGGCGGTGTTGCCGTTGAGCGACGGCACGAAGATGACGTCGTCGAGCCAAGCCTTGTCTTCATTGCTGTAGAGGCAATGCGCGGCGGTGAGCACCGTGCGCGGACCGATCAGGGTTCCCGAGCAGCTGCCGTAACCGCTCTTGGCTTTGCCTTCGATATACCCGATCGCGGTGAACGGGTAGGTCTTGGTGTTCTTGATCTGCTCGCGATCGTCGGCCCCGAACACCTGGCGGCCGGCTTCGCCGCCGCCCGTCAATCCGGTCTTGTCGGCGTTCGGTGTGTTGGCGGGCGCGTTCAATTCCTTGATGACAAGGTCCTTCAGCGTCTCGCCTGCATCGATCTTGATGTCCTTGCCATCGGCGGAACGTCCGACGATGCCATAGGATTTGACCGCCGTGCCCTCGTCGGTCAGCGGCGCTGCCCGGCTGGCTTCATCTTCGGTCAGTTTCGGCGGCGCGATCGGCTTTGCACGGCCGGGCTGGTAGTCGCCCGTTCCGAGATCGCGCATGCTTTCGCCATTGCCGGCATTCGCTGAGCCGGGATCGGCGGCGAAGGCAGGCATCGTCCACAGTGCGGTGGATAGCAGTGCGGACGCAATGATAGTGCTTGTCAGTTTCGTCATGGTGAGACTCTCCCAAAAGTCAGCAAGGAGTGGAGCAAAATACAGAAATATTGTCGAGATCGTGGTGGAGTTAAAAAATTAGTTTGGTTACCCGCCCGTATCGGATCATCGGTCCGGGCGGCCTCGTTAAAGCCCTCCGCCAAACGCACCCGCGTCGATATACTGCCTAAAATAATCCAACATTGGCAATGACAAATCGCTTCCACGTAGCCCGTGGGGGGCTATAGGGTTTGGGTGGGCTCTGCCCGATGGGGCACGATTAGCAAAAGTCGTATTTCGGTTTTATGACCGCGCGGATGTCGTTCGTTCTGGCAGAAGGCGATCGAGGTACCGGTACCGCTTCTGTTGGTTATGCGTCATGGCGGCATGGCTCGGCATTTTTCATCTCAGGAGGGTTTCAAGGTGAACATTATCCATCGGTTCAGGCCGCTTGCCGCTGCATCGCTGCTGGGCATCGCGGCCGCTTTCCCCGCCGTCAACGCGCTCTATGCAGCCGACGACGCCGCCAGGCCGGAAGCGGCGGTCTCGCCGATGCAGCGCGTCGCCGAATCCCGGGACAAGGCCAAGGCCGAGAATCCCGACGGGGCCGACCGCGTCTATGGCGGCAAGGAAGCCGACAAAGGGGCCTATCCGTTCCAGGTGGCGCTGCTGACCAGCGCCCGGCTGGACCCCAGCCCGGCCTCGCAGCCGAACGCGCAATTCTGCGGCGGCAGCCTGATTGCTCCGCAATGGGTGCTGACGGCGGCGCACTGCCTCAACGACAAGGGCCGGCCGATTTCGCCCGACACGGTGACCGTGCTGACCGGCGCCACCGATCTTACCGAAGGCAAGCGCTACAAGGTGGTCGAGGTCATCGTCAACGAGGGCTACAGCGAACAGACGCTGGACAATGATCTCGGCCTGCTCCGGCTGGCGGAGCCCGCCGATGCGCCGGTCATCAAGATCACCAATGAGCCGACGCCAGACAGCGGCAAGACCACGGTCATCGGCTGGGGCAAGATGCAGGACGGCACCTTCCCGACCGCGCTGATGGTGGCCGATCTCGATCTCGAGCCGAGCGCTGCCTGCAACAGCGGCATCAAGTCGATCTATGCGCATGACCTGAAGGCGGCACTTGGCGATCTCTCGCATCGGATGCGTTATTCGGAAAAGGGCATCGATGCCGCCGCCAATGCGATCGCCGCCGATATGTCGGATCCGCTGACCAAGAACATGATCTGCGCCGGCACCGACAGCGGCGAACGCGACGCCTGCAACGGCGACAGCGGCGGTCCGCTGTTCATGACCGGCGCCAGCGGTCCGGTCCAGGTCGGCGTCGTCTCCTGGGGCGAAGGTCCGTCCGACGGCACCGCCGCTTGCGGCCACAAGAATGCCTATGGCATCTACACGCGATTGGCCAACTATACCGGTTGGATCGAAGCCAAGATGAAGACCCCGGCTCCGGCAGCCGCGGCGGCGCCCAAGGCCGGTCTCGGCACGGCCAAGAAGCCCTGAACGAGCCCGAAGCTTGATAAACGCAAAACGGCGGGATCTTTCCCGCCGTTTTGATTCATGTCCTGTGCCGGCTGTTCCGCTTACTTCCGTGGCGGTCCCTTGCGCTCCGCCGAAGCCGCCCACAGATTGATGTCGGACTCGCGTGCGTAAGTGTCGATTTCGGCGAGCTCGGCATCGCTGAAGTCGAGCACCTTGAGCGCGCCGACGCAGTCCTCGACCTGTTCGGGCCGGCTGGCGCCGATCAGCGCCGAGGTGACCCGGCCCTTGCGCAGCACCCAGGCTAGCGCCATCTGCGCCAGCGTCTGGCCACGCTTGCCGGCGATCGCGTTCAGCGCCTGGATGTTGGCGATGGTCTTTTCGTTGATGAAGGCGGGCCGCAGCGACTTGCCTTGGCTGGCGCGGCTGCCCTCGGGGATGCCGCCGAGATATTTGTCGGTCAGCATGCCTTGTGCCAGCGGCGAGAACACGATCGATCCGACACCGAGCCCTTCCAGCGTATCGAGCAGTCCGTCCTCTTCGACCCAGCGGTTGAGCATCGAATAGCTCGGCTGATGGATGATGCAGGGCGTACCGAGCTGCTTCAATATGTCGGCCGCCTCGCGCGTGCGCTGCGAATTGTAGGACGAGATGCCGGCATAGAGCGCCTTGCCGGAACGCACCGCATGGTCGAGAGCGCCCATCGTTTCCTCAAGCGGCGTATCCGGATCGAAGCGGTGCGAATAGAAGATGTCGACATAGTCGAGCCCCATCCGCATCAGGCTCTGGTCGAGGCTCGCCAGCACATATTTGCGGCTGCCCCATTCGCCATAAGGCCCTGCCCACATCTCATAGCCGGCCTTGGTCGAGATGATCAGCTCATCGCGATAGCTGGCGAAGTCGGTGCGCAATATCTCGCCGAAGGCGATCTCGGCCGAGCCCGGCGGCGGACCGTAATTGTTGGCGAGATCGAAATGGGTGATGCCGAGATCGAAGGCCTTGCGCGCGATCGCCTGCTTGGTCTTGTGCGGCGTGTCGTTGCCGAAATTGTGCCACAGGCCGAGCGAGATCGCCGGCAGTTTCAGGCCGGATCGCCCACATCTGTTGTAGAGCATTTTCTCATAGCGGTGTTCAGCCGGCTGCCAGCGCATGGGTACAGATCCTGGATTGTATGGGTGTCGGCGCGAGCGCGCCGACACCCTTCTACCTCATTTCTGCTTCGCCAACAGTCCTTTTGCGTCCTTGACGCCGAGTGCAGCCGGCCGCTCGCAGCTGGTCTGCATGGCGACGAACTTGCCGGTCTCGCCCGACCGCAACAGGCCGGTCATGACGTCGACGGCATGCAGCGCGAGCTCCATCGAGCAACGGTGTGGCCGTCCCTCGGCGATCGCCAGCGCCATGTCGGCAAGGCCTGCGGTGCGGTAGTTGGCCATCATGCCCTGGCCGTGCATTTCGTTGGGCACGCCGAACGGATGCTGCCATTTCGGCAGTTTCTTCACCGGTTTTGCCGCCTCGGTGATGCGCACGTCGCCGCCGAAGAAATTCGGATCCGGCACGAACACCGTGCCCGTCTCGCCATAGAGTTCCATCGGCGCATGACCATGCGCCCAGACGTCCCAGCTGGTGTTGAGCGTGATCACGGCGCCGTTCTCGAACTCCAGCAGGCCGTGGATCGTCGTCGGCGTGTTGACCGGGATTTTCTCGCCCGCGCGCGGTTTCGATGAGATCGTGCGTTCCTTGGCAGGCGTCGTCGCGAAGGCTGCCACCTGCTTCACCGGCCCGATCAACTGGATCAGGTTGGTGATGTAGTAAGGTCCGATATCGAGCACCGGCCCAGCGCCCGGCTGGAAGAAGAAATCAGGGTTGGGATGCCAGTGCTCCATGCCGTGGCCCATCACATGACAGGTGCCGCTGGTGATCTTGCCGAGCGCGCCGGCGTCGATGAGGTTGCGCACCAGCTGGTGCGCGCCGCCGAGGAAAGTGTCCGGAGCCGAACCGATGCGCAGCCCTTTCTTCTCGGCGCGGCTCTTGAGGTCGAGCCCTTCCTTGACCGACAGCACGAACGGCTTTTCCGAATAGACGTGCTTGCCGGCATCGAGGATCTGCTTCGACACCTCGTAGTGCACCGCCGGGATGGTGAGGTTGACGATGATGTCGATCTCGTCATCCTTGAGCAGTTCTTCGACGGTCTCGGCGCGCAGCTTGAACTCCTTCGCCCGTGCCTTGGCCGCGTCCATGTTGATGTCGGCGCAGGCGCGCATCTCGATGCCGCGAAACAGAGGCGCCAGCGAGAAATACGCTTTCGAGATGTTGCCGCAGCCGATGACGCCGATACCCAGTTTCTTTGCCATGATGATTGTTCCTAGTAAGCCTTGACGGATGCGAGCGAGCGGCTGGCGAAGCGCTCGATGTCGTTGGGGTTGTCCTGTTCCATCACGTAATATTTGGCCGCGCTCTTCGCCCGAAGTGTCTTGATCAGGCCGGCCCAGTCGATGGTGCCGTGGCCGACATCCGCCCAGCCGTCCTCGTCAAGGCCTTCGCCTGACTTGGCCATGTCCTTGACATGGACGGCGCTGATGCGCTTGCCGTGCTTTTCGATCCACGGCAGCGGATCGACGCCGCCGCGGACTACCCAGGCGACGTCCATCTCCCAGCCGATGTCGGGCGCAGCCGACAGGATGTGATCCTGCGGCACCGAGCCGTCGGCGAGTGTCTTGAACTCGAAATCATGGTTGTGCCAGGCAAAGCCGTAGCCGGCTTTTTTTGCGGTCTCGCCGACCTTGGCCAGACGCTCGCCAAAGCCGCGCCAGCCGGCAGCGTCGGCCGGCCGCTGCTCGGCCAGCAGATAGGGACAGATGACGAGCGTGATGCCGAGTGCGTCGGCTGTTTTGCGTACGCCGTCGAAATCATTCTCCAGCGCATCGATCGAGAAATGTCCGGTCGGCATCGAAAGCCCGTTCTTGTCGAGTTCGGCGCGGAACGCCGTGGGGTCGTCATAGACGCCGCCGAAACCTTCGACTTCCTTGTAGCCGAGCTTGCCGAGCATTTTCAGGATGCCTTCCCACGGCTGGAAATTGCGGGCGCTGTAGAGTTGGAATGACCAGTTCATCGTCTCTGTCCGTTTCTTGGGTGGTTAAGGCTTGGGGATGTTTTCGGGGGATCGTTTTCGCGAGATCGTTTTAGGGGGATCGTTCTTGGGAGGATGGTTTGCGGATGATTCTAGAGGGTCACAGGCGATTGCCGGTCGCAGCGTCGAACAGCGAGGCGCGCGCCGGATCGAAACCGAACTGGATCGGATCGCCGCTGCGCAGCGTCCGTTCCGCCTCGACGCGGAAGGAGAGGTTGCGGCCGGCAAGCTTCGTCCACACCAGCGTGTCGGAACCCATCGGCTCCACGATCTCGACCGAACCGCCGGCGGAAAACGGCATCGACTTCGCCGCGTCACCGAAAGCGATATGTTCAGGCCGGATGCCCAGCACGCAAGCGCCGGCCGGGCGCTCCGTGCCGTCAAAGGTATAGCGATCGAGCGGCACCGAAACACCGTCGGTCCTGAACACTGGAGCAGCACTGGCCTCCAGCTCCCCTTCGAGGAAATTCATCGCCGGCGAGCCGAGGAAGCCGGCGACAAACCGGTTGACCGGCCGGTTATAGATCGTCTGCGGCGCGTCAAGCTGCTGGATGACGCCGCCGCGCATGACCGCGATACGGTCGGCCAGCGTCATCGCCTCGATCTGGTCGTGGGTGACGTAGATCATGGTGTTCTGCAGCTTGCGATGCAGAAGCTTGATTTCGACGCGCAGTTCCGAGCGCAGCTTGGCGTCGAGATTGGATAGTGGCTCGTCGAACAGGAAGACGTCGACGTCGCGCACCAGCGCCCGCCCGATCGCCACGCGCTGGCGTTGGCCGCCGGACAAGGCCGCGGGCTTGCGCTGCAAAAGCGGCTCGATCTGCAGGATCTCGGCGGCGCGGGCGATGCGCTTGGCGATCTCGTCCCTGGGCACGCCGGCAACGCGCAGGCCGAACGACAGGTTCTTCTCCACCGTCATTTGCGGATAAAGCGCATAGGACTGGAACACCATGCCGATGCCGCGATCCTTGGGCTCTTCCCAGGTGACGTTCTTGCCCTTGATGAAGATGCGGCCTTCGGAAATATCGAGCAGCCCGGCGATGCAGTTGAGCAAGGTCGACTTGCCGCAGCCCGAGGGACCGAGCAGCACGATGAACTCGCCCTCTGCGACCTCGAGATTGAGGGTCTGCAGCACCGATACAGAGCCGAAGTTCAGGGACAGGTCCTGGATCGAAACGCTGGTGCCGTTGGCTGCCGTCATCGCCATCACCCTTTCACCGCACCGGCGGCGATGCCGCGCACGAAAAGCTTGCCGGAAATGAAGTAGACGATGAGTGGCACAAGGCCGGTCAGGATGGTGGCGGCCATGTTGACGTTGTACTCCTTCACGCCTTGCACCGAATTGACGATGTTGTTGAGCTGCACCGTCATCGGATAGGTGTCGGGGCGGGTGTAGACGACGCCGAACAGGAAGTCGTTCCAGATGCCGGTCACCTGCAGGATGATGGCGACGACGAAGATCGGCAGCGACATCGGCGCCATGATCCGCAGGAAGATGCCCCAGAAGCCGGCGCCGTCGACCCGTGCCGCCCTGAACAGCTCTTCCGGCATCGAGGCAAAATAGTTGCGGAACAAAAGCGTGAGGATCGGCATGCCGAAGATGGAATGGACGATCACCAGGCCGCTGAGGCTGCCGTAGAGGCCGATCTCGCGCAGGATGATGACGATCGGATAGATCATCACCTGATAGGGGATGAAGGCGCCGACGATCAGGATGACGAAGAATGTGTCGGCGCCCTTGAAGCGCCAGTTGGCGAGCGCATAGCCGTTCACCGAGGCGATCGCGATCGACAGCAGCACCGACGGCACGGTGATGCGCACCGAATTCCAGAAGCCGCGCGAAAGCCCGTCGCAATTGAGGCCGGTGCAGGCGGTCGCCCACGCCTTCACCCACGGTTCGAACGTGATTTCGAGCGGCGGCGAGAAGATATTGCCCATCCGTATCTCGGGCATGCCCTTGAGCGAGGTTACGACCATCACGTAGAGCGGCAGCAGATAGTAGACCGCCACCACGAGCAGCGTGCCATAGAGGAAGATATTGCGGCGCGAGAAGACATGCCGCGGCTTCGGCCCGCGCGGCCCGGAGGCTTCGCGCTCGGCGGCACCCGCGCTGGCGGGCAAAGGGACGGCCGGGTCAGCCACGCTTCCTGCCTCCAAATTCAAGGTAGGCCCACGGCACGACGACGATCACCACCGAGAGCAGCATCATGGTCGAGGCGGCAAAGCCCTGGCCAAGATTCTGTGCGAAGAACATGTAGTCATAGACATATTTGGCCGGCACTTCGGAGGCGATTCCGGGGCCGCCGCTGGTCTGGGCGACAACGAGGTCGTAGACCTTGACGATGCCCGACGCGATGATGACCAGCGTGGTGATGAAAACCGGCCGCATCATCGGGATGACGATGAACAGATAGGTCTTCCACATCGGGATCCCGTCTACCCGCGCTGCCTTCCAGATGTCCTCGTCGATGCCGCGCAGGCCGGCCAGCATCAGGCACATGATGAGCCCGGTGCCTTGCCACAGCGCCGCAATCGAAATGCCGTAGATGACGATGTTGGAATTGTAGAGCGGGTCGAAGTTGAAGCTCGTCCAGCCGAGGTCCCGCACCACATGCTGGATGCCGAAATCCGGATTGAGCAGCCACTGCCAGACCAGGCCGGTGACGATGAAGGAAAGCGCGAACGGATAGAGGAAGATGGTGCGGAACGTGTCCTCGAAACGGATCTTCTGGTCGAGAAGCGCTGCAAGCAGGAAGCCGATGACCAGTGAGAACACGAGCGAGATCGCGCCGTAGATCAAAAGGTTCTCGATCGAGATCAGCCAGCGCGGCGTCGCCCACAGCCGGTAATACTGGTCGAGCCCGGCGAAATTCAGCCGTGGCAGCAGCTTCGAATTGGTAAAGGAATAGAACACCGTCCAGACGGTGCCGCCGACGAAAACCACCGACGCGGTGAGGATCATCGGGATCGAGGCGACCTTCGCATTGATGTTGCGGAACAGCGGGTTGGGGCGTTCGCTCTTGCTCATCTCGTCAGCCGGCTGGGTAAGGGCGGTGCGATCCCGGCCCTGCTTTCGCAAGGCCGGGAGCGAGGTGTATTGCCTCCAACGTCAGTCTGCCGAAGCGATGAGGTCGGCGAAGCGCTTCTGCGCGTCTTCGATGGTCAGGTCCGGCTTGGCGAAGAATTCGGCGAAGAGATCTTCCTTCTGCTTCTGGGTATCCTGCGAAAGCAGTTGGTCCGTCCACGGGATGACGGCGCCCTTGGCGAGGATCGCCAGACCCTTCTTCATGCAGTCGTTCGCCGCATTGAGATCGACGTCACCGCGCACCGGCAGCGAGCCCTTCTTGAGATTGAAGGCGACCTGAGTCTTAGGGTCGAGCAGCGTCTCTGCCAACACCTCCTGCGCCTTGGACTTGTCGGCATCCTTGAGCAGCGGGAAATAGAAGGCGTCGCCGCCGGTGGCGATAACTTCGTTCAGACCGAGGCCCGGCAGGCAGGCATAGTCCTTGCCGGCGACCTTGCCGGCAACCTGGAACTCGCCTTGCGCCCAGTCACCCATGATCTGGCCGCCGGCCTTGCCGGTGATGACCAGATTGGTCGCCTGGTTCCAGTCCTGCACATTGGTGTTCTTCGCCATCTTGCGGGCATCGTCGGCGGCCTTGAAGACCTTGGCGATCTCGGGCCCAGCGGCGAACTTGGCGTCCTTGTCCTTGTAGACCTTGAGGAATGCATCGGTGCCGCCGACCGCCGCCAGCAGCACATCGAAGGCGCCGGAAGATTGCCAGGCCTGTCCGCCGACAGCGAGCGGGATGATGCCCGCCTTTTCCAGGGCGGGCGCTGCCGCCACGAATTCATTCCAGTCCTTCGGCAGCGGCACGCCGGCCTTCTCGAAGGCTTCGTTCGACAGCCACAACCACTGCCAGGAGTGGATATTGACCGGCACGCAGTAGATCTTGCCGTCTATGGTGCAACTGTCGAGCAGGCTCTTCGGCCGCACGATTTCCGTCCACTTGCCCTTGGTGGCGACCTCGGTGAGGTCGCGCATCAGGCCGGCCTGCACCAGTTCTTCGGCCTGCCGGCCGTGATTGAACTGGGTGGCGCCCATCGGATCGCCGCCGGTGATGCGGCTGATCATGATCGGCCGTGCCGTGCCGCCGGATCCGGCAATGGCGCCGTCGACCCAGTGATTGCCGGTCGCGTCAAAAGCCTTCGCGAATTCCGCAACCGCCGCCGCCTCGCCGCCGGACGTCCACCAATGGGTCACTTCCAGGTCGGTGGCGGCCGCCGGTCCGGCAAGCTGAAGCGCGGCCGTCGCGGCAAGGGCAGCGGTCAAAAGTCTATAGCGCATTTCGGTTCCTCCCAGAATCTGAAACGTTACAGATTTTCGATACGGCAATTATGCGGTGCGTGCAACCCCTGAGATAAACGCGCTCGAATGTTTTTTCGAGGCGCGAACAAATTCGTTGCGTGCAAACCGGCAAACTCCGCGCAAAACCGGGTGCTGCGCTGCAAAATCATGCTGCAGCGCCAGAAAACCGTCTCGAACCTGATTCTCGCGCAACGTTTATGGCCGCCAAAACCCTGCCAAAACCATGGCTTGAGAGACCGACTCGCTGCGATGTTGGAAATCTGTAACGTTTCAGTATATTGAGGCCTGACGGCGAAGAACCGTGCCACATCGTCATCGAAGCGATTGTCGGCTGGTCCGGCGGCTGCTATGCGCCTGACGGGGCGGGACGAATGGACAGGGACCAGACGGACAAGGACGACGAGGCGTCGGTGCATGAGCGGCCGACGCTGAAGACGCTTGCCTTCATGACCGGGCTCGGCGTCACCACCGTCTCGCGCGCGCTCAAGGATGCACCCGAGATCGGCGCCGAGACCAGGCGGCGGGTTCAACTCGTCGCCAGGCAGATCGGCTACCGGCCGAACCGCGCCGGCGTGCGCCTGCGGACTGGCAAGACCAATGTTATCAGCCTCGTGCTCAATACCGAGCGCGAGATCATGAGCTTTGTCTCGGACATCATCTACGGCGTCTCGGAGGTCATTGCCGACACACCCTATCACCTGATCGTCACGCCCTACTCGCGCTCGCAGGATCCGCTGGACCCGGTAAAGTATCTGGTCGAGTCCGGCTCGGCCGATGGCGTCATCATCTCACGCACGCAGCCCAACGATCCGCGCGCCCGCTACATGCTGGAGCGTGGCATACCCTTTGCCACGCATGGCCGCACCGATATGGGGCTTGTCCACCCCTATCACGACTTCGACAATTACGCCTTCGCCGCCGAAGCGGTGCGCCATCTGGCCAGCGTCGGCCGGCGCCGGCTGGCGCTGGTAGCGCCGCCGGTCGGGCTCACCTATTACGACCACACGGTCAATGGCTTTGCCGACGCACTGAGCGAGGTCGACGCCAGCGAAGTGCCGTTCAACGCCGTTTCGATCGACCAGTCGATCGATCAGATCAGGACGCGGACCGCGCAGTTGATGCGCCGCGACGTCAGGCCGGACGGTTTCGTCAGCAGCGCCGCCGCAGCGACGCTGGCCATTGTCGCCGGCATCGAGGATGCCGGCCTGAAACTCGGCCGCGACGTCGATGTCGTGTCCAAGCAATCGTCGGAACTGCTGCATCTGTTCCGCCGGGAGTTGCTGATCGTCAACGAAGACTTCCGCCTCGCCGGCACCGAGCTTGCCCGCGCCGTGCTGGGCTGGATAGGCGGCGCGGCACCTGGCTCTTTGCAGACTGTGGTCAAGCCAGGCGACGTCGTCGCGTATCAGGGCTGACTGGCACGACCTGAGAGGCCGCCTCACCTGACCCTAGCCGGCAGCACCGCTGCCCCATGGGCCATGGAAAGCCCCCTGCTCGCCGATGCGCTCGAAGCCATGCGCGCCGAAGAAATCGCGCTGCGCCTGGATCAGGTTCGAGGTGCCGCGGCCCTGGCGGTAGCTGTCGAAATAGGCAAGCGCCGACGCCAGCGCCGGCACGGGCGAACCGGCCTCCGACGCTCTTGCGACGATGCGCCGGAGCGACGGATGCGCCTCCTGCATCATGGTGGTGAAAGCCGGCGCCATCAAAAGGTTGGTGGACGCGCCGCCCGAGCCGAAGGCTTCCGCCATGGTGTCGAGCATCTGCGAGCGGATGATACAGCCGGCACGCCAGATCTTGGCGATGGTCGGCATCGGCAAGTTCCAGTTGAACTCCTTCGAGGCGGCGCTCATCACCGCGAAACCTTGTGCATAGGCGGCGATCTTGCCGGCGAGCAGCGCCAGCTCCAGGTCTTTCAGAAGTGCCGCCTTGTCGCCGGAGATCTTGGTGACGCCGATATTGCCATAGGCTTTTTCGGCCGCCTGCCGCTCATCCTTGATCGAGGACAGCACGCGGGCCGCCACCGCCGCCTCGATGGCCGTCGCCGGAATGCCGAGCTGCTGCGCCTCGATGACAGACCATTTGCCGGTGCCCTTCTGGCCGGCACGGTCGAGGATGATGTCGACCACCGGCTTGCCGGTCTTTGCATCGTCAGCGGCCAGCACCTTGGCGGTGATCTCGATCAGATACGAATCGAGCCGGCCCTTGTTCCAGTCCTCGAAGACCTTGCCGATCTCCTTCGGCCCCATGCCGAGACCGTCACGCAGGATACCGTAGATCTCGGCGATCATCTGCATGTCGGCATATTCGATGCCGTTGTGGATGGTTTTGACGAAATGCCCGGCGCCGTCTGTGCCGAGCCAGGCAGCGCACGGTTCATCCTTGAACTTGGCCGAGATCGCGGTCAGCACGCGTTCGACGCGCTTCCAGGAGTCTTCGGTGCCGCCGACCATGATCGACGGCCCGTGGCGCGCGCCTTCCTCGCCGCCCGATACGCCCATGCCGATGAAGGTGAGACCCGAGCCCGACAGTTCCGAAAAGCGCCGCATCGTATCGCGGAAATTGGCGTTGCCGGCATCGATGACGATATCGTTGTCAGACAACACGCCGCGCAGCGCTTCGATCTGTTCGTCGACCGGCTTGCCGGCCAGCACCATGATGATGACCGGGCGCGGCGGCTTGATCGCAGCTGCCAGTTCCTCCAGGCTGTAGCAGGGCACCACCATCTCCCTGAGCGAACCGGCGCCTTCGAGGAAGGCATCGGTGCGCGCCTTGGTTCGGTTGAAGACGGCGATGCGGTGCCCGTGCTCGGCAATGTTGAGCGCGAGGTTGGAGCCCATTGTGCCAAGGCCGATCAGGCCTATTTCGGCTTTTTCCATCGTTTCTTCCCTGCTTTCGGATTTTGTTGAGGCCGCGTTTTTCGGGATGCCCATTTTTCGGCGAGATGATTGACGGGCCTTTCGCGCCACGTCAACCGCCTCGCCGAATTGTGTTGCGTCTGCGTTGTGTCAGACCGAGTCAGGAAGGGTCAGTTGGTGACCAGGCGACGCCTTGCCGATCGAACATATGGCGTTAGGTTGGACTTATGGCAGTCAAACGGATGGACAATGTCGGAATCGTCGTCGATGACCTCGACGAGACGATTGCCTTCTTTCGCGAGCTCGGCCTCGAACTGGAAGGGCGGGCGACGATCGAAGGCGAGTGGGCCGGACGTGTCACCGGGCTCGGCGATCAGCACGTCGAGATTGCCATGATGCGCACACCGGATGGCCATAGCCGGCTCGAGCTCTCCCGCTTTCTCACGCCGACGGTCGTCGCCGATCACCGCAACGCCCCGGTCAATGCCCTGGGCTACCTGCGCGTCATGTTTACCGTGGACGACATCGACGACACGCTTGAAAGGCTCCGCAAGCGTGGCGCGCAGCTGGCCGGTGAAGTCGTCCGTTACCAGGACGTGTATCGGCTCTGCTACATCCGCGGGCCGGAAGGGCATCTCATCGGGTTAGCCCAGGAACTCGGCTGAGCGCCTTCGCAGGCGGGCTGAATATCACTCGGCGCGGATATCGATCGGCGCTTCGATCTTTACCACTTCGAAATCCGAAACCAGAATATCGAGCCGCGCCGTCCAGCGGCCTGGAATCGGAATGACGAGATTATCGACCCGCCAAGTGCCGTCGCCTGGCTTGGTCGCCGGACGCTTGATCGGCTCGATCCCCGAATCGGGCTTGGACAGCACCAGCGACACTTCCTTGGCGTCGAGCGGGCCGAAATCGCCATCCATGATGACGATGGAGGCGGTGACCTCCCCGGTATGGCCGGGCGTGATGTCGATGTCGGCCATCGCCTTCATAGTGTGGATATGGGTCGACGTCGGTTGTGCCGCGGCGATTGCCAGGGCCCGTGGCGGCGGCGTGAAGCGCCAGCCGGCGGCAACGCCGAAGATCAGGAGCACGATCAGCATTTCGACTGAGATCGAGCGGCTAAGCCGTCGCCGCACTTCCGTCGCTCCGGCCTCGGCCAAGGCGGTGAGCCGCCATCGATTGACCGCCGCCAGCGTGAACAGAAACACCAGCAGCGCCAGCTTGATCAGCAGCAGCCGGCCATAGGCGGTGTTGACCAGTGCCGCCGGTGTCTGCACCTGGATGATGGCGAGCACCACACCGGCGGCGGCAAGCACTACCACCACGGGCATGATCGCGCAAGAAAACCGCCGCAGGAACGCCCCGGCTTCCACCGATTGGCTGCTCAACGCCAGGCCGAGCGGCAGCAGTGCTCCAGCCCAGAAAGCGATGCCGGCGCCATGCAGGAACACCATAGGCCGCGTCAGCCATTGCGGTTCGGCTGCACTGGCATGGCCGCTGGCGGCAAGGGCTGCACCCACACCGGCCAGCCCGGCGAGCGCCAACGGCCTGGCGCCAGCACGCGATCCGACCAACGACAGCAGGCCAAGCCCGAGCGCCGCCAGCGAAATCAGCACCGTCCAGCCGAAGCTGGTGCCAAGCGCCGTCCGCCAGACCACCGGTTGCGCCAGCCGGGCGAGTGGCGCGCCCAGCGCGTCCAGCCCCTGGAACCCGAGCGACAGGGGTGCTGCGACCAGCCCGCACAGGATGGCGGCAATGACGAAGCGCTGGCCTGAGCGCTGGCCTTGCGCCAGCCATGTCAGCGCGAAGGCGCCGCCAATGCCGAGGAAAAGCCCGATGTAGAGAAGAACCTTGCCGGTCCAGATCGCTGACCGCAAATCTATATCGACAGCTTCCCCCACCGCCGGCGCCGCACTTGGCGCGCCAACGGAAAACAGCACCGAGCCGCCGACCGGATGGCCATCGGCGGAAATCACCCGCCAGCTCAAGACATGGGTGCCCGGCCCGAGCTTTTGTGGATTGTCGATCTCAACCGTTTGGTCGCTCAACCGAAACGAGGTCAAAGCGACAGGCGTACCGTCGGGCCGCACCAAGGTCAGCACCAGCGGCGACACAGGCTCGCTGAAGGTCAGCGAAAATTGCGTCGGCGCTCGCTCCAGAACCGCGCCGTCGGCAGGCTCGGCCTTGATCAGCGCCGCATGGGCAAAGGCCTGGTTTGGCGTGGCAAGGACGGCAAGCAGCAGGATCGCGGCCAGCAGGCCGAAGCACCTGCCGGCTGTCCGTTCCATCCGCTGGAAACAGGCCACGTTCATGCCATCCACCAAAACAGTGGCGCGCCGCTTCGAAGCAGCGCGCCGCCAATGCATCATTTCTTCGGCAGCAGGTTGAGGCCGGGCGCCGGATCTTCCAGCGCATCCTCATCCTGACCAGCCGCCGGAATCTCTATCCAACGCGTGGTGGCGCCATCGCATTCCTGCACCACCGGAAAATAGAGTTTTTGCCCGGCCGGCAGATCGGCGGCCAACGTGCCGCGGAAGACGAACTCGTCATAAAATTCATCCGGCAGGCTGCCGCCGCTCCAGTCGACTTCCTTGACGCCCGAGGTCACCGCCTCGCCATAGAGCTGGTAGGATTTCTCGTACTTGCCTTTCTTGACCTGCAGCGTCCAGCCGGGCTTGGGCATCGGCTTCACCCCGATCACCCCTTCCGGGATCTGCACGCGCACGGCAATCGTCGCCTTGCCTTCGCAGCCATGCGGCACGCGCAGCACGGCCTTGTAGGTCGAACCGACCGGCGCTTCCTGGGTTTCGAGCGTGATATGGCCGAAGGCAGCGCTTGTCCCCAGGACAAGGAATGCAGCGGCCGGCAAAAGATACTTGTTCATGATGGTCCCTCTCGAAAAATCGGTTGGCAAATTGATTGGTCAGTCGTTGTCTTCGAGGGGTGGCGCGCTGCCTATGGCTTGCACGGCAAACTCGACGGTCACGGTTCCGGCCTTCTCGAAAGTCAGCGTGGCGGCAAACATCTGGCCTTCTTTAGGCGGCTGCTTCAAATCCATGAACATCACGTGGTAGGCGCCAGGACCCAGCGTGATCTTGCCGCCCGCCGGAATGTCCAGGGCGCCACTGACCGGGCGCATGGTCATGACGCCATCCTTCATCCCCATTTCATGCAGTTCGGCCTTCCCCGAAATGTCGGAGGAAATCGACAGCAGCCGGTCTGGTGCGCTGCCCTTGTTGACGATGGTGAAATAGCCGCCGGCAACCTTGGCGCCGGCTGGCGTGGCACGGGACCAGGGATGCTCGATCTCGATGTCACCGGCCTTGAACTCATGCGCAAGGACGGAATGGGCGCCGACGAACAACAGTGCAAAGGCAAAGAGGGCGCTGCCGAGACGCTGCTCGATAGTGGTGAAGATAGGGGTGCTGCGGCGCAACGCGCCGGCATGACGAAAACGGGACATGGGTAGGCTCCATGAATATGAGGTCGCGCCTTTGTCCGGCTGCGAACGAGTTTATCATTGGATGATTATCGCCCGCGCGGGTTACGCCAAGCGAGCGGCGGTTTTTCAGCCCGCAAGCGGCGGGGCGCGCGGATTGGCCGGAGAGCGCTCACGCGTAACGTCGGGATGCCTGACTGCCGGCGGAAGAAACGCGACTGTTTCAAAAGACAGGCTCACCGGCGCCACGCCGACGCCTGCCGGCGGCGCATAGGCGACGGAGGCCATGCTGCAGCCGAGCATGCAGCATGCCGGCATGTGCGGCTGGTGCGGATCGCCGCCGGGAAGCTGGACCGCCCCCTCATGTGTACAGATGACGTTGCCGAAAACGTCGAGTTGCGAGGCATCCGGCGCAATGCCGAAAGCAAACACGCCGAGCGTCGACTGGAGCAGCAGCACACAGGCCGCGACAAAGGCGGCCGTCATGCTCCATCTCTTACGCCGGAAGTCCAAAGACCTGCCTCTTCACGCAGCAACGCTTGGATATCTAGCACGCGGCATGTCGGCGGAAAATCGCCAAATCATCGCTGCGGCAACGCGGCGCGTTAAGAAGCAATCCGACCGATTTCCGGGATCGACGTCAACAGCGTGTGGCGTGCCGACTTCAGATGCTTGCGGCAGGCGGCGTCGACCTTGCCGAGATCGCGCGATTTCAGCGCCGCGATGTAGGCGAGATGCTCGCTCACCGCGACTTCGTTGCGCTCGCGCTCCTGCGCCTTGTTCCACTGGTAGTGGTAGTGAAAGATCATGGCGATGACGTCGTAGAAATCGACGATGAAGCGGTTGTGCGACGCCCGGTGGATCAGCCGGTGGAAGCGCTCGTCTAGCTCCGAGAATTCGTTGAAGCGGATGGCGATTTCGCTGGCCAGAAGCCGGTGCTCGTCTTCCAGCCGGTCGAGATCCGCCCAGACCGGACTATCCCCAGGCAAGGCGGCAAAGGCCGCCGCCGAGCGTATCTCGAACATCTCGCGGATTTCAGTGAGTTCGAGCGCGAAGGCTCGCGTAAACCCCTTCAGCACCCAGTGGCTGTTGCGCCGCTTCTCGATCAGGCCGAAGCGGGAGAAGCGGATGAGGAACTCGCGCACGCTGGTGGTGCCGACGCCGATCTCGCGCGCCAGTTCGAGCTCGTTGATCTGCATGCCGGCCTCGGCGCCGCCAGCCAGCAATCTGCGCATAAACGACCGCTCGATGATCTGGGCCAGTGTGTCTGTCTCCTCCTCGGGGAAGAAATCATCCGGCTTCGGCGCCCTGAGCACTGTCTTGCTGCGTTTGTTCCACGCGATCAGCCCGGTCTCTTCCATGCGCGCCAGAATGGTGCGCACGGTGGTCCGGCTGACGCCGAGCAAAGTGCCCAGTTCCGGCTCCGACGGCAGGCTCTGCGTTTCATCGAGCAGCCGCAGACCCCTGTTGTAAGCGTCCTTGTAGACGTTGTTGCTCTTCGACATCCCTGCCCCGTTGCGCGCCGGCGCTTGCTGTGGCTGGCTTGAAGCGCGATATCACATATGTCCTGGCTCTCACCCGGCAGAGCAAACGCTCTGCGTGTCAGACGCCGCTCCCCACAAGCCAAGCGTCCATCGGACACATGGTCTCCTCCTGAAAAAACAATTGACGCACAAATGTTTTTTCACGATAAAAGACATTATATGTAAACAGACGCGTGTCAATCCGCGCATCCCCAGGAACAGACCCAGGAAACTGCCCGTGAACGCCTCGAACAGCATTCTTCTGTCCCCCGCCGACAATGTCGCGGTCGCCAATGGCCGCATCGAGATCGGCACCCCTCTGCCCGGCGGCGCCGTCGCCACGGCCTTGATCGAGCCCGGCCACAAGGTGGCGATCAAGCCTATCGCCGTCGGCGAGGCGGTGGTCAAGTATGCCCAGGCCATCGGCCGCGCCACCCAGGACATCGCGCCCGGCGACCACGTCCATTCGCACAATCTGGTCTTCGAGTCCGGCCGTCTGCCGGTCGTGCCGCCGAGCGAAGCGGAGCATGCCACCGAAGCCGACCGCGCCCGGACATTCATGGGCTATCGTCGCGCCGATGGCCGTGCCGGCACGCGCAACTTCATCGGCATCATCGCCAGCGTCAATTGCTCGGCCACCGTCTGCCACGCCATTGCCGACGAGGCCAACCGCGTGCTGTTGCCGAAATATCCGGGGATCGACGGCTTCGTCCCGATCGTCCATGGCCAGGGCTGCGGCATGAGCGGCACCGGCGACGGCATGATGGTGCTACACCGCACGCTCGCCGGTTACACCCGCCATCCGAATTTCGGCGGCGCGTTGATGGTCGGCCTCGGCTGCGAGGTCAACCAGCTCACCCTTTACGGCCAGAAGGGTGCGGCGGCGGGAAAACGCCATTTCAACATCCAGGACGCCGGCGGTTCGCGCAAATCGGTCGCAAAGGCGATGGGCGTGCTCGCCGAAATCGCCGAGGAAGTCGGCCAGTATCAGCGCGAGCCGATCCCGGTCTCGGAGATCGTCGTCGGCCTGCAATGCGGCGGTTCCGACGGCATGTCGGGCATCACCGCCAATCCCGCGCTGGGAGCGGCGGTCGACATCCTGGCCGGCGTCGGCGGCATCGGCATCCTGTCGGAGACGACGGAGATCTATGGCGCCGAACATCTGCTCGCCTATCGCGCGGCAACGCCGGAGATCGCCAAGAAGCTCGACGGTTTCGTCAAATGGTGGGAGGACCATGTCGCCAAGCACGGCGCCTCGATCGACAACAACCCCTCGCCCGGCAACAAGCGCGGTGGCCTGACCACCATCCTGGAAAAGTCGCTGGGCGCCGTGGCCAAAGGCGGCCAGACTCCGCTCAACGGCGTCTTCGGTTATGCCGAAAAGGTCACCGGCAGTGGCCTGGTGTTCATGGACACGCCCGGTTACGACCCGGTCTCGGCGACCGGTCAGGTGGCGGGCGGCGCCAACATCATCGTCTTCACCACCGGCCGCGGCTCCTGCTTCGGCTGCCGGCCGACGCCGTCGATCAAGGTCGCCACCAACTCGACCATGTACCACCAGATGGAAGAGGACATGGACGTCAATTGCGGCGTCATCGCTTCGGGTGAGAAGACCATCGCCGGCATGGGCCGGGAACTCTTCGAACTCATCGTCGAGACGGCATCGGGCCGCAAGACCAAGAGCGAGGCGTTCGGCTACGGCGACAACGAGTTCGTGCCGTGGCACCTCGGCGCGACGCTCTAACCACCGACGAAAAAAGCGGGCTGCAACGACTGCCCACAAGGGGAGGCTTTGGATGGACAAACGCCGCATCGGCACGACTGCGCTCGAGGTCACTGAGATAAGCTTCGGCGGAGCGGCAATCGGCGGGCTCTACCGTGCCTGTCCGCGCGAAGCGGCGATGGAGACGCTGCAGACAGCCTGGGATGCCGGCCTGCGCTATTTCGACACCGCGCCCTTCTATGGCTTCGGCCTGTCGGAACGGCGGACCGGCGATTTCCTGCGCTACAAGCCGCGGGATTCCTATGTGCTGTCGACCAAGGTCGGACGGCTGTTCCGCCCGGTGCCGGAAGACCAGGTTCCCGATCATTCCTATGTCGACCCGCTGCCCTTCGCGCTCGACTACGACTACTCGTATGACGGCATCATGCGCTCGGTCGAGTTCTCCTATGCGCGGCTCGGGCTGAACCGGATAGACATCCTGTTTGTGCACGACATCGGCACCTACACACATGGCGTCGAGAAGACGAAGCTGCACTTTCGCCAGCTGGTGGACGGCGGGTTGAAGGCGCTGGAAGAGCTTAAAACGTCCGGTGTGATTTCCGCCTATGGGCTCGGCGTCAACGAGGTGCAGATCTGCCTCGACGTATTGCGCGAAGCACCGCTCGACTGCATCCTGCTGGCCAGCCGCTATTCGCTGCTCGACCGCTCTGCTGAAGCCGAGTTGCTGCCGTTATGCCGTGAGCGACAGACTTCGCTGATCATCGGCGGCGTCTTCAACTCCGGCATCCTGGCGACCGGACCGGTGCACGGTGCGCATTTCGACTATCTGCCGGCGACGCAGGACATACTCGAGCGTGTCGGCGCGATGGAGAAAATCGCTGATGAGGGCGGATATCCGCTGGCGGCGGCTGCATTGCAGTTTCCGCTGCAGGAGCCTGTCGTGGCCAGCGTGCTGACCGGAACGGCCAAGCCTGCCAACCTGACGCGCAACCTCGACCTGTTCGACGTCCAGGTGCCGCAAGCGGAATTCGCCCGCTACACTCCCTACACCATCGTGCAGGAGCTCGGCTGACGAAACGCCACAATCACGGTTCTCAAGAAGGAATGAATATTCCATATTGACTCGACGGTGGAATTAATATTCCATGATGATCAAGGAGGATCGGGAGCGTCTGGACGTGGCACTGAGGATCGGCAGGGAGGCTTCTCAGCCAAGCCATGCGCAGGCCGATATGAAACACCGCTTGCGTCGGCCGGACCGATGCACTATCAAAAAGCGGCAACTGTTTTTTATTGATAAAGGTCTGTTTGGGCCGCGCCTATCCAAATGGAGCTTCCGCAACCTTCACCGGGCGATCTAGGGAGGATTCCTAATGAAATTCGTGACCAGCATTCTCAACCGCCGTTCACTGGTGGCACTTGCTGCCGCCTCGATGCTTGCAGGCACGCTGCACACGGCGCCCGCTTCGGCGGCGGACGTGACCATTCCGATCATCGTCAAGGACACCACATCCTTCTACTGGCAGATCGTCCTGGCCGGTGCCCGCAAGGCCGGCAAGGATCTCGGCGTCAACGTACCCGAACTCGGCGCCCAGGCTGAAACCGACGTCAACGGCCAGGTTTCGATCCTCGAGAATGCCGTCGCCGGCAACCCGGCCGCGATCGTCATCGCGCCGACCGAATTCAAGGCGCTCGGCAAGCCGATCGATGAAGCGGCCAGCAAGGTCAAGGTCATCGGCATCGACTCCGGCGCCGACTCCAAGGCGTTCACCTCGTTCCTGACCACCGACAATGTGCAGGGCGGACGCGTAGCCGCTGACGGTCTTGCAGCAGCCATCGGCGAAGCCAATGGCGGCAAGATCGAGGGCGACGTCGCCCTGATCACCAACGCGCCGGGCGCCGGTTCGCTGGAGCAGCGCAAGCAGGGCTTCACCGAGCAGCTGGCCGCGAAATATCCGGGGCTGAAGCTCGTCGCCGACAAATATGCCGACGGCCAGGCAACGACCGGTCTCAACATCGCCACCGACCTGATCACCGCCAACCCGAACCTCAAGGGCATCTTCGCGTCCAACCTGATCATGGCGCAGGGCGTCGGTCAGGCAGTCGCCGAGAACAACCTTGGCGGCAAGCTGGCGCTGGTCGGCTTCGACAGCGACGAGAAGCTGATCAAGTTCCTCAATGACGGCGTCATTTCCGCGCTCGTCGTCCAGGATCCGTACCGGATGGGCTATGACGGCATCAAGACCGCGCTCGCCGCCTCGAAGGGCGAGAAGGTCGAGGCCAATGTCGACACAGGCGCCAACCTGGTGACCAAGGCAAACATGAAAGACCCCAAGATCGACGCCCTGCTCAACCCGAAGCTCTGAGCCCGTCGACCAAAAATCCTTTCCGGGGCCTCGCGCCCCGGAAACACCGGATACAAGCTTGAATATCCACCGGCTTGAATCACCTCGACGATGCGGCTTGACTGCATCGCGACGTGCCAATCGTAAGGCCAATCTGGGAGGATTGTCATGACGCCCATGGCGCAGGAACTGCACCCGGCCCCAACGCTAGCGCCCGGCAGGACGATCCTCGAACTGCACGGGCTGGAAAAGCGCTATCCCGGCACGCATGCGCTGAAGCCCGTTCACCTTGCCTTCAAGGCAGGTGAGATCCACGCCATCGTCGGCGAGAACGGCGCCGGCAAATCCACCTTGATCAAGCTTCTGACCGGCGTCATGCCGCGCACCTCCGGCGATGTCATCTGGGAGGGCAAGCCGGCAGCGCTGGCAACCCCGCACGAGGCAATGGCGCTGGGCATCAACGCCGTGCATCAGGAGGTCGTGCTCTGTCGCCATCTCACCGTCGCCGCCAACATGTTCCTCGGCGAGGAGAATTCGCGCTTCGGCATCCTGCAGCAGCGCGCCATGGTCAAGGAAGCGCAGAAGATCATCGACGGTCTCGGCTTCGACCTGCCGGCGCATGTCATGCTGGGTGACCTCACCATCGGCCAGCAGCAGCTGATCGCCGCCGCCCGCGCCACCGTGCGCGGCACCAAATTCCTGATCTTCGACGAGCCGACCGCCTATCTCACCCGCAAGGAAGCCGACCAGCTGTTCACGCTGATCCGCAGGCTCAAGGGCGAAGGCGTCACCATCATCTACATCAGCCATCGCATGGAAGAGGTGTTCGAACTCGCCGATCGCGTCTCGGTGCTGCGCGACGGCACGCTGGTCGGCACCCGCAACATTGCCGAGACCAATGACGCCGAGCTGGTCAAGATGATGATCAACCGCTCGATCGAGCAAGTCTACCATAAGGAGCATTTCACCCCCGGTGCCGTGATCGTTGAAGCGAAAAACCTGTCGGGCAAGGGTTTCGAAGACGTCTCGATGACGGTGCGCGCCGGCGAGATCGTCGGGCTCTATGGCCTGATCGGCGCCGGGCGGAGCGAGTTCGTCACCACGCTCTATGGCCGCCACAAGAAGTCGGCCGGACAGGTCCTTTGGCAAGGCAAGCCGGTCCACATCAATTCCGAGCACGACGCGATCAAGCTCGGCATGGCGCTGGCGCCGGAAAGCCGCCGCGACCAGGGCCTGTGCCTGAACCTGCCGGTCGGCCTCAACCTCAACCTGCCGATCTACAAGCGCATCTCCAGCAACATGCTGATCTCCGGTGCGAAGGAAAAGGCCGAGGCCGATCGCCAGATCGCCGGCCTCCGCATCAAAACGCCGACGCGCGGCGCCCTGGCCTCCAGCCTGTCCGGCGGCAACCAGCAGAAGATCGTCATCGGCAAATGGCTGGCGCATGGCGCCAAGCTGTTCATCTTCGACGAGCCGACCGTCGGCGTCGATGTCGGCACCAAGGCCGAGATCTACCGCCTGTTCGGGGAACTGTTGTCCAAGGGCGCCGGCATCATCCTGATCTCGTCCTATCTGCCCGAGGTTTACGAGCTCGCCGATACGCTGCACGTGTTCCGGCGCGGCAAACTGGTCGCCAGCCACGGTTTTCGCGCCGCCAGCCATGAAGACGTGCTGACGCAGGCGATCGGCTGAAAACGCCGTCCAGACAAGAAGAAACGGGAGGAACCATGAGCATCGAAACCGCCGCGATCGAAAAACCGAAACGGAACTACAACGTCCTGTTCGGGCTGACGCTTCTGGCGTTGCTGGTTCTGCTCTGGATCGTGCTGTCGGTGGCGACGCCGAGCTTCGCCTCCTCCAACAACATCGCCAATCTTTTGCGGCAGGGCTCGATGATCGCCATCATGGCGGTCGGCCAGACCTTCGTCATCATCACCGGCGGCATCGACCTCTCGGTCGGCGCCGTGGTCGGCTTCGCCACCGTCATTGTCGCCATGATGATCAATGCCGGCTTCCCGATCTGGGTCGCCATTCTGGTGACGCTGCTGGTCGGCGTTGCCATCGGCCTGTTCCATGGCTTCGGCATCGTCAAGATGGGCCTGCCGCCCTTCATCATCACGCTGGCGACGCTGACCTCGTTGCGCGGCATCGGCCTGTTGATGACCAACGGCAATTCGATCAACATCAACAGCGACAGCTTCACCGCGTTCTCGCGCAGTTCCTTTGTCGGCATCCCCAATCTGTTCTGGATGGTGATCCTGGTCGGTATCCCGGCCTACATCTTCCTGCACCACAGCCGCTGGGGCCGCTATCTCTTCTCTGTGGGATCCAATGCCGAGGCCTCGCGCCTCTCGGGCGTCAATGTCCAGCGCACCATCTACATGGCCTACACGCTGTCGGGCCTATGCGCGGCCTTCGTCGGCGTGCTGCTGGCGGCGCGCATCGGCATCGGCAACCCGACCCAGGCGGAAGGTTGGGAGTTGCAGGCGATCGCCTCATCGGTGATCGGCGGCACCTCGCTGTTCGGCGCCGTCGGCTCGGTGCATGGCCCACTGCTCGGCGCCTTCATCCTGGCCACCATCAACAACGGCGCCAATCTGCTCAACGTCAACTCGTTCTGGCAGCGCATCATCACCGGCGCGCTGATCATAATCATCGTCTATTTCGACGGGCTGCGCCGTCGCGGCAAGTAATTCTCCCTGACCTTCTGCGCCGGCCTGCTTAACAACGGACCGGCGCCTTTTTGAGAAACACTGGAATTGCCGAATGAAAGCTGTTGTCTGCCGCTCGCCCGGCGAGCTTGTCCTGGAAGACCGGCCGGCGCCAGGAGCGCCGCCTGCCGGCTGGGCGCTGGTCGCCGTCAGCCATGTCGGCATCTGCGGCACCGACTACCACATCTTCGAAGGCAAGCACCCGTTCCTTGCCTATCCCCGCATCATGGGCCATGAAGTGTCGGGCACCGTCGTCGAGACCGGCGAAGATGTCGACCTTGCCGTGGGCGAGCCCGTCATCATCAATCCCTATCTCGCTTGCGGAAAATGCATCGCCTGCCGGCACGGCAAGCCGAATTGCTGCGTCAGGATCGAAGTGCTTGGCGTCCATCGCGACGGCGCCATGGCCGAGCAGATCCTGGTGCCGGCGCAGAATCTTTATCCGGCAAACGGCTTGTCGCTGGCCGATGCGGCGGCGGTGGAATTCCTCGCCATCGGCGCGCATGCCGTGCGGCGCGCTCGCGCCGAACCAGGCGCCCGCACGCTGGTCATCGGCGCCGGGCCGATCGGCCTTGGCGCAGCGCTGTTTGCGCGCATCGCCGGGCTCGATGTCAGCCTGCTCGACATGAGCACGGAGCGGCTGGATTTTGCAAAAGGCGAACTCGGCTTCGCCACGCTCGACGGTTCACAAAAAGCGGCAGCCGAACTGGTGCGCAAGGCAACCGGCGGCGAAGGGTTCGACGTCGTCTTCGACGCCACCGGCAACACCGCCTCGGTGCAGTCGGCCTTCGCCCATGTCGCGCATGGCGGCACGCTCGTGCTGGTCAGCGTCGTCAAGGATGACATCGTCTTTTCCGACCCGGAATTCCACAAGCGCGAAATGACATTGATCGGCAGCCGCAACGCGCTGAAAGTCGATTTCGACCACGTCGCCGCCTCGATCCGCAACGGCGCCGTGCCGCTGGCAAAACTCGTCACCCACCGCACCACGCTGGCCGGCACGCCGGACGATCTCGCCCGCTGGGCGCATGAGAAATCGGGGTTGATCAAGGCTGTGATCGAGGTGGGGTAAGACATCCGAAAAATTTGGTGGAGCGATAAGTGCCGAGTTAAGGCAGATCGCATACCGCGGCGATTTGCGAAAAGGCCCGTCGCTTCCTCATCCATGGGCGGAGCAAGGAGCGAAGCGACGCGGCGCAGACCCGAGGATTCATTCGGTGACGTCTGCGCTAGAATCCAGCGGTGCAAAAAGAGGCGTCCATTCGCATCTCCTACCTGCACCGCTGCGGCGCGCGACAGTCGCGGCATGGGTCCTCGGGTCTGCGCCGCGTCCGCTGCGCTCCCGCTCCGCCCGTGGATGAGGAAATGAGCAGCTAAGCCGCCCGCTTCCACCCATCCCTGATATGCCTGTATCCCTCCCGATAAACTGCCTCCGGCGTCTCGGAAAAATCCCGCCACACCTTGGTCGCCGCCGCCAGATCCTTCAGCGATCTGCCAAACGCCTCGATCGTCAGCCAATCGTCATAGCCGCTCTCGTGGATGGCCGCGAAAGTCTCTTTCCACGGAATGTTCCCGCGTCCCGGCACGCCGCGATCGTTCTCCGAAATGTGGACGTGCACGACATTCCGCCGGTGCTTCATGTAGGCGCCGATCGGGTCGGCCTCCTCGATATTGGCGTGGAAGGTGTCGTACATCGCCTTGATGTGCGGCCGGTCGATGGCGTCGACGTGCTCGGACAGATCGGCCATCGTGTTCAGCAGATAGCACTCGAAACGGTTGAGCGCCTCCAACCCGATGGTAACGTTCCGCTTGCCGGCATGATCGCCAATGGCGCGCTGCGACGCGATCGAGCGCTTCTTTTCCGCAGCGGTCGGCCCGCTGCCGGAGAAGGCGCCGAGCGTCGAATGCAGCGGCCCGCTCAGCGTACTCGCGCCGAGCGCCTGGGCGCAATCGATCGCCCATTTCATGTAGCCGATGCCGGCCTTGCGGGTCGCGGCATCCGGCGAAATCAGATTCATCGCCGGGTCGCCCATCGCCGTAACAGCCGTGCGCTCCAACCCGATGCGGTCGAGCAAATCGCCAAGCTTCTTGTAGTCCTCTGGCGTGCCTGAGAAGATCGGTATCTCGACGCCGTCGAAGCCGGTCGCCTTGATGTCGCGCAGCAACGGCTCGTGTTTCTTAGACACGGAAGTCGTCCACAAAAACATGCACATGCCGATTTTCATCGACAGCCCCTCCCCATTTGACGGCGCGCTGGTTTCTTTCGCACCTCGCACCATGCGCCCTCATTCGGCCGCTTAGCGGCCACCTTCTCCCCGAAGGGAGAAGAGACTTGGCGCCGGCGCTACCTAAAGTTTCGTCCACGCCCCGTTCTTCTTCGACGACTTCACGCAGGCCTCGATGAACGCCATACCTTCGACGCCGTCCTGGATGGTCGGGAACACCACGTCCTTGCCCGGCTTGCCGCCCTTCTTGCGTGCCGCGCGGATCGCGCGCGCCGCCTCCTGGTAGATGTTGGCGAAGCCTTCGAGATAGCCTTCCGGATGGCCAGACGGAACGCGGCTGACGCGTCCCGCAACCGGCAGCGCGCCGGCGCCGTTGCGGGTGAGCAGCTGCTTGGGCTGGCCAAACGGCGTGTACCAGAGATAGTTCGGATCGGCCTGCACCCATTCCAGCCCGCCTTTAGAGCCATAGATGCGCAGCTTCAGCCCGTTCTCGTGGCCCGGCGCCACCTGGCTCGCCCAGATCATGCCCTTGGCCGGATGCACCTTGCCGACCGGCTTGAAGCGCAGCATGACATTGACATTGTCGTCGAGCAGCCGCCCCGGCACGAAAGCGTCGAGATCGGCCGACAGGGAATCGAGCTCCAGACCCGAGACGAAGCGCGCCAGATTGTAGGCATGCGTGCCGATGTCGCCGAGCGCGCCGCCCGCGCCCGCCTGCTTGGGGTCGGAGCGCCACGCCGCCTGCTTCTGGCCGGTGGCGGCAAGATCCTCGGTCAGCCAGTCCTGCGGGTACTCGGACTGAACGATGCGGATGTCGCCAAGCTGCCCCTTGGCCACCATCTCGCGCGCCTGCCGGATCATCGGATAGGCAGTGTAATTGTGCGTCAGCACGAACACCTTGCCGGTCTTTTCAACCACGGCCGCGAGCTTCTTGGCCTCGGCCAAAGTCGTCGCCAGCGGCTTGTCGCAGATGACGTGGATGCCCGCCTCGAGGAAGGCCTTGGCCGCCGGCACGTGCACATTGTTGGGGGTGACGATCGCCACCGCCTCGATGCCGTCCGGGCGCTTGGCCTCGGCCTTGGCCATCTCGGCATAGGAGGCGTAGCTGCGCGCCGGGTCGAGACCGAGTTCGGCGGCGGAAGCCTTGGCGCGCTCGGGACTGGCCGACAGGGCGCCGGCCACCAGCACGAAGTCATTGTCCATGCGCGCCGCGATCCGGTGCACCGCGCCGATGAAGGCGCCTTGGCCGCCGCCGACCATACCATAGCGGATCGGGCCGCCCCCCGCTTCCGACTTCGATGCGCCGACCATGTCTTTCTCCTGCTTGTCTCAAATACCCATCATGGCGCGCAGCATCTTCTTGTCGGTGGTGCCGCCGGCGAAATCATCAAAGGCCTTTTCCGTCACCCGGATAATGTGGTGCTGGATGAAGGGCGCGCCTTCGGCCGCGCCGTCCTCCGGATGCTTGAGGCAACACTCCCACTCCAGCACCGCCCAGGAATCGTAGCCATACTGGGTAAGCTTGGAGAAGATGCCGCCGAAATCGACCTGCCCGTCGCCAAGCGAGCGGAATCGCCCCGCGCGATTGGTCCAGCTCTGATAGCCGGAATAGACGCCTTGCCGCCCCGTCGGATTGAACTCGGCATCCTTGGCATGGAAGGCCTTGATCCGCTCGTGATAGATGTCGATGAATTCGAGATAGTCGAGCTGCTGCAAAAGGAAATGCGACGGGTCGTAGTTGATGTTGCAGCGCTTGTGACCGCCAACCGCATCTAGGAACATCTCGAAGGTTGCGCCGTCGAAGATGTCCTCGCCAGGATGGATCTCATAGCCGACATCGACGCCGTTCTCGTCATAGACGTCCAGGATCGGCTTCCAGCGTGTGCCGAGCTCGGCGAAGGCCTCCTCGATCAGCCCGGCCGGCCGCTGTGGCCAGGGATAGAGGTACGGGAAAGCTAGGGCGCCGGAAAACGTCACCGAGGCTTTCAGGCCAAGATTCTTCGAGGCCTTGGCGCCGAACTCCATCTGTTCGACCGCCCATTTCTGCCTGGCCTTGGGGTTGTTGTGCACCGCAGGCGGTGCAAAGCCGTCGAACTGGGCATCATAGGCCGGGTGCACCGCCACCAGCTGCCCTTGAAGATGCGTCGACAGCTCGGTGATCTCGACGCCGGCATCCGCGCAGATGCCTTTCACCTCGTCGCAATAGGTCTTGGAAGATGCCGCCTTCTTGAGGTCGAACAGGCGTGCATCCCAGGTCGGGATCTGCACGCCCTTGTAACCGAGACCGGCCGCCCATTTGGTGATCGAGGCCAGCGAATTGAACGGCGCGGTATCCCCCGCGAACTGCGCCAGAAACAGCCCCGGACCCTTCATTGTCGACGGCATCGGCATCCTCCCAATTCATTTTTCCAAGGACCAAGCATAGCGCCTGATGAAAGCAGGGCCAGCCTCTTTGGTCTCTTGTGATGTGCATTCTCGTATCGGCATTCTGGTATTACCAAATACCGGAAATGGGTCAAGCCATTTGACTCACGCGCAAAGCTGCCGGGGCATTCCATTTTTGGCGATATATACCAGCATAATCAATACGGTACACAGATGCCGATATCGCATCGCGGCGGTTCTTGCCGCGCGACAAAAATTGCTGTAGACCTCCATTAGGGCCCAATTGGTCGAACCAGTTGCGCAAAAACGCTGGAGCGCCTTGGGGAGGAAACACGCGACGCGCCTTGTGGGGCGCATCGCAGGCGAACTGGCACAGACGAATTCTGGGAAGGATAGACCATGCATCTTTCGACGCACAACTGGATGCGCGCGGAACCGTTGGAGGTGACGCTGAAGCGCATCAAGAAATTCGGCTACGAGTCGATCGAGATTTCCGGCGAGCCCGAGCAATACAAGACCAAGGAGACCCGCGCGCTGCTGAAAGAATACGGCATCCGCTGCTGGGGGTCGGTGACGCTGATGCTGGGCGAACGCAACCTTGCCGCCAGGGACCAGGGCCAGCGCGAACGCTCGGTGCAGTACGTCAAGGACGTGCTGACCATGGTCAGCGAACTTGATGGCGAGATCATAACGCTGGTGCCCGCGACCGTCGGCAAAGTGGTGCCGGACGGCACCGAGGAAGAGGAATGGAAGTGGGTGGTCGACGCCACCCGCGAATGCTTCACCCATGCCAGGAAGGTCGGCGTCAAGATCGCGGTCGAGCCGCTCAACCGCTTCGAGACCTATCTGTTCAACCGCGGCGCGCAGGCGTTGGCCCTGGCCGATGCGGTCAGCCCCGAATGCGGCGTCTGCCTCGACGCCTATCACATCCATATGGAAGAATTTAACGTCCATGACGCGATCCGTCAGGTCGGCAAACGGCTGTTCGACTTCCACGTCGCCGACAACAACCGCTTTGCCGCCGGCCTTGGCCAGATTGATTGGCCACGGATCGTGCAGACGCTGAAGGAAGTCGGCTATGACGGCGCGCTGACGAACGAATTTGTCGCGCCAGTCGACCGCACACCCGCCGCGCCCTATCCCGACATGGTCGAGCGCAATCCGGTCGACATTTCTCCCGAACAGCTGAAGTTCATCCAGGATCACGGCTCCAGCGTGCTGACGGAGAAATTCTACACCGACCAGATGCGCATCACGGCCGAAACGCTGCTGCCGCTAATCAAGTAGCCGATCGGGATGCGCATCAAAACGGTCCAGGCGTGGTGGGTCCGCGTGCCGATTGAGGCCGCGAAGCAGCATCGCAGCGACTTTGGCCAGGTGACGACGTTCGACGCCGCCATCCTGCGCATTGAGACTGACGACGGGCTGATCGGCTGGGGCGAGGGCAAGAACGCCGCCGGCAGCGCCGGCAGCTATGGTGCGCTGGTCTACATGCTGAATCACGAGGTCGGGCCGCAGCTGATCGGCCGCGACCCCGCCGACATCGGCATGATCTGGGAGATGCTCTACAACGGCGTGCGCCATGACAGTGCCGCGCGCGCCGGCCATGCCATGCCGCAGCTGGCGCGGCGCGGCATGAGCATTGCGGCAATCAGCGCCGTCGATATCGCGCTCTGGGATATTCTGGGCAAGTCGTTGGGACAGCCGGTGTGGCGGCTCATCGGCGGCCGCAAGCTCGACCGCATGCCGGCCTACGCCTCCGGCGGCTGGGCTGCCGCCGACGCTATCGGCGAGCAGCTCAAATCCTACATCGCCAAAGGCGGCTTCAAGGCGCTGAAGATGCGCGTCGGCGCCATGGACGGCGCCCCGCACATTTCCGCCGCCCGCGTCCGCGCCGCACGGCAGGCGCTCGGTCCTGACGTCGAGTTGATGGTCGACGCGCACGGCACCTATACGGTGGCCGAGGCCAAGCGCTTCATCAGCCTGGCCAGCGATCTCGACCTCGCCTGGTTCGAGGAGCCTGTTATCGCCGACGACAAGGCTGGTATGGCCGAGGTGCGCGCCTCGGGTTCGATCCCGATCGCCACCGGCGAAAGCGAAGCGACGCGCTACGCCTTCCGCGATCTCGCGGTGCTGAAATCCGCCGATATCTTCCAGCCGGATCCGGCCTTTTGCGGCGGTATCAGCGAGGCGATGAAGATCGGCACCATCGCCAGTGCCTTCAATCTGCGCTTTGCCCCGCATCTGTGGGCCGGCGCGCCATGCTTTTTCGCCGGCCTGCATGTTTGTGCGGCCTCGCCTGCCAGTTTTACTGTCGAATATTCGCTCGGCGCCAACCCTATGATCCACGATCTTATCGAAGAGACTGTCGAAGCAAGGGACGGTATGATAGCGATCCCTGAAAAGCCGGGTCTGGGATTCACCATTTCGGAGCGGTTCCTGGAGGCGCACGCGCAACGCGGTTGACGATGAAAGAAAAGAACCTTCTCGCCGAACTCGCCGCCTATCTGTTCGCCCATTCGGACAAGGAGAGCGGCCGCACGCCCTCGGAGCGCGAGCTGGCGGAGCATTTCGGTGTCAGCCGCGGCCAGATCCGCGAGGCGCTGGCCATTCTGGAGGCCATGCGCATCGTCGAGCGCCGCGCCAAATCCGGCATCTATGTCGACACCAGGCAGGCCAGTGTAGAAGCCTTGGCTCTTTTCGCCCGCGCGGGCCTGCCGCTCGATCCGGTGCAGATCTACGAGACCGTCGAACTGCGCAAGATCCATGAGATCAAGGCTGCCGAACTTGCCTGTTCGCGTGCCACCGAAGAGAATTTCGAACGCCTGCGGGAGATCCTGAAAGCCTCGGAGGAGTGCATCGCCGCCGGCGAAGGCCTCGCCAAGGAAGACCGCGAATTCCACCTCGAAATCGTGCGGGCGACCAAGAACGGCGTCTTCCACAATATCTGCAGTGTCTATTACCTGATGGGCGAGCAGCGGCTGCCGATTTACTTCAACGATCCCGAGCGCTCAGTGCGCTCGCATGCCGAGCATATCCAGATCTACGAGGCGCTGCTGCGTCGCGACGGCAATCTCGCCCAGGCGCTGATGAGCGCCCATCTGCAAGGCGCGGAAAGCTACTGGAAGGGGATCATTGAGGGCCGGGAGGCGCAAGCGCAAAGTCTGGCACTTGAGAAAGCCTAGAGCAATTCCAGGAAAAGTGTGAAACGGTTTTCAAGGGAAAGCGCGCAGCGCTTTCCCTTGGGAATTGCGACAAACACGAGAGCCCCATGCCCAGAATCCTGTCGACGCACACGCTGCATCCGCGTGCCTCCGCAATGCTGGCGGGCGCCGGTGAACTCGTCGTCGCCTCAGCGCTCGATGCGGCAACGCTGACCGCCGAGGCGAAGCATGCCGACGTCATCATCGTTCGCGCACCGCTGCCGCCGTCGCTGTTCGAAAACGCCACGAAACTCAGAGCCGCGGTCCGCCACGGCGCCGGGCTCGACATGGTGCCGATGGAGGCCGCGGCCGCGGCCGGCGTGCTGGTCGCCAACGTGCCGGCGGTCAATGCGCGTTCGGTCGCCGAATATGTGATGTTCGCGGCCCTTGCCCTGCTTCGGCGCTTCCGTTCGGTCGACCGCGACTTGCGCGCCAAGGGCTGGAATGCCGGCCGCGACCACGCCAGCCATGCCAGCGAGCTTGCCGGCAAGACCATCGGCATCATCGGCTTCGGCGCCATCGGTCAGGCGGTCGCCCATATCGCCGCGCACGGCTTCGGCCTCGACGTCGTGGCGACGACCCGCAGCATGCAGCCGGCACCCGACAGGATCGGCTTCCTGTCGATCGATGCGCTGGTCGAACAGAGCGACATCATCGTGCTCTGCTGCCCGCTGACGCCGGAAACGCGCGGACTGATCAGCCGCGAACGCATTGCCCGCATGAAGCCGGAAGCGCTTTTGATCAACATTTCGCGCGGGCCGGTGATCGATGACGAGGCGCTGATCGAGGCCTTGCGCCAAGACCGGATCGGCGGCGCCGCACTCGACGTCTTTGCCACCCAGCCGCTGCCGGCAAACCATCCCTATTTCGGTTTCGACAATGTCATCGTCACCCCGCATATGGCGGGGATCACCGAGCAATCGATGATGCGCATGGGCGTGGGCGCGGCCGGCGAGACCTTGCTGGTGCTGGCCAACCGGCTGCCTGTCAATCTGCGCAATCCCGACGTGGTCGAGCATTACCGCAGACGGTTTCCTGCCGACTGACGTTTCTGCAAGCCGCCTCAATTTTCGCGGATTTGGCGGCGACCTTCGCCGATATGGTCAAGAGCGTCGTGAGAGTTCTTCTTCTGATTGCCGGTACAAGCGTAGGGACAGCCAAGGCTCAGGCCGAAAGCAGCTACGTGCCTTGCGACAACGGCCTGCGCTGCGTGATGGCGCCCTGCCCTTCTACCAGCGCGCTCGACCTCGCCACCGGAAAGGTCGTCAAGGGTGTGTGGGTCGACATCGACGGCTTGCCGCAGCAGGACAAGGCGCTTGACCTTTCCGACAAGCTCTATGCCGGCAAGCTCGTTGTCACAGGAACAATCGAGAACCGGCCACACAGCTTCAACGGCAAGCAGCACGACGTGCCGACATTGTTCGCGACGGGCATCCTGCGCACCGCCAAGGACAGCGAACGCAAGCACTGCTCGTCGGGTTGACTATTACCGACCAAGCAGCCGCTCGATTTCAGCCGCGATGCGCAGCAGATGGTGGTCGTGGCCATTGCGCGCCACCAGCATCAGCCCGGCCGGCAGCGTCATGCCGGGCATCGGCAGCGAGATCGCGCAGAGGTCGAACTGGTTGGCGACCTGGGTGTTGCGCAGCAGCAGACCTTCGGTGCGTTCACGCAGAGCCGTATCCTCGGCCATCGAAACGATAGTCGGCGCTGTCACCGGCGTGGTCGGCAGAGCCAGCACATCGACCGAACCCAACCGCTCGTCCATGGCTATGCACAGTGCCGCGCGACGACGCATTGCCCTGATATAAACCGGCGTCGGTATGGCCGCCGCCCGCGACAGCGGCCCGCTGACATGGGGATCGACCGGCACCGATGCGCCCGTCGCCAGCCAGTCGGCATGGATTTCAGCACCTTCCATGGCCGCGATCGAGCCGCGTTTGGTGGCCAGGCGCAGATCGGCAATGAGGTCGTCGATCGAAATGTCCGTGAGCCACGCGCCTGCCTGCTCGATCCCGGCAAGGCTGCGATCGAATGCGGCGGCAATCTCCGTTTCCGTGTCTTCGAAAAGCAGGCCGCGCGGAATGCCGACACGAAGCCCGGCAAGCGCTAACGGCAGGTGCAGTTGCGGCATCTGCTCGCCCGTCATCGCGGCGTCAGCCAGAGTACACGCAGCAACACTCAGCGCCAGCGGCCCGATCGAATCCAGCGTCGCAGAAAGGGGATAGGCACCAGTCAGCGGCACGCGCCGCGCCGTCGGCTTGAAACCGACGACGCCGTTCAGCGATGCCGGGATGCGCACCGAACCGCCGGTGTCGGAGCCGATGGAAATGTCGCTCGTCCCCTCGCCAACGGACACGGCGGCGCCCGACGACGAACCGCCTGGAATGCGGCTGGTGTCGGCGGCATTGCCCGGTGTGCCGTAGTGCATGTTGTCGCCGATAGCGGTGAAGGCGAATTCGGTCATGTTGGTCTTGCCGATGATGACGGCGCCGGCCTGGCGCAGACGGCTGACGACCGCAGCGTCGTGCCGACGGGGCGCGGTGTCCCTCAGCATCAGCGACCCGGCCGTGGTCGGCTCGCCGGCGACATCGAACAGATCCTTGATCGACACGATGGTGCCGTCGAGCGGCCCGAGCGATACGCCGGCCTTCTTGCGCGCATCGGTGGCCTCGGCCGCTGCGCGCGCCGCCTCGGCATAGAGTTTGGTGAACACCTTCTCGCCTGCCGCGCAACTGGCAAGACGTGACAGGATGATCTCGAGACGATCGCGGATTGATTGCATGTCGATGTCGGATTCCGTCAAGGTGGAGCGTCTTTAAGGCATATGGGCCGCTAGGTCAGCGGAAGGAATAGCCCGGACAGCGTGCCTTTGCACCTGCCAGCGATAGGAAGGGACTGATGCTGTACAAAGGCAGCTGCCACTGCGGCAAGGTTGCGTTCGAATTCAAGGCGCAGCTGACCGGCGCCGTGAGGTGCAATTGTTCGATCTGCTCGCGCAAGGGCGCGCTGTTGGCCGCCATCCCGCATGACAGCCTGACGGTGCTGGCGTGGGGCGACGATCTCGGCACCTACACATTCGGCAATCATGCAATGGCGCATCGCTTCTGCCGGACCTGCGGCATCCATCCCTTTGCCGAGGATGTCAGTCAGGGCAGCGAACGCAGCGCCTACGTCAACCTCAACTGCGTCGCCGATTTCGATCCCACCGGCCTGCCGGTCTTCGACTTCGACGGCCGCGCGGTCTGACCCTACGGTGGCCTCTCACCACAAAAGCAACGCCCCGAAAACCTTGATAGTTCTCGGGCCCGCTGCTTTAGCCAAGGATGGCTATCGGCTATTCGACGCGCTTAGGGCCGCGCGCGAACACAACGATCGCCGCCAGCAAGGTCGCAGCGCCACAATAGGCGAAGGCGCTGGCCACACCGGCATTGTCGACCACCAGGCCGCCGAAGACGGCGCGTTTCTGGCGCTCGCCGTCTTGCGTCTTTCCCGCTCGCGCCTTTGCCCTCGAGGACAGCTATCTCCCGGCCGACAAGATCCCCTATGTCGCCGAAGTGCCAGACCAGCCGCATCGCCTTGGCCCGTTGTGGGGTGACCGGGCCAAAGGCCCGGCGGGCACCTTGCTGAAAGTTCCCGGCAACTGGCGCGCGCCGGTTCATGCGCACACCGCCGACTATCGCGCGGTGGTCATCAAGGGACTGTGGGCGCATTGGCAAATGGACGGCGGCGAAGCGACGAAGGTCGAATTGCCGCCGGGATCCTACTGGACCCAGAAGGCCAACGAGATGCACGACGACGCCTGCCTCTCGGAGACGGAGTGCGTGATCCTGCTGATCAACGATACGCCTTACGAGACCTACTTCCAGAAATAGTCAGGCGGCGCCGTCGTTCGACCGCAACTAGCTGGCGTGCCGCAAGCTCACGCCGCTGCCCTTGTCGAACAGCACCACCTTGTCCTGATTCCAGGCAAAGCGCACCGGCTGCTCGATGTGGACATCGGTTCTGGCCGGCACCGTGGCGCGCAGCGTCGTGTCGCCGACCCGCAGAGTCAGGATCTTTTCCACGCCATGGTTCTCGACATCGTGGACGCGTGCCTCGACCGGCGCACCGCTTTCAAGATACACATCCTCAGGTCGAATACCGAAGACGAGCGGGCGACCGTCGGTCGCACCGCCCGCCTTGGCACCCCCAGAGAAAGGCAGTTCGAAATTCAGCGGCGCCATCACCGCGCGGCCGTTGACCAGCTTGCCATCGATCAGGTTCATCGGCGGCGAGCCGACGAAGCTGGCCACGTAGGTATCGCGCGGATTGTTGTAGATCTCGTGCGGCGTGCCGGTCTGGATGATGCGGCCATGGTTGAGCACGCCCACCTTGTCGCCCATCGACATCGCCTCGATCTGGTCGTGGGTGACGAACAGGAAGTTGGCGCCGAGCTGGATCTGCAGGTTCTTCAGTTCCGTGCGTAGCGCCTCGCGCAGTTTGGCGTCGAGCGCCGACAGCGGTTCGTCCATCAGGAACACGCGCGGCTTGCGCACGATGGCGCGGCCGATCGAAACGCGCTGCATTTCGCCGCCGGACAGACGATCGGTCTTGCGGTCGAGCAGATGTTCGATCCTGAGTGTTTTGGCGGCGCGGTCGACACGATCCTTGATCTCGGCGTCGGGTCCTCCGGTCAAGCCGGAGGATGACGGCGTGAGAGTTGAGAGGGCGACGCACACCGACCGTCGCGGACGGGCGCGAGCGCGACCTGCCGGATAGCGTCAGCTGCTGATCATCGCGCTGTCTTGTTGAGAGCGGTGACGATCAGCGCGAGAATCACCGCCGCGGCGGCGATTTCCCACACGAAAGCCTGCTTGTAGAAAGGCGGCGTGGCGAGCTGCGCCTTGCCGGCGAGAGTGTTGGGGTCCGGTGGATTGAGGAAGAAGACGCCGTAGAGATGCGCCGCCGTGATCGATACCAGCAGCGCAATGCAGAAGACCAGCGCCACGACCAGCGCTACGGTCACCACACTGCGCGCCTTGACGCCCGGCTGGGCCAACGGCAGCAGGTTGTTGATGAGCCCGGCAAGCACCACGAGACCGCTGCCGACCGCGTACAGGCCGATGGAAAAGGGTTGAAAGATCAGCACCAGCGCCAAGACGCCGAGGCCAATGATGAAGAGCTCGAGGCGGAACGCGCCGGCGCGGCTCATGCCGGAAGAACTGTCGCTCATGACCGCACCGCCTTTCCGGCGCCATCGAAGACATGGGTTTGCCTGGGATCGGGGCGTAGATTCAGCGCCTCGCCGACCTTGACCCACTGGCTTCTCGTCACCACGACGCGGATGTCGGCGCCTGCCGCCGTGCGGGCATGAATAAGGGTTTCGGCGCCCATGGGCTCGATGAGCTCGGCTCTGGCGGAGATGGTGCCACGGTCCCCCGTATCGGTCACGGTGAAAGCACGGGGGCGGACACCGATCGTCACCTTGCCGGGCTGCAGGCGCGCGACCGCCGCGTCCGTGCGGATCGCCAGACTAATGCCGGCCACGGTCATGTCCGCCGTGCCATCGGCGAAGGCCTTGAGGTCGGCCTCGAGAAGATTCATCTGCGGCGTGCCGATGAAGCTCGCCACGAAAGCATTGGCGGGCTTGGCAAATACCTCGTGCGGTGAGCCGACTTGCTCGATCAGGCCGTCCTTCATGATGGCGATGCGGTTGGCCATGGTGAGCGCTTCGAGCTGGTCATGGGTCACGATCACGGTCGCTTTGGAGAGGCCCTGCAGCACTTCCTTGATCTGGCCACGCATGGTTTGGCGCAGTTCGACATCGAGACGCGACAAGGGCTCGTCGAAGAGGAAGCAATTGGGGTCGCGGACGATGGCGCGGGCCATGGCGGCGCGCTGCTTTTCGCCCTCGGATATCTGGTTCGGCAGCCGGTCGAGAACGTGCTCCAAGTGAAGGATCGCGGCGACGCGGTTGACGCGGGCAGTCCGCTCAGCCCCGGAAATGCCGTCATGATAGAGCGGGAAGGCGATGTTCTCGGCGATCGATGCCGACGGGTAGAGCGCGTAGAACTGGAACACCATGGCGATGTCGCGCTTTTCGGGCGGCAGTTTGTTCATCACCTTGCCGGCGACGACGACCTCGCCGTCAGTGACGCTTTCCAGCCCGGCGATGACGCGTAAGGTCGTCGTCTTGCCACAGCCGGACGGGCCGAGAAGGCAGACGACCTCACCGGCGGCCACCGACAGGTCAACGTCCTTGACCGCGGTGAAGGAGCCGAAGCGCTTGGTGACTTTGCGGAGTTCGATGGTTGACATCTCAGCGCTTCACCGTGCCGAAGGTAACACCGCGCAACAGATGGTTTTGCAAGAAGAAGGTGACCAGGAAGACTGGGACGAGGAACAGGGTTTCGATGGCGGCAAGCAAAGTCCAGTCGGTGCCGCGTCCACCCGACGACACGGCCTGGTTCATGGCGACCGGGACCGTCCTCGTGTCGGGCCCCGAGAGCAAGAGGGCGAAGAGGAACTCGTTCCAGGTGAGGATCAGGCCGAACACGAACGTGGCGGCGAGCCCGGCAATGACCTGGGGCAGGCAAATCTTGAAGAACACCCGCATTCCGGACGATCCGTCGAGGCGGGCGGCATCCTCGACGTCTGGCGACAATTCATCGAAGAAGCTCTTCATCATCCAGATGGTGAAGGCCAGGTTGAAGGCGGTGTAGAGCATGATGATGCCGAGATACGAGCCCGACAGGCCCACTACGCGGAACATCAGGATCACCGGAATGATCACCACAATCGCCGGCAGCATGCGCGTGGTCAGGATGATGAACAGGTAGGTGTCATTGCCTTTCAGCGGATAGCGCGAGAAGCCGAAGGCCGCCAGGGTGCCGATGACCAGCGCCAGCAGCACCGAAGCCGAGGCGATGAAGATCGAGTTGAAGAAATAACGGTCGAATCCTGTCGCTTCCGGGGCACCGCCCGACGTCATCGAGCGAGAAAAGACGGACCCAAAATTTTCGAGCGTGGGCTTGAACACAAAATGATCCGGAATCAAGCCGAACAGCGACGTGGGCGACAGCGTCGGAGGCACCAGAAGCGCGTCGCCCTGCGGTTTGAAGGCGGTGAATATGATGAACAGCACCGGCAGAAAATAGATAAAGGCGACGACGGCCACGGCGAGCGTCCGCCCCCAGCCGGCCTCGTCTACTCCGCTGGCCCTGCGGAAGCCGAGCTTTCCCAATATCGATTCGGTCACGGGTTAGGCTCCCTGCGTACGGCGGTTTGCGAGGTACAGGTAGAGGTTGGTGAGAACGATCACCATGAACAGCATCAGATAGGAGATCGACGCGCCCTCACTCGTCTTGTTCTGCTCGTTGGCGATGCGGATCAAGTGATAGGAGATCGTCAGCGTGTCGTTGCCGCCCTTGGTGAGGAGGATGACGAGATCCGCCAGCTTGAATGCCTCGATGGTGCGGAAGAGAAGGGCCAACATCAGAAGGCCGCGGATGTAGGGGAAGGTGATCATCCAGAATTGCCGCCAGCTGGAAATACGGTCGATGGCAGCGGCCTCGTAAAGGTATTTCGGCACCGAGACGAGGCCCGCCAGCACAAGGAGCATGACGAAGGGCGACCACATCCATGCGTCGGCGAAAACGATTCCCGCCACGGCACCGACTTTGTTGCTCATCAGGATGAACTGGTTGCCGGAGATGGAATTGATGACGTAGCTGAGAATCCCGAATGTCGGGTCATAGTAGTAGGTGAAGAACACGCCAGAGGCGACAACCGAAAGCATCATCGGTGTAAGCACCAGGATCAACAAATACTTGCGCAGCGGAAATTGCTTGGCGAACAGGATGGCCAGCAGAAAGCCGACGATCATCTGCGCGGAGACGGTGAACACGACGAACATGGCGGTATTGATCAGCGCGCCCCAAGTCGCGTGAGCAGCGAGATCGTTGGTAAGGATCCGGATGTAGTTCCCGAGTCCGACGAAGCGGATCGTCTGCTGGTTTGCCTGGTAGGCGAAGAACGAAAGGCCCAGCGACCACAGCAGGGGGAAGATATTCATCACAAACAGAACGGCGATTGCCGGAGCGACCAGCAAGGCGCCGAAGTAGTGGCGGCGATACGCGTTGACTGTAAATGCGGCCGCGACCAACGCCACCGCGGCGCCCACCACCCAGAAGGAGACAGCCGCAGGCAAGCCCGCCATTGATATGGCCGACACGACGACAGCGACAGCGATGGCGAGTTTCCAGTTGTGGGCAACAACCGCGGTAAGGCGTGGTGTCAGCAGCGTGCTTGAAACAGCGGTCATGGGAGTCCGAAATATGGAGCGCCTGAAGTGGCAATGACGGGGAGCGGCTTTTGCCCGCTCCCCGCAGCTATGTCGGAAGGTTACTGGATAAGACCATCGTTCTTCAGGAGGTCCTCCTGGAACTTGGCGATGTTGTCCAAGGTGGTCTTGGCGTCCTGCTTGCCAGTGATGGCTAGGTCGTACTGGTCCTGCTGCTGGGTGAGCAGTTCGAAGAACTGCGGCACGTGCCACATGTCCTTCTGCCAGTCGAGCGAGTTCGCCCAGGCGCGGTCCCACGGACGATAGGTCACATACTTCGGATCGCTGTAGACCGACTTGATCGCGGACTGGCCGCCGCCGGCGGCGAACTGGTGCTGGATATCAGGCGAGAGCCACCACTTCACGAAGCCAACCGCTTCCTTGATTTGCTCAGGCGTCGTCCAGGTGGTGAGAACGAAAGGCTGTCCGCCGATCTGTGACGTACGATTCACCTTGCCGTCGGCACCGCGCAGGCCTGGCGCCAATCCGAACACCAGCTTGTCGGCAACCTTCGACGTCTTGGGATCGAGCGAGGCTTCGGCGAGACCGATCCAGTCGATGTTCATGGCCACCTTGCCTTCACGGAACAACTGGTCCGAGACGAAGATGTCCATGGTGCCGGTCTTGACCACCGGCGGCATGAACTTCAGCAATTTGAGGAAATGCTCCATGCCCTCGATGGACTTCGGGGAGTTTACGACGCCTTCGGCATGTCCGGTCGGGGCCTTGGTTTCATCCCAGATGCCGCCGCCATGCTCCCAGACGAACGTGTGGACCGAGCTCGTCGAGAAGTCGTAGCCTTTGCCTGCCTGATAGGCGATGCCATAGAAATCGTCATCCAGCACCTGGCCGGCGAGCTTGTCGCCCTTCTTGCGCTGGAAGAATTCGCCAACATGCTCGAACGTGTTCCAGTCCATGGCGTCGATTTCTTCGCCGGTGCAGGGCAGCTTCTCATTGTACTTCGCCTTGTAGGCGGCCTGCTCGTCGTTGTTGCAGAGCACGTCCTTGCGGCCGTAGGTGACCAGCACGTCCGGGAACTGCGGGAAGCCGTAGTAGTTCGGCGTGCTGTTGGGATAGGTCGAGTAGGCGTTGAGCACGGCGGGATGCATCGACTCCATCGTCGCCTTGAGTTCCGGGTCGGCATCGATGAGATCGTTGATCTTGCGGAAGTAGCCGCCTTCGACGAAGGCGCCCAGCCACTGCGAGTCCGACACGATGAAGTTGTACTTCTTTTCGCCCGAGGTCAACGAGGCGTTGACGCGGGTGTAGAAATCCGGCCACGGAATGAAGTCCACATCGAGCTTCACAGTATTGCCAGACTTCGGCTTGTACTGCTCGTCGAAGAACTTCTTCATAATGCGGGTCGGGGGCCAATCCGGCACCGCCATCGTCAACGTCACTTCTTCGGCAGAGGCATAGGTCACGCCTCCCACCAGTAGTGTGGCAGCGAAGCTTGCGGCTGTCGCTAGCCCTTTCAGTTTGGTCATCGCCGTCATTCGCGTTTCCTCCCTTGGTTAACCGGATTGCTTCTCGCCTTTCGAGTCAGGTCATTGCCTGGCCGCTCGCGGCGCGGAAGACGTGGATTTTCCTGTTATCGATGGCGATCGATGCCGAATCGCCGGTCCTGATGCTGGCGGCGATCGCTTCCGGCAGCACCATGCGCAACATCTCGCCGCCGGCCTCGACCGAGACGATCGTTATGTCGCCGAGCGGTTCGACCAGATGCACCTTCGAGGCAACCCCGGCTTCGCCCTTGGCGGCGAGCCGAATGTCGCTCGGGCGAATGCCGATCAGCGCGGCCTCGTTGGCATCGGCAGTCTTTGGCGCCGTCGCCGGAACCAGAGTCCCGAGCGGCGTGTCGAAAGATCTGGTGTCGGCGCGCACCGAGGCCGTGAACAGATTCATGTGCGGCGAGCCGATCTTGCTGGCGACATAGGTATCGATCGGCTGCTCGTAAAGCTCGTCTGGCGTGCCGATCTGGACGATGCCCCCATCGCGCATGACGGCGATCGTCTCGCCCATCGAGAGAGCCTCGATCTCGTCGGGCGTGGCATAGATCACGGTCATGCCGAACTGGCGGTGCAGCCGCTTCAGCTCGGCGCGCGTCTCGTGCCGAAGCTTGGCGTCGAGATTGGTGAGCGGCTCATCGAGCAGAAGAATCTTTGGCCGGCGGATCAGGGAGCGGCCGAGCGCGACGCGCTGCTGCTCTCCGCCGGACAGGGTTGCCGGCTTGGCCTTCAGGCGGTGTGTCAGCTTCAGGATCTCGGCGGTCTCTTTCACCCGCTTGTCAATCTCGGCGCGCGCGGCTTTCTCCTCGCGCAGCGGGTAGGCGAGATTGTCATAGACCGTGAGGTGGGGGTAAAGCGCGAAAGACTGGAAGACCATCGAGATGCCTCGGCCGGCGATCGGCGCATGGGCCATGTCGCGGCCGCCGATCTCAAGCGTGCCGGAGTCGGCCTTGACGAGGCCGGCGATAGTGCGCAGCGTCGTCGTCTTGCCAACGGAGCTCGGCCCGAAGAGTACGAAGAAGCGGCCTTCGTCGACGGCGAAGCTCAGGTCGTTGATGGCGCGCACGGATCCATAGGCCTTGCTGAGCCCATCGAGGCGCAGCGCAATCCCCTTGCCGTCACTGGCGCGAGGCGACGTCTGCGTCACGATGCGCCACCTCGTGCGGACGGAACACGCGCCATCCGTATGATTCTCCTCGTCCTGCCGAAATGGACTGCGGCTGTCATTCTCGATCCGCCTTTTCTTTCCTGATCTGGTATTACCAATTTTGGATAGCCGTCAAGCTCTTTCTTGGATCACCACCGGACCTTGTATAACCGGATTTTTCATGTATCCGACTGTTTTCCCTGAATTTTCCTACTCGTTGATATAGGAGAGCCTTGTTTCGGCACTGCCATCCCGGTTAACATCAATAGTGGGCATCCAAATCTGGTCGAACCAGATTGGCGCTATTTCGCCAATGCCGCTGTCGGGGCCGCATCGATTTCAGCCGTTGATTCCGCCACCGCGGCGCGCACAAGGGCGCCCGCCGCCCATTGCGCGACCGACCGCATGCCGCGGCTATCGAGCCCCCATATATCCTTCAGCACGATCAGCACTTCGACGCCGAACATCATCGAAAGCGCCTGCGCCAGGCGCTTGAACTCGCGCGGCGGCAGCCGGCCCTTGAGCGGTGCGATGGCATCCTTCAGCAGCTGGACGCGATGTCCGCGCGTGAATTGCGGCTCGCCGCCCAGCGTGCCCGCCTGCCGCTGCGCCCATTGGTCGAGCGACAGTTTCAGCGCTGCCTTGAAAGTTGCCTCGAAAGCTTCGATGCGCGGCATGGCGGTATCGAACAATTCGGCAACGCGGCGCCCGGCATCGGTGGACGTCGATTGCCAGGTCAGGATCGGCCCAAGCCCCTCGTCGACCACCGCCTGCACCAGGGCTGCCTGGCTGGGGAAATAGCGATAGGCGGTGGCGCGCGACACTTGCGCCGCCTCCGCGACTTCGCTGACCGACGGGGTGACGCCCGCCTGCATCAGCCGCGTCGCCGTCTTCAGCATCAGCCGTTTTGTGCGGGCCCGTGGGCCGCGTTCTGCAGCCTCGTTGGCGTCGTCGTTCCCAGCGGCTTGTTGACGTGAGACTTCCATGTCAATACGATACGCACGTCTCAAAAAATTGCAATGACCTTTGCCCACCGAAAGGCCGGCAAAGGGCGACAGGCGGCCCGGCGCCGGTCGGCCGGTGACGGGAGAAACGCGATGAAGCGCATCTACGTGGTGGGCACAGCCGACACCAAGGGCGAGGAACTTGCCTTCCTGGCCGATGCTATTGCCGCCACCGGCAGTTCGGTTGCCCGTGTCGACATCGGAACGCGCGGCGCCACCGTGCCGGTCGATATCCCGGCCAGCGAGGTCGCGGCGCATCATCCGGATGGAGCCAGTGGCGTGCTCGGCATCGATGATCGCGGCACGGCGGTGGCCGGCATGAGCGCCGCCTTCACAAATTTCATTCCGTCGCGCGACGACATATCAGGCGTGATCGGCATTGGCGGCGGCGGCGGCACGTCGATCATCACTGCCGGCATGCGCGCGCTGCCGCTTGGGCTGCCCAAGATCATGGTCTCGACGCTCGCCTCCGGCGACACCGCGGCCTATGTCGACGTCTCCGACATCATCATGATGCCATCGGTCACCGATATGGCGGGACTGAACCGGCTCTCCCGCACGGTGCTGCACAACGCGGCGCAAGCGATCGCCGGCATGGCCGCAAAGCCGGCGCCGACTGCCACCGGCAAGCCGGCACTCGGGCTCACCATGTTCGGCGTCACCACGCCTTGCGTGACCTCCATCGCGGATCAGTTGCGCGCCAACTATGACTGCATGGTTTTCCACGCCACCGGCACCGGCGGCCGCTCGATGGAGAAGCTCGCGGACTCGGGCCTGCTCGCCGGCGTCATCGACATCACCACGACGGAAGTCTGCGACCTGCTGCTCGGCGGCGTGCTGCCTGCGACGGAGGACCGCTTCGGCGCCATCGCCCGCACCAAGCTGCCCTATGTAGGCTCGGTCGGCGCGCTGGACATGGTCAATTTCTGGGCGCCGCCGACCATTCCCGAGAAGTTTAGGGGCCGGCTGTTCTACGAGCACAATCCCAACGTCACACTGATGCGCACCACGGTGGATGAATGCCGCTGTATAGGCGAGCGGATCGGCACCAGGCTCGCTCGCTGCGAGGGCCCTGTGCATTTCCTGATCCCCGAAAAAGGCGTCTCGGCACTCGACATCGAGGGCGGCGCCTTCTTCGACCCCGAAGCCGACGCCGTGCTGTTCGATGCCGTCGAGCGCACCATCAAGCCGAACGCCGCGCGCCGGGTCTCACGCCTGCCGTTGCACATCAACGATCCGGAATTTGCCAAAGCCGCAACCGCGGCCTTCCTCGACATCGCCAGATAGTGAGAGCCAACAAATGCCCGCAATACCGCGCAAGGACATATTGAAGAAGTTCAAGGCGATGATCGCCGACGGCGTGCCCATCGTTGGGGGCGGCGCCGGCACTGGCCTGTCGGCCAAGGCCGAGGAAGCCGGCGGCATCGACCTCATCATCATCTACAATTCCGGCCGCTATCGCATGGCCGGGCGCGGCTCGGCTGCGGGCCTGCTCGCCTATGGCAACGCCAACGAGATCGTCAAGGAAATGGCCTATGAGGTGCTGCCGGTGGTCAAAAAGACGCCGGTGCTGGCCGGTGTCAACGGCACCGATCCGTTCGTCATCATGCCGCTGCTGCTTGCCGAGCTGAAGACGATGGGCTTTTCCGGCGTGCAGAATTTCCCGACCATCGGCCTGTTCGATGGCAGCATGCGCCAGAGTTTTGAGGAAACCGGCATGGGCTTCGGGCTGGAGGTCGACATGATCGCCGAGGCGCACAAGCTCGATCTTCTGACCACGCCCTATGTCTTCAACCCCGACGAGGCGCGCGCCATGACAAAAGCCGGCGCCGACATCGTCGTTGCCCATATGGGGGTGACGACCGGCGGCTCGATCGGAGCCACGTCGGCCAAGTCGCTCGACGACTGCGTGGTCGAGATCGACGTCATCGCCAACGCGGCGCGCTCGGTGCGCAAGGATGTCATCCTGCTTTGCCATGGCGGGCCGATCTCGATGCCGGATGATGCCCGCTACATCCTCGACCGCTGCAAGGGCCTGCACGGCTTTTATGGCGCGAGTTCGATGGAACGGCTGCCGGCTGAAGCCGCGATCGCCAGGCAGACGGCGGATTTCAAGGCCGTCATGCTGCACGACCAGAAGAAAAAGAAGGGGATGAGATCATGACCGACAAGAGCAAGGTATTCGTATACCCGAAGGACGTGAGCGCCTTCGGCTTTGACTGGGGCAAGCTGTCGCTGACGGTGGCGCCTGAAGTGAATGGCGCTGAGCGCTTTTCCGGCGGTGTCGTCGACCTGCCCTCAGGCAAGGGACACACGCGCCACAACCATCCCGGCGCGGAAGAGATCATCTTCGTCATCTCAGGCAATGGCGAGCAGATGGTGGAGGACGAGGAGGGCAATCCGGTCGTCGCCAAGGTCGGCCCCGGCTGCACCATCTATGTGCCGGAAAGCCGTTTCCATTCGACACTGAACACGGGCGATGGGCCGATGCAGCTCTTCGTCGTCTATTCGCCGGCCGGACCCGAACTGGTGCTGCGGGAGTTGCCGGATTTCAGGTTGATCCCGGCGGGGAAGTAATCGCGAAAGGCCCCCTTCATCCGGCCGCTTCGCGGCCACCTTCTCCCCGAGGGGAGAAGAGGCAGAAGCCAGCGCCGGCGCAAACTCCTCTCCCCTCGGGGAGAGGTCGGATAGCCCCGAATTGCCCTTCGCAATTCGGATGGCAATCCGGGTGAGGGGGTAGCGCCGAGCTAGGCTATCCCACCTCTATTCCAGCCCCGCGCCCGATCCCCAAACATCACATATCCCGCTTCCGTCACCGCCAACGTGTCCTCCAACTTGATGAACCCCCGCGTCGGGTGAAGCATGGTCGTCTCCACCGACAGCACCATGTTTGTCTCCAGCGGCTTGGCGGCATAGGTGCCTTCATAGGTCACCGGATGGTTGGTCATCAGGAACGGAGCCTCATGCGTGATCAGGCCCATGCCGTGGGCGAAGAAATCCGTGTAGGGCGCGACCTTGGAGGCCTTCAGCACACCCTCGGCATGCGAAATCATGTCGCCGCCGATGGTGCCCGCCCTCACCTTCGAGAACGCCGCCTGCTGCACCGTCTCGACCTCGGCCAATAGATCCTCAAGCTCGGCATCCGGTTCGCCCAGAATGCCCATGCGGCAGAGATCGCCAATATAGCCGTGATAATTGCCGCCGGAATCGATCGACAGCACTTCGCCCTTTTTCCACGCCTGCGGTGACGCCGCGCGGTTGTGGCTGGCGCCCAACGTCAGCAGGCAATATTCGAAATGCGCGCCGCGATTGGTTTCCTCACGCCGCAGCTGCTCGATGATCTCCGCCTTGGTCGTGCCTTCATGCGCCCACCGGATGGTCGCCAACATGGAATCGGTGATCAGCTCGGAGGCGATACGCAGCTTTTCCAGCTCGGCGTCGGTCTTGATGGCGCGCATGCTCTCCAGCATGCCGGTCGCGTCGATCAGCCTGGCATCCGGCAACGCCTTGCGGATCAGCGCATAGGCGTCCGACGGCAGGAAGGCCGGCTCGATGCCGAGGCGGGCGCCGGCCTTGCCGATCTTGCTGATGTGCTCGACCGCAAGATTGGCAGCATCGAGCGTGCCCCAGCAGGCGGCATGCAGCGTCGGCGTCCAGAACGGGCTGTTCTGGTGCTCGGCGCCTTCCATGCGGTTGCCGATATAGGCGGCATGACCGGGCCCGCCCTTTTCGTAGAGGACGATAGGCAGGTAACGGCTATGGCCGATCGCATCCATGGCGGCAAAGAAGATGAACTTGTAGCCGCCAAGCAGATACTGCGTGTTGTGCTTGGAGGTCGCGAGCAGAACATCGATGCCGGCCTCTTCCATCAGCCGGTCGACCCTCGCCTGATCGAACGGGATATTGCTGACGGCGCTCTTGCCCGGGGCGATGTTCATCTTTCTCTCCCTGATATCAGTGGGATCGCCGGCCGTACTGCGTCCAATCCCTTGGCTTCGATCAAATCTGCACCATTTCGTTAACTCTGGTCCAGCCAGAAACAGGTTAGATTGCTTCGGCAGGCTGTCACCACTCGTCATTGCTGCACACTACGGCAATCTGGTCCTACCAGAATACCAGAATGAAAGGGCCACCTCTAAAACTGGTCCAGAGGACGAAAATTTCAAAGCCAAGCAAAGATGCGCCAATTCCGTCTCTGGCGAAACCCTTGGCAAGGGCGATAATCGCCGCGAGGATGCTGGCGGGTGCCGCCAGCTTCGAGGGGTGCGCCCATCTGGTCGCGGAGAGGACGGAGGTTGATCATGTCGGATATTTCCAGGCGCACGCTGCTTGGCGGCTCAGTTTTACTGCTGGCCTCCACCGCCATGCCCACATTCAGCTGGGCGCAGACGCCGAAGAAGGGCGGCCGCCTCGTGCTTGCCGCCGATTCCGAGCCGCGCAACCTCAATCCGGCCATCGTCGCCTCCAACGGCGTCTTCTTCATCTCCAGCAAGATCGTCGAAACGCTGGCCGAAGCCTCGTTCGAAGGCAAGGACGGACTGGAACCCCGTCTTGCGCTCTCCTGGGAAGGTGCTGCCGATGGGCTGTCGGTGACCTTCAAACTGCGCGACGGCGTCAAGTGGCATGACGGCGAGCCGTTCACCTCGGCCGACGTCGCCTTCTCCGCGCTGCAGATCTGGAAGCCGCTGCAAAATCTCGGCCGCACCGTGTTCAAGGATCTGGCCAGCGTCGACACCCCTGACGATCTGACCGCCGTCTTCAAATTCGCCAAGCCAACGCCGTTCCAGCTGATCCGCAACGCGCTGCCGGCGCTGTCAAGCGTGGTGCCGAAGCACATCTACGAGGTCGGCAAGATCGAGGACAACCCGGCCAACAATGCACCCATCGGCACCGGGCCGTTCAAGTTCGGCGAATACAAGGCCGGCCAGTATTACAAGCTGACCAGGAATGCGGATTACTGGGCCAAGGACGAGCCGTATCTCGACGAGATCATCTACCAGGTGCTACCCGACCGCACGTCGGCTGCAGCGGCGCTCGAGGCCGATGAGATCCAGCTCGCCGCCTTCTCCGCCGTGCCCCTGGCCGACCTCGACCGCATCTCCAAGGTGCCGGGCCTGAAGGTGATCTCCAAGGGCTATGAGGGGCTGACCTATCAGCTCGTCGTCGAGATCAACCATCGCCGCAAGGAACTGGCCGACGTGAAGGTCCGCCAGGCGATCGCGCATGCCATCGACAAGGACTTCGTCGTCAAGACGGTGTTCCTCGGCTATGCCGCCACCGCTACCGGTCCGGTGCCGAAGAACGACCCGCAATTCTACACCGCCGACGTGCCGACCTATCCCTTCGACGTCGCCAAGGCCAACGCCCTGCTCGATGAGGCCGGCTACACCAAGGCCGATGATGGCAAGCGGTTTGCGCTCAAGCTTTTGCCGGCACCCTATTTCAACGAAACAAAACAGTTCGGCGACTATCTGCGCCAGGCGCTGGCGGCAATCGGCATCGACGCCGTGATCGTCAACAACGACTCGGCCGCGCACATCAAGGCCGTCTACACCGACCACGCCTTCGACCTCGCCGTCGGCCCGCCGGTGTTCCGCGGCGACCCGGCGATCTCGACCACCATCCTGGTGCAGAGCGGCATTCCCGACGGCGTGCCGTTCTCCAACCAGGGCGGCTACAAGAACGCCGCGCTCGACGCGCTGATCGCCAAGGCTTCGGAGACGCTGGATACGTCAGCGCGCACCGACCTCTACAAGGAATTCCAGAAACAGGTCGCGGCGGACCTGCCGCTGATCAACGTCGCCGAATGGAGCTTCATCAGCGTCGCGCGCGATACCGTGGGCAACATCGCCAACAACCCGCGATGGGCGGTGTCGAACTGGGCGGACACCTATCTGGCTGGCTAGCGATCAGCCCGGCATGCTTGCGCATCGGTTGGACGAATGCTCATCATCAGGGATGAGAGTTCCTTCACGCCTCTGTTCTGTCCTGCCGGATAGCGCCAACCTTCACCCTCCCCCTTGTGGGGAGGGTCGGCGAGCGGTTGCTGCGCAGCGGCAGCCGCTCGACGGGGTGGGGGTAGCGCCCTACGAGAACCCCCCCCCCCCCCCCCCGCGGCGGGGGGCGCGCGCGGCGCGCGCGGCCCCCCCCCCCCCCCCCCCCCCCCCGGGGGGGGGGGCCAGCGCCCTACGAGAACCCCCACCCCGCTCCGCTTCGCGGATCGACCCTCCCCACAAGGGGGAGGGTAAGGCAGCCATGACCCGTGCCCTCACCCTCATTCGCCGTCGCCTCGTCGGCAGCATCTTCGTGCTGCTGATCGTCATCATCGGCACATTCCTCCTCCTGGAAGCCGCCCCCGGTGACGCGGTCGACGCCTACATCGTCTCGACCGGCGGCGACGCCGGCATGATCGAATTGCTGCGTCATCGCTGGGGCCTCGACCAGTCCGAGCTGACACGGCTCGCGAACTATCTCTGGGCGCTGCTGCATTTCGACCTCGGCCAGTCCGTTACCTTCTCGCGGCCAATTCGCGATGTCATCCTGGAACGCCTGCCGACGACACTGCTCTTGATGGTGACCGCCACCGCGCTCTCCTTCGGTTTGGGCTCGGCGCTCGGCATCTACGCCGGCGCCAGACCCGGCAGCTTTCGCGACTGCTTCCTGTCGATCGGCTCGCTGGCGCTTTATGCCGTGCCGGGTTTCTGGCTTGGCCTGGTGCTGATCGTCGTCTTTGCCGTCGACCTGCGCTGGCTGCCGATCGGCGGCATCGAGAGCCTGGCCTCGGACAAGACCGGTTTTGACCGCGCCACCGACATCGCCGTCCACCTCGTCCTGCCGGTTTCCGCGCTCGGCTTCATCTATCTCGCGCTCTATCTGCGCATGATGCGCGCCGGCATGGCCGAGGCGTGGCGGCAGGATTTTGTGCTCGCCGCCCGCGCCAGGGGGCTGTCACGCCGCCGCATCGTGCTCGCCCATGTCGCCCGCAACGCGCTCTTGCCGCTGGTCACCATGCTCGGCCTGCAATCGGCGCAGATGCTGGGCGGCAGCGTCGTCATCGAAAGCGTCTTTGCCGTGCCCGGGCTCGGCCGGCTGGCGCAGGAAGCGGTCGCTTCGCGCGACACGCCGCTGCTGCTCGGCATCATCCTCACCAGCGCCGTCCTCGTCATTGCCGTCAACCTTGCCGTCGACATCGCCTACGCCTTCCTCGACCCGCGCGTCGGCGCCGGCGAGGCCAGCGCGTGAGCGCGCTGCCGCGGTTCCTGCGCCGGCCGGAAGCGGTCGCCGGCGCGATCATCCTGGCGCTTCTGTTCGCCATGGCGCTGTTTGCGTCGCTGCTCTTCCCCGGCGACCCGCAGGCCATTGCCGGACCAGCACTGCTGCCGCCCTTCCAGGACTGGTCGCTGCCGCTCGGCACCGACCGGCTCGGCCGTGACGTGCTGGCCGAACTGTTCCACGGCGCCCGCACCTCGCTGGCGGTCGGCCTGGCGGCGGCAGCGGCGGCACTCTTCATCGGCGCGGTCGTCGGCACGCTGGCCGGCTTTGCCGGCGGCCTTGTGGACGAGGGGCTGATGCGCATCACCGATGCCTTCCAGACCGTGCCGAGTTTTCTCCTGGCGCTGGCCTTCGTCAGCGTCGTCGGGCCGTCGCTCGGCGTCGTCGTCACGGCAATAGCGCTTGGCGCCTGGACCGGACCGGCGCGTGTAGCGCGCGCCGAAGTGCTGTCGATCCGCGAGCGCGATTACGTCGCCGGCGCTCGCGTCATCGGCATGCATCCGCTTGAGATCGCTTTTCGCGAGGTGTTGCCCAACGCGTTGCCGCCGGTGCTGGCCTTGTCCTCGGTGATCGTGGCCGCCGCGATCCTCACCGAGGCAGCGCTGTCCTTCCTCGGTCTCGGCGACCCCAATCGCGTCACTTGGGGCGGCATGATCGCCGAGGGCCGCACTGTGCTGCGCACCGCGCCCTTTCTGTCGATCGTTCCGGGCATCGCCTTGGTGCTGACCGTGCTTGGCGTCTATCTCACCGGCGAAGGCGTGGTCGAAACGACGGCGGTGCGGAGGAGCCTGTCGTGACCGCACTGGCTGAGATACGCGATCTGTCAGTGCGCTATCGGCGAGATGGCAGCGAGGTGACGGCGCTGAAGGGGGTCAGCCTGGATGTTATTGCCGGCGAGCGGCTGGCGATCATTGGCGAAAGCGGTTCGGGCAAGAGCACGCTGGCGCTGGCGGTGGCTGGACTGCTGCCGGCGAGCGCCAAGATTGAAGGGCATGTCAAGTGGCAATTTCAGGCGCCGCGATCCTTCCCACCCCCCTCTGTCCTGCCGGACATCTCCCCCGCAAGGGGGGAGATCAGCAGCTTTGCCGACGGCTTCCCTTCTGCAACGTTCGTGGTTGGCGAAGGCGGAGATGAGAGAGCAATCTCCCCCCTTGCGGGGGAGATGTCCGGCAGGACAGAGGGGGGTGTGACGGAACGCCGACCTCTCAAATTAACCGAGCCCAGCACGCTCCCCCTTCCCGGTCGCGACATTGGTTTCGTCTTCCAGGACCCCTCCGCCAGCCTCGACCCCGTCATGACCGTCGGCAAACAGATCGCCGAAGTCGCCCGCACCCACCTCGGCCTCGACTGGCCACAAGCTTACGCCAAAGCCAAAACCCTGCTCCAACGTGTCCGGCTGCCCGACCCACAAACCGCCATGCGTGCTTTCCCGCACCAGCTCTCCGGCGGCCAGAAGCAGCGCGTTGCTGTTGCCGCGGCCATTGCAGCCGGTCCGAAACTGCTGATCGCCGATGAGGCGACCAGCGCGCTGGACACCATTGTGCAAGCCGAAATCGTCAGCCTCATTCGGCAACTGGTGGCGGAGGACGGCATGACGCTGCTGTTCATCAGCCACGACATCGCGCTGGCCGCCGAACTCGCAGAGCGTATCGCTGTATTCCGGAACGCCGAACTGATCGAACTCGGCCCGACGGAGCAAATCATAAACGCCCCGCGCCATGCCTATACGCGAACGCTGCTCAACGCCCATCTCGGCCTCGACGCCGATCCGCTGCTACGACGGGCGCCGGCATGAACTTGCTCACCGTCTCCGGTCTTACCAAGCGATACCGTCTTGGCGGCAAGGCCATCGCGGCCGTCGACGGTGTCTCCTTCGCCATCGAACCCGGCGAGACGCTGGCGCTGGCCGGGCCCTCCGGCAGCGGCAAGTCGACGATCGCGCGGCTGGTGCTTAGGTTGATCGAGCCCGACGCCGGCACCGTCCAGTTCGAAGGCGATGACTTTCTGCTCTTGAAGGGTGCGGCCCTGCGCACCAAGCGCGCGCGCCTGCAAATGGTGTTCCAGGATCCGCTCGCCGCGTTCAACCCGCGCGCCACGGTGGCTCGCGTGCTTGACGATCCCTTGCGCATCCATGCCATCGCTTCCCGCGCCGAGAGGCCGGCCCGCATTGCTGCCTTGCTGGATCGCGTCGGGCTGGCAGCCGATCTCGCCCCGCGCGCCATTCACGAAATCTCCGGCGGCCAGCGCCAGCGCGTCGCCATCGCCCGAGCCATCGCGACCAAACCGTCGCTGATCGTGCTCGACGAGGCGGTGTCGGCGCTCGACGTTTCGGTCCGCGGACAGATCCTTGAGTTGCTGCTCGACCTGCAAGCCAGGGAACGGATCGCCTATCTCTTCATTTCGCATGATCTCGGCGTCGTACGGGCCATCGCCCACCGCGTCGTTCTTCTCAACGCCGGGCGGATCGCCGAGAGCGGCGACCCCCGCAACGTAGTCGACGCGCCGCAATCGGCAATCGGCAAGGCGCTGGTTGCGGCGGCGCCAAGATTGGACAGAAGCAGCAGGCAAGTACCATGAACGAACCAGAAGCCAGAGCCGAAAAACTCTCGCGCGAACTCGATTCCGCCTTCCGCAACCGCGCCGATCTCTACCGTCTGTTTCTCGACGAGCTGACCGGCGAACTCGGCGCGGAAAAGGCCGAGGCGATCATGATCCGCACCATCGAGCAGCGCGGCAAGGAGGTGGCGGCGGCCGCCTTCGCCCGTTTCGGACCTAACGACGCGCCGGCCATCGGCGAGGCATTTTTGGCCGTCAGCCCGGATGGCGGCCTGATGTATCCGACCGATGTCGAGCGCGGGCCGGACCACATCGCCTTCAAGGTGAAGCGTTGTCCGCTGAAGGACGCCTGGGTCGAGGCCGGTGTCGGTGATGAAAAACTCGCCACGCTCTGCCGCATCGCCGGCGCTTTCGACCGTGGTCTGTTCGAGGCAACGGGCGTGCGCTTCGACAATGTCACCTGGACGCCGGGCCACGGCCCCGGCTGCTGCCACATCGCGCTGACCAACAGGGATGCCGCCGGATAGCCAATGCTGATCAGTCGGCGGCAAACACATGCAGCTCCGTGCCCGCCTGTTCGGCAGCAGTGCGCAGGTCGGCCTTCGGTTCGCTGTCGGTGACGATATCGGCAATGTCATCGAGCCCGCAGATGCGTTCCAGACTGCTGCGGCCAAACTTGTCGTGGGTCACCACCAGCACCGTCGACAGTGAACGCGATATCATTGCGCGTTTAACGGCTGCGGCGCCCGAGATCATGTCGCTCGGACCATCGGCGCTTATCCCCGATGCCCCGATAATGGCGACGTCGGCATTGTAGCGGCGCAGGAACTCGACGGTGTCTTCGCCCAACACGCTGCCTTCCCGGCTATCATAGGTCCCGGGGCAGAGCAGCACCCGAAAGGTCGGATTGGCGCCGGCCACAGAGGCCACTCCGGTGGAATTGGTGATGATGGTCAGGTCGCGCTTCAGCTGCGAAAGGTTGCGCGCCACCTCATAGGTGGTCGAACCGCCATCGATCATCACGATCTGGCCCTTCTCGACAAGGCTTGCCGCGCCGCGGCCGATGCGGGCGCGCTCCTCGATCAGGGTCAGGCCACGCTCCGAAATCACCGGTTCTGATGTCACCAGCGAGATCGTCGCACCGCCATAGGTGCGGTTGATCAGCCCGGCATCGCCGAGTTCGATGAGATCGCGGCGGATGGTCTCGCCGGCGACGCCGATGCGCCGTGCGAGCTTGGAGATGCGTATCGACGCCGACCGGCGCACTTCCGAAAGGATAAGCGCGTGCCGCTCCTTCTTCGTCAGTCGGCCTTGGTCCATGACTATTCCATTCCCTTTGCAGCAATCAGCGCGTCGCCAAGCTCGGCAAACCCTTGCGCGCCGCGCCCGCTTGTGATGAAGGCGGGAGACGCCGGAAGCTCGCCGGCGAAGTCCAGCACATTAGCGACGCCGACGCTGTTGGGGAAGAAGCCGAACATTGGTGCATCGTTTGGACTATCGCCGACGAAGACAATGCTGTCCTTGTCGTGGTCGATATCTATACCGAAACAGTCCTGCAAGAATAGCCGGCTTGTCGACAGTTTGTCGTATTTGCCGAACCAGCCATTGACGTGGATGGACGAGATTTTCGCCGTCGCGCCGTAGCGCTGGAAGATGCCGATGATCTTCAGAACCTCGGTTTTGGGCAGCGGCGCCACGTCCTCGCAAAAATCGATCGCCAGATCGGCCTCGCGATAGGCCTGGTCGGCCGCGACCGCCGCACCCGGAACTTCGCGCAGAACGGTTTGCTCGATCTCCTTGAGGCGCGCGGCATCGGCCTGCCGTTCGGCAGCGCTCTTGGCGTAGTGGCGAACAATCCGCTTTTTGGCGTCGTCGTAGCGGAAATAGAAGGCGCCGTTCTCGCCGATCACGCCGTCCACCGGCCATTGCCGGGCGATCAGGTCGCACCAGCCGGCAGGGCGGCCGGTAACCGGCGCGACAATGAATCCGGCCTGCTTCAGCCGCTCGAGCGCCGCATAGGCTTTTGCCGGCAACCGCCCGTTGTCGGTCAAGGTGTCGTCTATGTCGGTCAGCACGACAGCGATGTTGCGCCGGTCCGGCGCGGTGAAGTCGGTGAGCGGACGCAGCACCCGCTCAGGCTCCCGCCGCAACCGTTTCGAGCGAGGCAGCAGCGACGTCGAGCATGGTGAACCTGTCGCGGATCAGCCGCGCATTGGCGACCGCCTCGTCGTAGAAGCCAGCCGGTATGGCGACCTCTTGCGGCGTGGTTGGGGCGCCGGCGGCACGCAGTGCTGCCGCGATCTCGCGCGCCGGGCGTGCCACCCGCAGCAGCCTTTCGCGATGCGAGCGCCACTGCCTGGCCAGCATGGTGTTGACAGCGTCCGCCCGTTCGCGGTCCAGCAGCTTGGGCTTGAATGCCGCCCAGCAGGAACGTCCGAGCGTTTCGCCGAAGATTTCGATGAAGCGGTCTGGCGTATCGGCGGACGGCGCGAGCTGCAGCTCCCGCAGCGCCAGCACGCGTTCCTGCAGCCGCGCCATCGTCAATGTCGTCACCGCTATGTGCTCGCCGTGATGCGCCTCGGGCAATCCCTGGCCCCGCATGTCGATATAGTGGGCGATGAGATGTTCGCCCTGACTGGCCGGATAGGAGCCGCCGCACAAAGTCATGCCAAGGCCCGACATGACCAGCGTGCGCACCAGCACTTCCATCGCCTCAATGTCGCCGGTCCCGAGTTCGCCGGCCTTGGCGATAAGCGCCTTCTCGTCCTCGGCCAGAAGCATGAACGGCGCCTCCCGGTAGGGCGTGCCGAGCAACAGATGCGCCATCAGCCAATCGGTCTGCGCGGTCGGCCGCGCCATCGAATCGCCGAAGCCGGCAGCGATCAGCCGGTGCGGCGCTCGCGCCATGACATCGAGATCGAGGAAGACACCGACCGGCAGGCTCGCCGTCAGCGATTTCTTCAGGCCGTCCTCTGTGATTGCCGCAGACACCGAGGTGTAGCCGTTCATCGACGGCGCGGTGCCGAACACCGCATAGGGCTTTTGGGTCAGATGGGCGGCATATTTAGTGATGTCATTGATCGAGCCCGATCCGACCGCGACCAGACCGCTGGCATCTTTCGTGCGGGCGATCACCGATCGCACGGCGTCCATGTCGGGATGCGGATGGCGCGGCAGGATGATCTTGTCGACATCGCTGGAGCCGCGCAGCGCAATCGACACTCTCTCGCCGAGCGCCAGCCTTGTGTCGGGATCCATGACAACGGCGAGCCTGCGGCCGAGCGGCAGTGGCTTGACCAGCGCATCGGCTTCGTCGCCGAGACCGCGCCCTATGACGATGGTCTTCAGCGGCACCGACAGCATTCCCTGGCTATCCGGGTCAGGCAGCGTGCCGGCAATAAGGCGATCGAGCATTTGTCTGGACATAGGATGCGGTCCGGTCAGTCAGCATGAAGCGGGGTCAGGGCATCGAACAAGGTGCGATACCGGCGGTAACTTCTGTCGTAGGCGGCCTTGGCGGAAGGATCAGGGTCGATCGTCTCGACGTGGCCGGCCAGCCTTTCAGCCGCCTGCCGCACTGAGGAGGTAAGGCCGATGGCTGCGGCGGCAAGGATTGCCGCACCGATCGGCGAGGCATCGGCCGCACCCGCGATCTCGACCGGCCTGCCGCTGACATCGGCCCGGATTTGCCCCCACACCCGGCTGCGCGCGCCACCGCCTGAGAGCCGGATGCGCCCGGTTGTTATGCCGAGCTCGTCCAGCCGGTCGACAACGTCGCGCATGGCGAAGGCGCAGCCTTCCAGCACTGCGCGAGCGCAGGCCGCTTTGCCGTGGAAGGATGTCAGGCCGTAGAAAGCGGCACGCGCTTCGGCGATCCAGCGCGGCGCCATGGCACCGGACAACGCGGGCAAGAACAGCAAATCGTCGCTGCCGGCAACCACCGTCGCCGCCAGTTCCGACATCGCTGCCGGCGAATCGACGCCGAAGGTTGTTAGAAACCACGTCACCGCGCCGCCCGAGAGCCATCCGGGGTTGGAGATGAAATAGCCGTCGCCGAGAAAGCCATGGGTCTCGACCAGGCCGCCGGGGTCGAGGCGAAGCGTGCCGGACACCGCGCCGACCACCTCGGCCGTGCCGAGATTGCAGGCGACGACACCGGGCACGACGACCCCGGCGCCTATGGCGGCCGAAAAATCATCGCCGGTGCCGACCGCCAGCGGCGTGCCCACAGGCAAACCGGTGAGCTCGGCGCCGGCGTGCGTCAAGGCGCCGGCGATCTCAGATGCATCGTCGATGCCGGGCAATTTATCTGCATCGATGTCGAAGGCCGCCAGCAGATCGCCGGCATAGTTGTGCTCCTTCAGTCCATAGAGCATGGTTGTCGAGGCCAGCGCGTGATCGATGACGGCACGACCGCACAGCGCCGCGACCACGAACGATACCGGTTGATGCCAGAGCGCCACCCGGCGCGCTTCGGGCAGGTTGCGCGCTGCCCAGCGGATTTTCGCCGCCATATGCGTGGCATCGAGGACAAGACCGGTGCGCTCGCGGATGAAGTCCGGATCGATGCCGGCGATCTCTCCTGCCGCCCGCCGGTCCATCCAGATGATGCACGGAGCCAGCGCCTCACCATTGCCATCTACCGCGACGCAGCCGTCGAGCTGGCCGGCAATGGCAATACCCTTGATGTCGGACGGCGCAAGCCCAGCCTTGTCGAGCGCGCCGGCAATGGCCGGCTTGAGCGCCGCCAGCCACAGCGCCGGGTTCTGTTCGGCCCAGCCGGGCGCCGGGAAGGCCGGCTGGTACAGCACAGCGGCCTCGCCACGCAGCCGCAATTCGTCGTCGACAACGATCGCCTTCAGGCTTTGTGTGCCGAGATCGATGCCGATGACTGGCATTAGACACGCTCGCAATCCGCCAGGACATCCCGCAGTTGCGAGAGGATAGAACCTTTCGTCGGCGAATAGGAGCCATCGAAAACCGCTGTGCCAATGGTAAAAGCGTTGGCGCCGGCCAGCTTGATTGCCTTGATCCGATCGGCTGATGCCACAGCACCGGCGACGATCAGATGCCGCGACGGACCAAGCCCGCGCCGGGCTGCGCGCACCAGTTCGGCCGGGTCGGCCTCGGTGGCGCGATAGGCGAGGATGTCGCATCCCGCACAACCCTTCTCGGCGAAGGCGCGGCAGTCGGCCTCGACATCCTCGGCCGAACCGCCGAGCTTGGTCGGATGGCCGACCGGCCGCCCGGGAAAAGGGTAGTATTCGATGCCGCTCCCCTCCAGCAACGCCATGATCTCGTCGACCTGAGTACCACCTAGCAGGCGCTGGATGCCGAGATCCCTGGCGATGCGCGCGGAATTAAGGCAGGCCTCAGCCGTCGTCGAGACAACTTCCATGTAAGTGGTGGCGCCTGTCCGGCCAATGGCGACAGCGAGCTTGCGCAGCACATCCGGCGCGACGCCAATATCCTTGAAGCCGACATGCTTCAGGCCGACCGGCTCAATCAAATCGACCAGGTCGAGACAGTCCTCGACCGTGCGATCGTGGCGCGTCAGCATGAAGATGAAGTCCATCCGAAAGGTCCCTCGCCTGGTCGGGAAAGCCGGTTTGCTGCCGGTCTGTTAACACCTCCCAACCATTTGTTGCAAGGTGCCACATTTTGATTTGCAGTACCACACATTTTATGACAGAACGGGCGCCGGCCCGCCAGGCACGACGTCTAGGGAGAGGGAAGAATGCTCAAGCCGCTGAGACGTACCGCGTCCAGACTGCTCGTCGCAGCCGTATTTGTGTGGCCCCTGACGTGGCAAGTGACACAAGCGGCCGCGTGGAATCTGAAAGAGGCGTCGAAACCCTATAGCGGCCAGACCATCCGCATGGTCGGCGAGGCGCTGCCGCCGCTCGAAGCGCTGAAGAAGATGGCGCCGGAGTTTGAAAAACAGACCGGCATCCATGTCGAAGTCGAGATGTACGAGCACTCGGAAGCCGTCAACAAGGTGCAGCTCGATCTCAACTCGCACCGCGGCCGCTACGACGTCATCATCCAGCCGCATCGCGAACTCGGCAAGTTCGCCACCAACAACCATCTGGTCGAAATCGCCAAGATGATGGCCGACCCGGCTTTGCGCGATCCGAGCTTCGAGCCGGAGAAGCAGCTCTACCAGACTGCCTGGCACGAAATCTCCTGGTATGACGGCAAGGAGTACGGCTTCCCCTTCACAGTGCTCAACATGTTCATGTGGTATCGCTCGGACCTGCTCGCCGATCCCAAGGAGCAGGCAGGCTTCAAGGCCAAGTATGGCTACGACCTCGCTCCCGCCAAGGACTGGAAGCAGTACCGCGATATCGCCGAATGGTTCTATCGCCCCGACCAGGGTTTTTACGGCACCGCCCTGCAGGGCAAGCGCCATGAGGCACTGTGGTATGAGTGGCTCAATTTCCTTTATTCCTTCGGCGGCGACGTGCTCGACGTGAAGAGCGGCTCGGCCTGCGGCCCGGTCATCGTCAACAGCCCCAAGGCCGTCGCCTCGCTCGAATATTACAAGAGCCTGCTGCAATTCTCGCCGCCGGACAGCCTCAACTATTTCTGGGATGATGTCATGGCGCTGATGCAGCAAGCCAAGGTCGCCGAGCTGATCATGTGGAACGACGCAACCTATGCCGTGTCGGTCGACACCACGGCCTCCACGGTGGTCGGCAAGGTTGGCTTCGATCTCGTGCCGCAAGGCGACGGCGGCAAGATCGGCCAGGTCGAGGGCTGGACCTATCTCATCCCGGTCTATTCGAAGAACCAGCAGGCCGCCTTCCTCTTCGTCCAGTGGATGATGGGCTATGACCGTCAGCTCGAACAGCATCTCAATGGCGGCGCTTCAGGTCGGCCCGATGTCTATGCTTCGGCGGAGGTGCAGAAGCTGCCCTATGCCAAGGCTTCGATGGAGGCCAACGAGCATGCGGTGCCGAAGGCGACGCTGCCGCAATCGGCCGAGATGACCGACATACTGGTGCGCGAATTGTCGTCCTACCTCGCCGGCGAAAAGGAGGCGCAGGCCGCCCTCGACACCGCCGCCACCGATATCTCGACATTGCTCGGTTCTTGCGCACCAATGACCTATCCGGCACGATAGGCCTTGAGATGTCGCGCAGAGGCTACCCGCACAAGCGGGTAGCCGTTCTTGTCCGCAGGAAACGCCCGTGACGAACCGCACTCCATCGCCGCGCCGCGGAATGCCGCTTCTCGACCGTGGGGTGGGACCGCTCTTGATACTGCCGGCGACACTGCTCGTCGTCGTCTTCCTGGTCGGCCCGTTCTACTACATGGTCTACACCGCGCTGACCGACCTCAGCTTCGCTGATGCCAGCCATGGGGGCGCCTTCGTCGGCTTCGACAATTTCCGCAAGCTGATGCGCAACGATCCATTCTTCTGGGCATCGTTCCTGCTGACGCTGAAATTCGTCATCATCGCCGTCGGCCTCGAATTCCTGCTCGGCTTTGCGCTGGCCTTCCTGATCTTCCGCTTCGTCGCCGGCCAGCGGCTTCTCACCACACTGCTGCTCATCCCGATGATGATTGCGCCGGTCGCCGTCGGGCTGATCTGGCGGCTGCTGTTGCAGGGCGATTTCGGCATGCTCACCTTCTACATGCGCAAGGTTGGCCTGCTGGCGCAGAATTCGGCGGTGCTTTCGGCACCCGACCTGGTGTTTCCGACCATCGTCGCCATCGATGTCTGGCAGTGGACGCCCTTCGTCACCCTGATCATGCTCGCCGGGATGATGAGCCTGCCGCGCGCGCCGTTCGAGGCGGCGATGATGGATGGCGCAAAACCGTTTCAGATCTTTTGCGATGTCATGCTGCCGCTGCTGCGGCCCGTCATCGCGCTGGTGCTATTGCTGCGCGGCATCGATGCCTTCAAGGAGTTCGACAAGGTTTTCCTGATGACCGGCGGCGGTCCGGGAACGCTGACCGAACTGGTGTCGATCTACGCCTACCGCGTCAACTTCCGCAACTGGGACCTCGGCTACGGCGCCGCGGTCGCCTTCATGATCTATCTCGTCGTGCTGATCCTGTGCTCCGTCTTCTACAAGGCCGTCTACTGGTCGAGCCGCAAGCAGGCGGCGGCGTTTTGAGGGCGCGGCGATGATCGATCAATCCACCAACCGCGCCTGGAAAAGCTTTGCCTGGTCGGTGTTGCTCGTCGCCGTCGTGGTGGCGCTGACCCCTTATGTCTGGATGGTGCTGGCGTCGTTCAAGAACCGCGTCGATCTTCTGTCTTCTGTGCCGAAATGGATTTTTTCGCCGACGCTTGCCAACTATCCCGCCGTCTTCATCGACAAGGAATACTGGCCGCTGGCGATCAATTCGGTGCTGATCTCGGTCTCGTCGACGGTGCTCTGCATCGTCATCGGCGCGCCGGCCGCCTACGGCTTTGCCCGCTCGGATTTTCCAGGCAAGGAAGACCTGTTCTTCTTCTTCCTGACCACGCGCATGGCGCCGCCGATCTCGATCGCCGTGCCGCTGTTCCTGTTCTTCACCTCGCTGGGCCTGATCGACACCATCTACGCCGTTGTGATCGCCCACACCTCCTTCAACCTGTCGCTCGTCGTCTGGATGATGCGCGGCTTCTTCGCCGAAATCCCCAGGGAGATCGACGAGGCCGCGATGATGGACGGCCGCTCGCGGCTCGGCGCCTTCTTCTTCGTCGTTGCACCGCTGGCCGCACCCGGCATCGGCGCGACGGCCGTGCTCTGCTTCATCCTGTCGTGGAACGAGTTCCTCTACGCCTTCATCCTCGTCGCCTTCGACGGGCGGCCGCTGACCGTCGGCATACCGGGGCTGGTGACGCCGCATGGCACGCTATGGGGCCAAGTCGCGGCGGTCGCCATCGTGGCGACGCTGCCGATCGTGCTTTTCACTTTCCTTGTCCAGAAACAGCTCGTCCGCGGCCTCACCTTCGGCGCGGTCAAGGGTTGAAGGGATCCTTGCATGGCAATTGTTTTCGACGGCGTCACCAAGGCTTTCCCTGACGGGACGGTGGCGCTGCAGGCGCTCGACCTTGCTTTCGAGCCCGGCGAATTCCTGGTTCTGCTCGGGCCCTCTGGTTCCGGCAAGACGACAGCCTGCCGGCTGCTTGCCGGCCTTGAACGTCCCACGGCCGGGCGCATCATGGTCGAGGGCCTCGATGTCACCGACCTGCCGCCGCGCCTGCGCGGCATGGGCATGGTGTTCCAGAACTATGCGCTCTACAGCCATAAGAGCGTCTACGAGAACATCGCCTATCCCTTGCGCATCCGAAAGATGCCGGCTGCCGAGCTCGACCGCTGCGTCCGCGCCATGGCCGAGCTGCTCGAAATCACCCGTTACCTCGACCGCCGCCCTTCGCAATTGTCGGGCGGCCAGGCGCAGCGCGTCGCCGTGGCCCGCGCCCTGGTCTGGCAACCTAGCCTCTGTCTGATGGATGAGCCGCTGTCCAATCTCGACGCCTTGTTGCGGCTCCACATGCGCACCGAGCTGAAGCGTCTGCATCGCGAGCTGAAAAAGACCTTCGTCTTCGTCACACACGACCAGGAAGAGGCGATGACGCTGGCGACCAGGGTCGCGGTGTTGCGCGAAGGCGCACTGATCCAGTACGACGACCCGCGCGAGATTTATCGGCGGCCTGCCAATCGCTTCATCGCTGAATTCATCGGCCGTCCAGCGATGAACACGTTCGATGGCGATGTCCGCGCCGGCGTCTTCCACGCCAGCGGTTTCACTTGCCCGCTTCCGGGAAAGCCTGATGGTCCCATCGTGCTCGGCATTCGCCCCGAGCAGATCCAGCTTGTCGACGCGACTGCCGGCTATGCCATCCTGTTTGCCGTCGACGTCGTCGAACCGGTCGAGCCGGACGTGCTGATCTTCGCCACGAGCGAGGCCAACGCGCTGATCGTCAGGACCGTGAATGTCGATCGCGCTTTCGATCCCGGCCAGCCGCTTTATCTACACTTTCCGCCGGCGGCGCTGCACACATTCGATGCGGTGTCGGGAGCGCGACTGCCGTGAGCACGCTGCTCGCTTTGGTGCCGCTGGCCGCCGCAGCCTTGGTCGGGTGGCTGTTCTACAGCTTCAACCGGTCGCGGCGCTGGTTCTCGATGGGCGAACTCATCTTCTGGGACGCCATTGCACTGGTAATCCTGCAGCTTGTCTGGCTGATCTGGTTCTGAATGCGCATTCCAGCAACGCAGATCAGTAGCCCAGCGCACAACCGTCCTTGCGCGGATCGGAGGCACCGGTGAGCGTGCCCTTTTCCCAATCGATCAGCACCAACTGGCCGCCGCCATGCGGCTCCTCGGCGATCGAAACCTGATGGCCGCGCTGACGCAGGCCGGCGATCGCCTCAGCCGGAATCCCGCGCTCGGCCAGCACGGCATTGTCCTTGTAGAACACCCGTGGCGCATCCAGTGCCTGCTGCGGGTCCATCCCGAAATCGATCATGTTGGTCAGCAGATGGACATGGCCGAACGGCTGGTAGCCGCCGCCCATCACCCCGAACGGCATCACCACCTTACCCCCTCGCGTCGCCATGCCAGGCATGATGGTGTGCATCGGTCGCTTTCGCGGCGCGATACGATTTGGATGGCCTTCCGTGAGGCGAAAACTGCTGCCGCGATTCTGCAGCACGACGCCTGTCTTGGGACCGACGACGCCGCTGCCGAAGGAACCGAAGGTCGAGTTGATGAAGCTGACCGAATTGCGGTCGCGGTCGACCACGGAGATATAGACGGTGTCGCTGCGCGACAGCTCAAGCCGCGGCAGATGCGTCATGGCGAGGGCCGGATCGATGGCGGCGCGCAGCCGCTCCGCATGGGCTGCCGACAGCAGTTGTTCGACGGGGACCTGGACGAAATCCTGGTCGCCGATGAAAGTATCGCGGTCCTGGTAGGCAAGCCGGCCGGCTTCGATCTCGAGATGCAGCCGCTGGGCACTGTTCGGCTCCAACGAACCAAGGCTGAAGCCCGAAAGCACATTCAGCATGATCAGCGCCGTCATGCCCTGATTGTTCGGTGGCATCTGATGGATATCGTAGCCGCGATAGGACGTATTCACCGACGTAACGTAGTCGCCTTGGGTCTCGGCGAAATCCTCCAATGCATGCAGCCCGCCCAGCGCGCGAAGACGTTCCACCAGATCGTCCGCGACCTCACCTTCATAAAACCCTGCACGGCCTCCGTTGGCGATGATGCGCAAGGTGTCCGCCAAGTGCGGCTGCCGATGCACATCGCCGGCTTGCGGCGCCCTTCCCTCGGGCAGGAATATGCGCGCGGCGTGTTCATCGGCTGAGAGCAGGGCGACCTCGTCGGCCCAGTCGAAGGCGACGCGATCATAAACGACATAGCCTTGTTCGGCATAGCGAATGGCTGGCGCCAGCGCGGCGTCGATGCCCTTTTTTCCGTGGTCCTCGAGTAGCCGGCACCATGCATCGATGGCGCCTGGTATGGTGACGGCATGCGGTCCGGCCGCAGGCAGTTCGCTATGCCCCCGCTCCAGATACCATTCGGCGGTTGCCGCAGCGGGCGAACGCCCCGAGCCGTTGAAAGCGAGAACATCGCCCTCGCCTTTGGGACTGTAGAGCACAAAACAGTCGCCGCCGATGCCGGTCGATTGCGGCTCGACGACGCCTTGCACCGCCGCAGCGCAGACAGCGGCATCCATGGCATTGCCGCCGGAGCGCAGCATGTCGATGGCGGCCAGCGTCGCCAGCGGATGCGATGTCGCCGCCATCGCTTCTGTCGCGCGAACTGGCGAGCGGCCGGGGAACTGAAAATCACGCATGCAATCGCCTCCAATGATTTCGCGCCCGCCGGCCGCAGCCTTCAATGCTTGATGCGGTCGCGCATGGCGTACCACAACATCCCCAGCACATAGAGCGGGCCCCGCAGCGCTGTACCGCCCGGGAACGGCATCGGCGTCAGCGTCGAGAACAGGTCCAGCCGCGAGGCGTCGCCCGTAATCGCTTCGGCCAAGAGCTTGCCCGACAGCGTTGACAGGATGACGCCCTTGCCGGAATAGCCATGCGCGAAATAGACCTCGCCATAGTGCCCGACATGCGGCAGCCGCGACGTGGTCACCGACACCAGACCGCCCCAGGCATGATCGATGCGGCAGCCCTTCAGTTGCGGGAAGGTGGCCTCCATGTGCGGCCGCACGAAGCCGGCGATGTCGGCCGGCGGCGATGGCGTGTAGCGCTCGCCGCCGCCGAACAGCAGCCGACCGTCCGCCGACATGCGGTAGTAGTTGACGACGAAGCGCGTGTCGGACACCGCGACATTGGCCGGGATGACATTGTGTTTGCCCTCCAGCGGTTCGGTGGCGACGATGTAGTTGCCGACCGGCATGATGCGGCTGTTGACGCGCGGCTCCAGCCCATGCAGCAACGCGTCGCCGGCCAGCACGACATGTTTGGCCCTTACCGACCCCTGCGCCGTCGAGACCCGGATCGAAGGCTCGCGCTCCAGCTTTACCGCGACGGAATTTTCATGGATGACGACACCGGCCGCCACGGCGGCACGGGCAAGGCCGAGCGTGTAGTTCAGCGGATGCATATGGCCGCCAAGCGGCTCATACATCGCGCCATGATAGGGCGTGTCCACCTTGCCGCGTGCCTGCGCCGCCGACAGGATCTCGACGTCGCGGAACTTCATCACGCTCTCGAGGCATTTGGCCTCGTCTTCGAGATCCCTGAGGTCGGAGCCATTAACGGCACCGACGAGATGGCCGGTCAGCCGCAGATCGCAATCGATGGCGTGGCGCTCGATGATGTCGAGCACCAGGCCCCGCGCCTCGAAGGCGAGGTCGAACAGCGCCTTCGCCCGCTCGGGGCCGTAAAGCTTGACCAACCCCTTGGCGCCTTTGCGCAGGCCAGGGATCATCTGGCCGCCATTGCGGCCCGACGCGCCCCAGCCGATCTTGCCGCCTTCGAGCAGCACCACCTTCAGGCCGCGCTCGGCGGCATGAAGGGCGGCCGACAGGCCGGTGCAGCCGCCGCCGACCACCACCAGATCGGCGCCGACATCTCCCACCAGCGCCGGATGGTCCGGCGCCGGATTGGCGGTGGCGACATAATAGGAATTGCCGATATCGAGGCTCGAATTGAAACCCGTTGAGCCGGAGGCCATGATCACACCTTCAGCAGCAAATGGTCGCGTTCCCAGCTCGTCACCACGCTCTGGAACAGGTCGAGTTCGACGCTCTTGACGCGCAGATAGGTCTGGAAAAAATCCTCGCCGAGCAATGCCCGCACCGGCTCGCAAGCAATGAAACGATCAAGCGCCTCCTCCATCGTTTTCGGCAGCGTGCTTTTGATCTTGTAGGCATTGCCCGAGGCCTCAGCCGAGCGCGCCAGCTTCTGCTCGACGCCGAGATAGCCGGCAAGCAGCGAACCGGCGATCGCCAGATAGGGATTGCAATCCGCTCCCGGCAAGCGGTTCTCTACCCGCCGGGCGGCGCGGCCACCTGCCGGCACGCGCAGGCCGCAAGAGCGGTTGTCATGCGACCATTCGATGTTGGCCGGTGCGCTGTGGTTCGGCCGGATGCGGCGGAACGAGTTCACGTTGGGTGCGAACAGCGGCATGATCTCGGGCACATATCTCTGCAGGCCGCCGATGAAATGGCCGAACATTTCGGTGTCTGCATCATCTCTGTCGGCAAACAGCGCGGCGCCTGTCGTTTCATCGACGACAGACATGTGCAGATGCATCGAGCTTCCCGCCTGCGCCGCGATCGGCTTGGCCATGAAGGTCGCGTGCATGCCGCTCTGTTGCGCCGCTTGGCGAGTCAGCCGCTTGAACAGCAGCACCTGGTCGGCGAGCGGCACCGCGTCGCCGTGCAAGAGATTGATCTCCAGCTGCGCGGTGCCGGACTCATGGATCAGCGTGTCGAGCGGCAGGCCGGCGGCTGCGGCATAATCATAGACGCGCCTTATCACCGGCTCGAATTCTTCCAGCGCCACCATGTCATAGGGATGCTGCGAGCCCTCGGCGCGGCCATTGGCGCCAACCGGTGCCGTCAGCGGCTGGTCGGGATTCGGATTGGGCGCGGTCAGATAGAATTCGATTTCCGGCGCCACCACCGCGCGCCAACCGCGCTTCCGGTAGAGATCGAGCACGGCGCGCAGCACATGTCGTGGCGAGGCCATCCAGGGCTTGCCTTGCATGTGGAAGGCGTCGGCGAAGACATAGGCTTTGCCGACGCCACCGCCCGGCGCCAGGCACAGCGTCGACATATCAGGCACCATGCGCATATCCGGGTCTTGATAGGCAAAGCCTTCGTCGATGGAACCGGAGTAGCGGCCATCGATGCTGACCAGGAAAGCGCTGCTCGGCAGGTAGAGTGCGCGGTCTTCCAGCGCCTTGAGGAATTTCACCGTCGGCAGCGCCTTGCCGCGCAGCACGCCATTCATGTCGGGCACCAGGCACTCGACCTCCGTGATGCCGTGCTGGGCGAGCCAGGCCTTGGGATCGTTGCCGGTGAAGAGAGCGGTGTTGGTATTTTTGTCCTGCATTTTGGTTCACGTACCTATGAGAGAGAGTATGGCTTGCGCGGCCACATCCGTTCCAGGGGTCAGCGCCATCTTGGCAGCATTGTCCCTGAGGCGGGCGCGCATCGCATCGTCGGCCAGCAGGCCGAGAATGGCTCTCTCCAATCCCCCTTCCGTCCAGGCGTCGCGGCCGATATGGTCGCCGACACCTGTCTCTCCCGCGCGTTGCGCATTGTCGTGACCGTCCCAGCAATAGGGCATGATCAGCGACGGCACGCCGAAGCGCAGCGCCTCGCAAAAGCTGTTGTTGCCGCCATGGTGGATGAACAGGTCCGACTTCGCCACCACCGAAGGCTGCGGAAACCAGGCGTCGAGATAGACATTGTCCGGCACCGCGCGATAGGCGTCGCGCAGGCCGCCGGCATTGACGATGAAGCGCGCCGGCAGCCTGTCGAAGACGGCGAGCATGCGCTCGATCAGCCCGACATCCATCGCGCCGAGGCTGCCGAAGCTGACATAGACCAGCGGGCCGCCATTGCGCGGAAACACCGGCACCTCGAATGGCCCTTCCGAACGCACGCAGCCTTCGAGATAGACAAAGCGTTTGGGGTCGAGCGGCTCGGCCCGCTCACGCCGTACGATCGCTGGCGTCAGCAGCAGATTGAGGTCGGGTGATGTCTCGAGGAACAGGCCCTTGGGCAATGGCGCCAGGCCGGCATCCGCACGAAAACGGTTGAAGCGCTCATGCGCGGGTGCGGAGGCCGCGAGATAGCGCGCTTCGAACGCCGCACGTTGCGGGTCGTCGGCACCCATCCCCGAGAGATAGGGCGGCACCTCGGCATCCGGCAGTTCCGTCTCGGCACAGGAGACGACGCGCACCCACGGGCAGCCGGCGGCGGCGATCGCCGGGAACATGATGACGTTGTCGAGCACCACCGCGTCCGGCTTCAGCCGCGCCAGCAATTGGCGCAGCGGCGCCTCGGCGTTGACGGCGGTGTCGACGATCGCTTGCCAGGTCGGCGCGACATAGGTCTCGAGCTGGTCGATCGGGCTCAGCCGGAAATGCGGCAGGTGCCGGCGCACGAAGGCCTGCCAATAGCTCTGGCGGTCGCTGTCGCTCAGCGGCTCATCCGTCGGCAGATGGTATTCCTGGAAGCCATAGTCGGTAAAGACGCCGGAGAAGCCGGCATGGCAGATGAAGACGGGGCGAGCGCCCCGTGCGCGCAATGCCTGTGCGATACCGACGCAATTCAACGCGGCGCCGAAACTGGCTTCGGGAAACAGCGCGATGGTCGGGCTGGCTTTACGCGTCAATTATTCCTCTTCAATCCGGCCGGCTGATCATGCTGAACAGTGCGGGAGCTCCGCGGCTGGCTGCTTGCGGTCGCTGGCTGCGGGAGAGCCGCAGGTGGATGCGAAGCAGATCGGCAGCCACCTCATACTGCCGGCTTTCAAGATAGTCGAGTATGCCCGAGTGTTCGCGCAACGATTGCCGCAGCCGAAACACGTTGACGCCGGAATAGATGCCCGGCAGCCGGCGCAGGCGGAGATGATCGGCCAATGCATCCGACACAAAACGGTTGGCGCAGCCCTCGGCGATCATGCCATGAAAATCCATGTCCAGCCGCTGGAACTCGCGCGTGTCGAATGTCTCGTCCGGCAGCGCTGCAAGCGCTTCCATGCCTTGCCGCAACATTGCTGCCCGCGCCCCGTCCAGCCGAAAGCCTGGCGTCAGGATGGCCGCCGGCTCCAGCACCAGGCGGAACTCGTAGCTTTCGCCTTGCGCCTCCGGATCGTCCGGCGCGCGGCGAAACAACCAGGATTGCCCAGGCGCACGATCCAGAAGATTCTCGTCGGTCAGTTTGTTAAGTGCTTTTAGTACCGTCTTGCGATCAGCGTCGTAGCGTCGCATCAGCCCCGCGATGGTCACCGTCTGGTCCAACCGTCGCGCCGAGCGGTCGCGCAGGATGGCTTCGGCGAGCTCGTCTTCCTCCGCACTGGGTAGTTCGGCGGCAATGGCGGGCTGGGCGGCGAGGTCGACCGTCAGATGATAACCGCTGTCGGCCTCCCAGCGCACCACGCCCCGTTCCGCGAGCAGGCCGAGTGCGGCGCGTACGGGCGTGCGCGAGACATTGCACAGCGAGGCGATCTGCTGTTCGGGCAGGCGGGCGCCAGGCTCGAAGCCACGCTGCCGCGCCACATCCAGGATGCGCTGCGCCAGATCGAGATGGTTGGTGCGAGGTCGTCTGGCTACGGCTTGCATGACTTTTCTCGAATGCGAATGTGGCGCATTGGTCTGGCTGATCGCCGGAACAGGGACAATCGGCCAAATTCCTCCGTCGGTTGACAGATTATGGATTGACGTACTTTTTTCTGCAATAGTACTGTCGGCACAATCGGCGAGAAAAGACCGAGGGAACAGGATCGAGGCAGGCGCGCGCGTCGCCGGCCTTGGTCCGGCAAATGATTTCGACGATCAAACCGAATGGGAGACTGCCATGACCGCTACCAGCCTGCGGCGCCGTGCGCTCAATACATCCTCAATCGCTCTCGGTCTCGCCCTGACGCTCTCGGGGCCGGCCGCCGCAGCCGACCTCGTTATTTCGAACTGGGATGGGTACATGGCACCCGACGCCATGGCCGCTTTCAAGACCGCCACCGGCGTTGCCGGCGAAGTGGTGGTGCACGCCACCAATGAAGAGATCATGGGCAAGCTGATTGCCGCCGGCGGCAAGGGCTATGACGTGGTCTTCGTCTCCTCGCCCTTCGCCGAAGTATTAAACAAGCTTGGCCTGACCGAGCCGATCGACCATGCCAAGATCCCCAACCTCGCCAACCTCTATCCCGAAGCGACCAAGCTGCCGCACGATGCCGGCAACGCTTTCTCCGTGCCTTACACCTGGGGCACGACGGGCCTCTGCTACCGCTCTGACCTTGTCAAGACGGCGCCCACGAGCTGGAGCGACCTGCTCGCCCCTTCCGACGAGATGAAGGGCAAGACCACCATGCTGGCGACCGATCGCTGGCTGCTGGCCGCCGGGCAGCTCGACAAGGGCTATTCGGTCAACGAGACCGACCCGGCCAAGATGGCCGAGGTCAAGGACCTCCTGATCTCCGCCAAGAAGACCCTGCTCGCCTATGACGACACCACCTTCTATTCCAAGCTGGTTTCCGGCGAGGCGCTGATGGTGCAGGCCTGGGACGGCTGGTGCAATTACGGCATCGCCGACAAGCCGGAGATCAAATACGTCATCCCTAAAGAAGGTTCGGACCTGTGGGTCGACACGATGGTGGTGATGAAGGCGTCCGAGCACAAGGACGACGCCTTCAAGTTCATCAACTTCATGCTCGACGCCAAGAACCACGCCTGGGCGGCGCAGAACATCGACTACAAGGTGCCGAACAAGCCGGCGATGGAAAGCCTGCCGGCCGACTTCCTGGCCAAATTCCCCAACATGGCGATGCCGGTGGCCGATCTCGTCAAGTTCGAGCAGTTGCGTGACGTCGGCGAAGCCCAGCGCGACTATTCCAAGATCGTCAGCGAGATCAAGGCCGCGCAGTAAGCGGCGCAGACTTCACGGCCGGCAGCACTTCTGCCGCCGGCCCTGAGCGGTACCCGAGAAATTGTCCCAGACCCGACTTCGTTCCTCTCTGCTGATGGCCCCGGCGCTGGTCTGGCTGACCGCGCTGATGGTTATCCCATGCGCCCTGGTGCTGGCGCTCGCCTTCTTCCGGCGCGGCGTCTATGGCGGCATCGACTACACCTTCACGCTGGGGAATTTCGGGCTGGTCTTCGACCCGCTCTATGCCGGCATCTTCCTCAACTCAGCACGTATCGCCGGTACCGCGACGCTCATCGCAGTCGTGATCGGCTATGCCGCGGCCTATGCAATTGCCGCCGCACCGCGCCGGTGGCAGCCAATTTTCCTGTTCTTCGCCGTGCTGCCGTTCTGGTCCAACTATCTGATCCGCACCTATGCCTGGATCGTGCTGCTGAACCGCGAAGGGCTGATCACCCAGCTCTTGCGCTGGTTCGGCTACACCGGCGAACCGCCCTCGATGCTCTATACCGAAGGCTCGGTCATCGCAGGCCTCGTCTACAACTATCTGCCCTTCGTCATCCTCGCCTGCTACGCGCCGCTGTCGCGCCTCAACCCGGAACTGACCGAGGCATCGCGCGATCTCGGCGCCTCCGCTGCCACCACCTTCCGACGTGTCATCCTGCCGCTGACCGTGCCCGGCATCGCTGCGGGTGCTGTCTTCGTCTTCGTGCTGTCGATCGGCAATTTTGTCACCCCGGCGCTGCTCGGTGGCGGCCACTTCCAGATGATCGGCAACCTCGTCTACGACCAGTTCCTGACTGCCAATGACTGGCCGTTCGGCGCAGCGCTCGCCATGGCGCTGATCGCCATCATGCTTCTGGTGCTGATGGCGCAGGCGCTCGCCGCCGACCGCGCCGCGGGGCGTGCGGCTGAGGCAAGGGGCGACGTCGATGGCTGAGCGCTGCGCAATTCTTGCCTTCTCCCCGTTCACGGGGAGAAGGTGCCCCAAAGGGGCGGATGAGGGGCGGCGTCAACCTTTGCGACGCTCAGCGCTGCCCCTCATCTGCCTGCCGGTATCTTCTCCCCGTGAACGGGGAGAAGGACTCTGGTCGTTCGCTTGCCTTCCAATTGCCGGAGGCCGGCGATGACCCATTCCTTCACCCGTACGCTCGGCATGCGGACGATTCTCACCCTCGTCTTCGCCTTCCTCTACATCCCGATCGCCGTGCTGGTGGCGCTGTCCTTCAACGAAGGCGGATTGCCGACGGCATGGTCGGGCTTCTCGCTGAAATGGTACATTTCGCTAACTTCGAACAGCGCCATCCTGTCTGCAGCGCTCAACACGCTGATCGTGGCGCTGGTCTCGACCGCAATCGCCACATTGCTCGGCACGCTGCTGGCGATCGGCGTCGAGATGCGCCGGCAATATGGCAAAGGCCTCGAAGCCCTGATCTTCGCGCCGATGATCATCCCCGACATCGTGCTGGCGATTGCGCTTCTCTCGTTCTTTTCGATGCTCAACCTCACCATGGGCCTGCACACCATCATCCTCGCCCATGTCGTCTTCAACCTCGCTTTCGTCTGCTCGGTGGTGCGCGCAAGGCTGAAGAGTTTCGACTGGTCGATCGTCGAGGCCTCCGCCGACCTCGGCGCCTCGGCTCTGACCACCTTCCGGCGTGTGACATTGCCGGTCATCGCGCCGGCAGTGATTGCCGGCGCTCTGCTTGCCTTCACGCTCTCGGTCGACGAGTTCATCATCGCCTTCTTCACCGCCGGTGCCGGCCGCGCCTCGACGACGCTGCCGATGCAGATCTACGCCATGATCCGCTTCGGCATCACGCCGGAGATCAACGCGCTGGCGACCATCGTCATGGCGGTATCGATCACCGCGCTGACCCTGTCGCAGCGGATCAACCGTGGGATCATCGGCCCATGAGCGAACCGCGCACGCTGCTGGCCATTGATAACGTGTCGAAGACGTTCGGCCGGGTCACCGCCGTCGACGGCATCTCGCTCGATATCCGCGAGAACGAGTTCTTCGCGCTGCTCGGTCCTTCCGGCTGCGGCAAGACCACGCTGCTGCGCATGCTGGCGGGCTTCGAGACACCTACGGGCGGCCGCATACTGCTCGATGGCAAGGACATCGCCCGGACCCCGCCCAACAAGCGGCCGGTCAATCTGATGTTCCAGTCCTACGCGCTGTTCCCGCATATGAGCGTGCGCGCCAATGTCTCCTACGGGCTGGAGATGGAGCGCTTGCCGAAAGCTGAAATCCGTTCCCGCGTCGAGGCCATTCTGGCCACCACCGAGCTTGTCCCCTTCGCCGACCGTAAGCCTGAGCAATTGTCGGGTGGCCAGAAGCAGCGCGTCGCGCTCGCCCGCGCGCTGGTCAAACGGCCTCGGTTGCTGCTGCTCGACGAACCGCTCGGGGCGCTCGACAAGAAACTGCGCGGCGCCATGCAGTTGGAGCTGAAGCGCCTGCAGCACGAAGTCGGCATCACCTTCGTCATCGTCACCCACGACCAGGAAGAGTCACTCGTCATGGCCGACCGCATGGCGGTGCTCAAGGACGGCCAGTTGCTGCAATGCGACGCGCCGCATGCGATCTACGAGCATCCCGCCGACCGTTTCGTCGCCGACTTCATCGGCGTAATGAATTTCGTACCGGGCAAGGTGTCTGCGGATGGCGTGATCGCCGCGAACGGCGCGCGCATTGCCGGCAAGGTTCCCGCCGCGCTTTCACCCGGCGCTTCCGCCGTGGCCTCGGTGCGACCCGAACGCATCCGGCTGTTCCCGTCACCCGAGACCGCCAACCGCACCGCCGGCATGGTCGAGGCGCTGGCCTATCACGGGCTGGACCTGCAGTTGCATATCCGCACGCCTCTGTCGCCAAAACCATTTCTGGTGCGCGTCACCGCCGATGCCGCCGACCGCCGGCCGGTCTCGTCGGGCGATCAGGTCGAACTCGGCTGGGACGCCGCCGATGTCAGAATTTTTCAGGAATAGGAGAGCTTGATGGCGCAGAAGACGATCGCGTTTTTTCCCGAAGCGGCCTACGGCCCGGCGCTCAATTCGGTCGGCATCGCGCAAGCGGTCGAGGCGCGCGGCCATAAGGCAGTGTTCCTGTCCGACCCCGGCTTTGTCGATGTCTACAAGGGTTACGGCTTCGAAGCGCATCCGGTGAACCTGTCGGAGCCGATGCCGCCCGAGCAGATGGCGAAATTCTGGGAAGACTTCATCAACGGCCACATCCCGAACTTCCGCAAATCGCCCTACGATCAGGTCGACAATTACGTGAAGGATTGCTGGACCGCGATCGTCGACAGCGCCAAATGGGCGCAGAAGGATTTGCCGCGAGTCCTGGCCGCCATCAAGCCTGATGTCATTTGCGTCGACAATGTGATCCTGTTTCCGGCCATCAAACAGTTCGGCAAGCCTTGGGTGCGCGTCATCTCCTGCTCGGAAAACGAGATCGAGGATGAGGACATCCCGCCGCATCTCTCCGGTTGCGGCGAAAACGACCATGTCGGCCACCAGCGCTATCGCGATCATTTCAATGCGGTGATCAAGCCCATCCACGACGACTTCAACGCCTTCCTCACCGCAAACAATGAAGCGCCATACCCGGTCGGTCAGTTCTTCGAGGCCTCGCCCTATCTCAATCTCCTGCTCTATCCCGAAGCGGCAAAGTTCAAACGCCGCCATCCGCTTGATACGACAAAATTCCAGTATCTCGAAGGCTGCGTGCGGCAGGAAAAGCCATACGCCGTGCCGACCTTCGCCGAGAACAATGACGGGCCGCTGCTCTATGTTTCCTTCGGCAGCCTCGGCGCCGGCGATGTCGATTTGTTGAAGCGCATCATCACAACACTGGGCAAGACCCGTTACCGCGCGCTGGTCAATGTCGGCGGCTACAAGGACCAGTACACGGATGTGCCGGGCAACGTCATCGTCGAGAGCTGGTTTCCGCAGCCTTCGGTCATTCCGCAAGTCGATGCGGTCATCCACCATGGCGGCAACAACTCGTTCACAGAGTGCCTCTATTTCGGCAAGCCGGCCATCATCATGCCCTATGTCTGGGACGGCCACGACAACGCCACCCGCGTCCAGGAAACCGGCCACGGCTTCGGTATGCCGCGCTACGACTGGAGCGACGCCCAGCTGATCAGCAGGATCGAAGCCTGCCTGACTGACACCAAGATGAAGATCAGGCTGGCGAAGACCTCGGCGCGGATGCAGGCCCAGAACGGGCCTGAGAAGGCAGCCGGGCTGCTGGAGGCGCTTCTGTGACCTCCTCCGCCCCACACCTCTACCAAGCCTCCACCCGCACCGACCTCGTCGACTGGGGCGCCCAGTCCGACGCGCTGGACGGCGCGTCGCATTCGACCGGCAGGCTTGTCCACAAAGCACCCAACAACCAGCCGGAATCCGGCATCTGGGTCTGCACGCCCGGCCGCTGGCGGCTCTCGATTCCGCGCGACGAATTGTGCCATTTCGTCGCCGGCCGCGCGACGTACCGGTCGGATGCCGGGGAGGTGGTAGAAGTCGCAGCCGGGACCGTGGTCATGTTCCCTGCCGGCTGGACAGGCGAATGCACCGTGCATGAGACCATGCGCAACGTCTACATGCTGGCTTGAACAGTAACGGAGCTTCCCAATATGCCGACACCGCACTGGCCAAAGGCCTCGACCGTGAAACTGGAGGACTGGGGCGGGGGCAGCAACACGCTTGCCGGCTCGCCGCGCGCCTCGGGCAGGATCCTCTCGCAGAACCCGGACGGCTCAAGCGAATGCGGCCTGTGGTCGTGCACGCCAGGCAGCCGCAAGGTTACCTTTGCCGCCGACGAGTTCTGCCATTTCCTGTCGGGCCGCGGGACCTATGTCCGCGAGAATGGCGAAGAGATCCCGGTCGAGGCCGGCATGCTGGTGTTCTTCCCCGCCGGCTGGGCCGGCACCTCCACCATCACGCAAACACTGACCAAGGCCTTCATGTGCCGCTGAGCACTTTTTTAAAGGAAATCGCCATGACCACGCCCATCATGCAATCCCCGCTTGCCATCACCGACCTCGTCGACTGGGGCGTCATCCCGACCATGATCGAGGGCGTGTCCCACACCTCGGGCAAGCTGCTCTACAAGGGGCCGGAGGGCCGTTCGGAATGCGGCCTGTGGGTCTGCACCCCCGGCAAATGGCACTGCCATGTCACCCGCGACGAGTTCTGCCACTTCCTCGAGGGCCGCTGCACCTATGTGCACGAATCGGGCGAGGTCATCCAGATCGAGCCGGACACGGCGGCGTTCTTTCCTCAGAATTGGAAAGGCGTCTGCACCGTCCATGAGACCATCAAGAAGGTCTACATGATCCGCTGAGCGGACCTGAAAGGACGACCATGCAATTCTCCGCTGAACGGCCGGCTTTCTTCGTCAATCCGGACTACCGGCCGATGACCGGCACGGCAAAACCGGTGATCGATCCGGCGACGCTGGAGACCGTCGGCTCGATCTCCGCCGCAACGGACGGTGAGGTCGATGCGGTGCTGTGTGCCGCAACCACGGCACAAGCCGCCTGGAAGAAGCTCGATGCCAAGAGCCGGGCAAAGCATCTGCATGCGGTCGCCAACGCCATCGAGGCGGCGGACTTCACCCGCTGCGCAGAGCTGATGGTGCGCGAGATGGGCAAGCCTTATCCCGAAGCAATCGGCGAGATCGCCAATTGCGCGCCGATCTTCCGCTACTATGCCGAGATGGCGCGCGACGACGCCGGCAAGATCGCCGGTACGACGCAGGCCGGGTCGTTCCAGTATGCGCGCTACGAGCCGTATGGCGTCTCCGTGCACATCATGCCTTACAACTTCCCGATCCTGCTGATGTGCTGGACCGTTGCGGCCTCGCTTGCCGCCGGCAATGGCTGCGTCATCAAGCCGGCCGAAGCGACGACGCTGTCGACGCTGGACTACATGACGGTGTTCCGTTCACTGCCGGAAGGGCTGGTCGCCTGCCTGCCTGGCACGGCCGCCACCGCGCAGGCGCTGATCGCCTCCGAGCGCACCCACGCTGTCGCCTTCACCGGCTCGGTCGCCGCCGGCAAAGCCGTGGCAGTCGCCTGCGCCGAGCGCATGAAGCCTTGCGTCATCGAAGCCGGCGGCAGCGATCCGCTGATTGTCAGCGAGTACGCTCCGCTGGAGGTGGCCGCTGCCGGCAGCGTCACCGCAGCCTTCCACCTCACCGGCCAGGTGTGCACTTCGGCCGAGCGCTTCTTCGTCGTCGAATCGGTTCACGATCGCTTCGTCGAGCTGTTCGCCGAGAAGACGCGGGCGCTGCGCATCGGCAATGGCATGGACAAGACCGAGATCGGCCCGCTGGTCAGCGAGGCCGCGCGAGCGAAAGTGATGCGGCTGGTCGATGATGCCATCAGCAACGGCGCTATAGCCGTTGCCGGCGGGCGCATTCCGCCGGCGCACAACACTGGCTGGTTCTACGAGCCTACGATCCTGACCGGGGTTACACCCGATATGGCGATCGTGCGCGAAGAGTGTTTCGGGCCGGTCGCCGCCATCTGCCGCGTAAAGGACTTCGACGAAGCGATCCGGCTTGCCAATGACAGCCCGTTCGGGCTTGGCGCCTCGGTGTTCACCACCGACCTCGCCGAGGCGCATGAGGCGGCCGAGCGGCTCGAGGCCGGCATGGTCTGGGTCAACAACCCGCTGATCGACAATGACGCCCTGCCCTTCGGCGGCTGGAAGGCATCAGGCCTTGGCCGCGAGCTGGGACGCCAGGGACTCGACGCCTTCCGACGCTCCAAGATGGTCATCATCGACCACAGACCGGCGATCCAGGACTGGTGGTACCCCTACCCCGACAGCTGGTTCCGCGAGACAGGCGGCCGCAAGCACGTGTGAGCCCGGCCAGTCCACAACGTAAGCTGATGCTTACGCATCTGCCGAGATAGGCCGGCTATTTCAACGCTTGAAGCTTGTCGATCGCGGCAGTGAATCCGGCAAGCGAGACCGGAATGGTCACCGGCTTGCGCGTCACCGACTCCATGCCGATGTTCAGGTTGGTTCCCGATTTCATCGCCTTGACGAGGTCCGCCGACAAAGGGGTCGCGGCATAGGCGCCGTTCTGGTCGCTGGTCTGGATGGCGATGGTCGTCTTCTGCCCCTGGTCGATCTGGTACGAGGCGCCGGAAGGCAGGAACAGCCCGTGCGGCAAGGCCAGCAGCATGGCGAGGTTGCCGTTGCCATTGTCGCGGCGAAGCGTAACGGTAAGAACGCGCTGCCCCGTCTTGGCTTCGGTAAGGTTTTGGGAGACCTGGCATTGAAGCTCGATGCCGGCCGATCCGCTGGAGCAGTTTAGCGCCCACGGATTGCCTTCTGCAGGCTTTGTCTCGGCAGATTTGGTTGACTTCGGCTCTTCGGCAAGCGCCGACCCTGCCGACACGACCAGCCATAGCGCGCCGACCCAGGCGGCCCGCCCACAAACGGTTCTCAGCAATGAAGCCACCCGATCCTCGTCGTGTCAGGGTTTCGCCGAGCGCGTTGATACAACAGCCGAGCCTGGCGGGGAAGCCAATACGATACATGAGCTCGGGCTAAATTACTGTTGCTGAATTGTCACAATAAACAACTTTGAAATCTTGTACGTGTAAAGCAAACAATCATGCTCGCTATACACTGGGATTCGGATAGTATTAGCGACGGAGCGTGTACTCGTCGGGGTTCGCAAGGGATGGAGACGACCGAGAAAACTCGGCAGATCAATGACATGGCGACGCACGGAAGAAGCTTCCGGGCGAATAGCAAGTATCGCCGGCCAGGTTTTTCCAGGCATCTCTGGAAAACGACTGCGCTGTCCACTCTGGCACTTGCCCTTTCCGGCATAGCCGCCCATGCCGGCGACACCGGACTGTGGCAGCCGCAGGTCCGCGCCATCATCGGCGCCAACAACAATGGCGGCAACACGGCGATCGAGGGTTTCCTGCCGCTGAAGCAGAACCTCGAATCCGTTCTCTTTCTCGATGTGCGCTCGAAATACGATTTCGACGACGGCTTCGGCCAGGACGTCGGCCTCGGCGTTCGCCGCATCGTGAATCCGGATCTGATGATCGGCGGCTACGCCTATCTCAACATCCAGAACCACGACAGTCACCAGTTCGTCGCCTCGACGCTTGGCCTCGAGGCCATCACCTCAAAATACGATGCGCACGTAAACGTCTATCTGCCGATCAGCGGCGACCGCAGCACGGCCGGGCAAGAGTCGAGCCTGTCGCTGGTCGGTCATCAGCTGATCGAGCAGATATCGGCCATCGCCCACCGCGATTACGCGGCCTGGGGCATCGAGGGCGAGGTCGGCGTTCAGGTGCCGCTCAACCTGCCCGAGAACCATTCACTGCGTTTCGATGTCGGCGCCTACCATTTCGGCGATCCCGACGGCGACGACGGCAGCATCACCGGCGCCAAGGCCGGCCTGGAATATTCGATCGGCGACGTCATCGGCAAAGGCACGTCGCTGACCTTCACCGGCGAGGTGCGCAACGACAACCGCGATGACACCCAGTTCGCCGGCAGCATCCGGCTGACGGTGCCGCTCAACGCTTTCGACAAGGGCTCGTCTTCGGCCGATGACGGCGCCGAGCCGGTCTATCCGGTCAGCCCCGGCCTGCGCAAACGCGTCAACGAGCGCGTGCGCGGCGACATCGGCGTACGCATCGAGAGCCAGGACAAAGTTACCGGCACGTCGACGCGGGTGGCGATCAATGCCGCCACCAACACGGCATTCGGCCAGTTCTTCTTTGCCGATGGTGACAACGACGCGCTCGGCCTCGGCACGATCGGCGACCCGACCACGCTCGACAATGCAGTCGCCGGCGCCGGCGCGAACGGCGTCGTCGTCGCGCTCGGCGGCAAGGGCAACATTACGACAGCCGGTGTGACGCTCGCCAACGGCCAGACCGTCATCGGCGGTGGCGGGGGCGTCCAGGCGCGGCTCGTCGACGGCAGCATCGGCACCTACAATTTCGGCGGATCCAACGGCACCCTCCAGGGCACCAACCCCGCCAACAACGTCCTGACGCTCGCCAACGGCAACACGCTGAGCGGCATCATCATCACCGGCGGCAAGGACGGCATCTTCGGCAACAACATCGCCGGCGCCACGCTGACCAACGTCACCGTCACCGGCACGGTCGGCCACGGCGCCGACTTCACCGGCACATTGACCGGCGTCAATGGCTCGAACTTCACCGCGACCGGCAACGGCCTCGACGGACTGCATATCGAAGGCGACGGCACCTATAACTTCATCGGCACGACGCTGCTGCAGGGCAATGGCGACGACGGCCTGGATATAACCGGCCACGGCACCTACACTTTCGCCACCCTCAACGCGCTCGACAACAACGATGCCGGCATTACCGTGAAGGGCACCGGGGTCGCCGGCTCGATCACCATCACCGGTGGCCAGGTGTCGGGCAACAAGGCGCTCGGCGACGACGGCGTCGGTGTCTTCATCGATCCGATCACCGCCCATATCGTGCTGGATTCGATCACCCAGACCGGCGGCGCATCGGGCGTCGTGCTCGAGAATCTTTCGGGCAGCTTCACCGTCAACGGCGCGACGACGATCTCGAACACGACCGGACCGGCCATCGCGATCACGGATTCGCCGGCCGCGATCCGCTTCGGCGACATCGACATCACCGATCCCGGCACCGACGGCATGGTGTTTACCGGCGTCAATGCGTCCGTCATCGCCGGCAACATCATCATCTCGGGGCTCGGCTCCAGCATCGGCCTCGACTTCTCCGGCAGCCAGACCAATTTCACGGCGCAGTCGCTGAACATAAACGGCACCGGCGGCACGACGTCCATCGGCATCGACCTTGTCCAGACCAACGGCGGCACGATCATCATCACCAATGGCGGCACCATCGCCAATGTCGGCACCGGCGTGCGGCTCGGCATTGCCGGCTCGCCGGCCGACACCGCCAACGCCCAATTCACCTTCGGTGGCGGCTCGATCGGCGGCAACCTCGCCTCGCTCGACGCACGCGGCCTCAATTCCGGTTCGGGCCAATACGCATTCGGCACGACGACGTTCAACGGGCCGCAACTGTTCGACCAGACGCTGCTGCTCTTTGTCGCTGCAGGCGGCACAGGCGACGGTACCTCGCTTTCGGACCTGGCTTCGATCACCGACGCCGACAACAATACCGACGGCACCGCGATTTTCGTGCTGGTCAATCGCGGTGTCATCGACGACACCGACGGCTTTACGCTCGAAGCGGGGCAGACCCTGGCCTCTTTCGGCAACGGCCGCACCTTCTCGCTCGGCGGCCTGCCGATCAATGTGACCGGCGACAACGTCGATCACGGCAGCACCATCTCGGATGCGGCCGGTGCCGCAACGCTGACCGCTTCGGGCAGCGGCGACGTCGTCACGCTGGCCAACAATACCTCGCTCCAGGACTTCAACATCTCCGGCGGTACCGCCAACGGCATCCATGGCAGCGGCGTTGCCGGCGTCGTGCTGACCGGCATGACCGTGTCGGGAGCCGCCCTCAATGGCGTGCTGTTCGATGGCGCCAACGACGTTTCCGGCAGCAATCTGAGCTCGACCGGTAATGGCGGCGCTGGGCTGTCGATCCAGGGCGACGGCACCTACAATTTCACCGGCACGACGACGGTGTCGGATAATGCCGGCGACGGCTTGCTGATCAACAGCAATGCCATCACCAGCTTCCAGACGCTCAACGCGACCAGCAATGGCGGCAGCGGCGTCCAGGCCACGTCAACTGGCACCGGCTCGCTTTCGATCGACGGCGGTACCGTCAACAACAACACCACATCCGCCTTTACGGCGTCGAATATCGGGCTCGGTGTCACGCTCTCCAACATCGGCCACGTCGGCGGCACAACCGGCGTCAGCCTTTCGGGCGTCAGCGGCAGCGTCAGCGTTACCGGCCCGACGACGATCGGCAGCACCACCGGCGACGGCATCTCGATCAGCGGCAGCACGGCAACGGTTGGCTTCAGCGGCGACGTTTTCATCGGCCAGGTGCTCGGCAATGGCATTGCGCTAAGCGGCAATACCGGGGCAGTCAGCTTCGGCTATGCGGAAATCAGCCAGGCCGGCCTCAACGGCATCGATATTGGGGGCAATACCGGGTCAGTCACATTCTCTGGCCCCACCATCGTTGTCATCGGTTCTGCCTATGGCAGCGCGGGCATCAACTTCAGCGGCACAAACAACGACGTCAGTTTCGGTACGACGACGGTGTTGCTCGGCGAAGGGCTGAACCAGACGGGCATTGACTTCAGCGGCTCGTCAACGACAGCCGATTTCGGGCTGACCAGCATTACCGGCACCGGCGACCTGACCTCGCGCGGCATCGACCTGTCGTCGACGACCGGCAACAAGACGATCACCTTCCTGCAGGGCTCCAAGATCGACAATGTCGGCGTCGGTGTCGAATTGTCGTCAGGCGGCACCACGGCCACGTCGGCCAACGCCAACTTCACCTTCGGCGACGGCAATTCCGCCGATGGGCTGGAATCCTTCATCACCGCCGCAACCGGCGGCTACACTGTCAATACGATCGGGCTGGATCCGGCGCTCGGCAACTACGACTTCGACGATGTCGTCTTCACCGGCGATGCCCAACTGGCGGTAACTGTCGGCGGGGTCGTCATGATCTCGCAGACAGGCGGCACTATTCACGCGGGCACGAACGGGCTGAGCGCCGATGTCACCACCGTGACGGCCGCCCAGGCCGATGCCATGGTTGGCACGCAGACCTTCGCCTTTGTCGGCATCGTCGACCTCAGCGCGACGCCGTTCACGCTCGATTCGGGACAGTCGATCACCGGTTTCGGCAACGGCAATTCCATCCTCACCTCCGGTACGTTCCAGCCGGTCAATGTGCAGGGCAATCTCGGCGCCACCGGCGGCAATGTCACCGGCGATGAGGGCGTGGTCAAGAGCACGGGCGACACCCTTCATCTGCTCGGCAGCAATCAGGTGCGCAACACCGCCTTCGACTACAGCGGCGGCAGCGGCTCGGTGTTCGTCATCGACCAGAGCGTGGGTGGCTTCAACAATTCCGGCGGCATCGTTATCGAAGGCGTCACCGTCAGCAATGTCGCTGCCGGCCAGACGGCGTTCAACGTCGACGGCCTCACCGGCAACCTGTCGATTATCAACAACAATATCAACGTTGCCGGCACGCTGCTCGATGTCGACGGCGGCAACGGCAACATTACGGTCACCCGCGGCACCTTGCCCAACAGCGCGACGCCCGGCACGCTGACCGGTGGCGGCATCGCAATCGCCAACCGCACCGGCGGCTTGGTCAACTTCACGGACAAGGCGACGATCGGCGGCAGCGGCGTATCGCTGACCAACAACACCGGCGCCACAATCACCTTCGCCGATGTCGACATCACCACGGACGCCGCAACGGCGTTCACTGCAACCGGAGGCGGCTCGGTCAACGTCACGACCGGAACGATCAATGCCACCAATGCGGGAGCGGTGGCGCTCGACGGCATTGCGGCCAACATCAATTTCGCCTCGACAAGCGCCAGCTTCAGTTCCGGCAGCGGTGTCGACCTGCAGCATCTGACCGGTACGGTCGCGCTCGGCACCGGCACGCTGACCAACACCGGTTCGGGTACAGCCTTCAACGTCGGCTCGGCGGCCGATCAGAGCGGCGGCAATGCAATCATCTCCTATGCCGGCACCATCGCCAGCAACGGCACCGGTGCCGCCGTCTCGATCCAGGAACTGACCGGCGGCTCGGTGACGCTGTCGGGCAATCTGACCGACGGCAACGCAGCCGATGGCGGCCAGATCTTCATCGGTGGCATCGCCAACGGCACGGCGGCGACCGTCACCTTCTCGGGAAGCAGCAAGAAGATAAGCTCTGGCGCGACGACAGCTGTACAGATCGGCTACACAGGCCCCCTCTCCGCCATCGTCCCGTATGACAACACGGACGGCACGATCAACTTCACCAATGGCGGCCTGGATATAACGACAACGACCGGAGAAGGCTTCGGCGCCGCCTTCGGCGGCACCGTCAGCGTCTCCGGCACCGGCAACAAGATCGCCTCCGGCGGCAATGGTCTGTTCATTGTCTTCGCCGACGTCGGCGCCGCCGGCGTCACCTTCGACAGCGTCTCGGCCGTATCGACATCGGACGCTGCCGGCGTCTTGCTGACAGGGTCCAATCTGGCGGGCGACGTCAACATTGGCGGCCTGAAAGATACCGGCTACATGGGCGCCTCGCTGAACGCCCTGCTCGGCACCGGTGCGGTGAATTTCACCGGCACGACCGATCTCGACGTCAGCTACCGAGGGTTCGATATCGGCGGCCCGCAAGTGGGCACCATAAACATCGCCAACGTCGCCGGCTCCACCCTGACCATCGACGGTGGGGAAGCCGGCATTGTCACGAACGGCCTGCAGGCAGGAATCATCAACGTTGGCGGCAATGGCGGCGTCGCCAGCATCGGCGCGACGACAAGCACCACCGGTGCGGCTATCGCCGTCAGCGGCGGTAACGACCTCATTCACGCCACGCTGAACTACAACGGCTCGATCAAGGTCGACACCGGCATGGTCGTGCAGGCCGTGGCCGACTGGAGCGAGCTCAACATGAGCGGTTCGGTCGTTTCGACTACGGCAGCAACTGGCATTGGTACGGCGGCCTTCGTCTTCACCGGCAACGCCAACGGCGTCTACAGTATTTCAAGCACGATCGATCATACCGGCACGGGCATCGGCGTGCGGTTTGACGGATCGTCTAACGGGACGGCCACCTTCTCCGGTGCGTCGAAGATCTTCAACACCAGCAGCGGCACCAACGACGCGATCGTCAAGTTGCCCAGCATCAGCCCGACCCAGGGCATGGGCACGCTCAACTTCACCAATGGCGGCCTGGTCATCACCACCTCGAGCGGCGCCGGCTTCACCGCCAGCACTTTCGGCGCCGGCACGGTCAGCGTCAGCGGCACGGGCAACTCGATAACCACGACGACAGGCACCGCGCTCAACCTCGACAACGCGACGGTCGGCGCCGGCGGCATCAATTTCAGCTCCATCTCGGTCAATGGAGCGGCGACCGGCGTTTCGCTCAACAATGTCAGCGGCGGCACGCTCAATCTCGGCACGGTGAACCTGCAAGGCATCACCTCGACCGGCGTCGACATTTCCGGCACGCTCGGCTCGACGGTAAACTTCGCCAGCCTGACCATCGCCATGCCCGGCGACAATTCGACCGGCATCACCTTCGCCGATGCAGTCGTCAACAGCATCTTCACGACTGGCGGTTTCACGCTCACCAGTGCTTCCTCGACCGGCACCACCGCCGTCAACCTGTCCAACACCACCGGCACCGGCACCATCCAGCTCGGCGATCCGAACACGGCCGGCGCATCCTCCAGCATCGGCGGCGCCGGACCCGGCATCGGCTTCCAGTTCACCCCGACGACGGCGATCAACTTGATCTATGGCGACGGCGAAAGCGCGGTCGACAAGCTGTCGACGGTCAAGGCAATCGACATCCTCAATTCCACCGGCGTTTTCCCGGTCGGCGGCACCTATAATTTCCAGGATGTCGACGGCGCCAATGGCGGCTTCATCGGCGACCTCTCCGAGGCCCAGGGACCGACCACCTATTATGTCGACCAGGACGGCGACGGCGACGGCACCGCCGCCAATCCGGGCTCGATTGCCGGCGCGGAAGCGTCGGGCGCCTCGGTTGTCATCCTTGTCGACACGTCGCAGAACGGCACCAGCAACCTCATCGACATGATGCAGGCTCAGCAGAATGGCGGCGGCAACAACACGCTCAACCTTGCCGATGGGCAGATCCTGATCGGTCTCAAGGCCGGCGATTCCATCGATACCGCGCCGCTGGGCGCCGTCGGCGGCGGCCTCGGCGGCAATTTCAGCTTCAGCGGCATCAATGCCTCGACCGTCATCACGGCAGCGTCCAATGTCGACAGCGTGCTGGCGACGCTGACGACCGCGAACGGCAACACCATCGATTTCTCCGGCAAGGCCGGCATCGAAAATGTCATCGTGCAGAACACCGGTGCGGGCCTTGGCATCTCCGGCACCAACATCACCGATCTTATCCTGCGCCGCGCCACGATCGCCGGCGGCACCGGTGGCGCCCTGTCGCTTACCGACGGCGCCGCTGCCAGCCAGATCGCACTGTCGAACCTGATCCTGTCGGCAACCGGCGGCGACATTGCCAAGGTTGACGGCACGGTCGGCGCCGGGCTGATGAAGGTCAGCGCCTTCTCCGACATCACGCTTCTGGGCAACAATGGCGAAACCGGCGGCTTTGGGGTGAGCGGTGTCACCTTCGATGCCGTTCCAGCGACCGTCGGCATCGACCAGGTCGACGGCGGCGCCTTCGTCGCCGGCACAAGCAGCAATGGCGTCGGCGGTTATGGCCTGACGCTGTCCGGTGTATCCGGCGATATCCAGTTCGACAGCATCACCGCCTACGGTGGCGTCAACGGCATCGCCCTCAATGGCGTTGACGCCACCGTCACGGTCAGCGGCGCCACCACCATCACCGGCACCACAGGCTTCGGCATCAGTGCGATCAACACCAATCCCGGCACTTTCAACTTCAACACGGTGACGGTGAACAACGTCGCGACGACCGGCGGCGGCATCAACTGGGTCAGCGGCAACCTCAACATCGCCGGCCTCGCCAACATCGACACGAGCAGCGGCGTCGGCTTCTCGCAAAGCGCCGGCACGGTGAACTTCCTCAACGGCCTGACCATCGATACCACCAGCGGCACCGGCATTGTCGGGACCGGTGGCGTTATGGGCATCACCGCTTCCGCTGCAGCCCAGACGGTAAATTCGACCAGCGGCCAGGCGATCAACCTCATCAACGTCGCCGCCAGCATTGCGCTCGACTCGACCTCGTCGGGCGGCGGCACCAACAATGTTGGCCTGGCCAATGTCACCGGAACAGTCAGCCTCGGATCCGGCGCATTGAGCGGCGCTTCGGGCGTCGCATTCCAGCTCACCGGCGGTGCTGCGACCGTCAGCTATGGCGGCACGGTCACCAAGACCACCGCCGGCAAGATCGTCGACATCTCCGGCGTCACCGGCGGCACGGTCACACTGTCCGGCGCGCTCAGCGCCACCGGCGGTTTCGACAATGGTATTTATGTCCACGGCAACTCCGGCGGGACCATCACTCTCAGCGGTGGCACGAAGACGCTGACCACTGGCGCCAATACGGCGGTCGACTTGACGACCAACACCGGCGCGACGATCAACTTCGATACGGGTGGCCTGATGATTACCACCACCTCCGGCACGGGCTTCAACGCCAGCGGCGGTGGCACGGTCAGCGTCGGCGCGCTCCTCAGCGACAACAGCATCACCACGACGGCCGGCGGCACCGCGTTGAACCTCAATGGCGTTACGATTGGCGCTGCGGGCATGAATTTCGACAGTGTTTCGGCCACTGCCGCCGCAACCGGCATCTCGCTGACCAATATCGCCTCGTCGGGCGGCGGCGCCATCATTCTCGGCACGGTCAACCTGCAAGGCATCACCACGCGTGGTGTCGATGTTTCCGGCGCGCTTGGCGCGGCGCTGTCCTTCAACGATCTCGACATCGGCCTGAACAGCACCACGGGCGTGGCCTTCGACCTCAACGGTGCCACCATCAATGCGGCGGTGACGGCCAATGACTTCGATGTCACCAATGCCGCCGCCGCCGGCACCTCGATAGGCGTCGACCTGCGTGGCGCCACTGGCGGCCAGACGGTACGCCTCGGCGATGCCGTTGTCGGCGGCGCCAGCTCCAGCATTGCCGGCGTCAACACCGGCGTGTTCCTCAACAGCGCCACCAACCTCGCTTTCACCTATGGCGACGGCGAATCGGCGACCGACCAGCTCTCGACCATCGGCGCCAATGTAGGCATCGACGCATCCAGTGCGCCGGTTGCCGGCACCTACAATTTCCAGGATGTGAACTTCCAGTCGGCTCCCGGCCTGGGCTTCGGAGTCGGCAAGGTCTATTTCGTCGGCGCGTCCGCGACCGGTGACGGCAGCGGTCGCGACCAGAACAATCTCGCGACGCTGGCCACCGCCGAAGCAGCAGCCGTGGCGACGGACATCCTGGTTCTCGTCAACGATGGCGGCACCATCACCGCGGCAGGCAGCAATGGCAACGACACGCTGGCTCTCGCCACCGGCGAGCAGGTGCGCGGCTTCGGCAACGGCAACATCAATCTGGCGCTGACGGTGCCCTCCACCATCCAGCTCGCCAGCAACAGCATCTCGATCATCGACCAGACGCCCAATGGCGCCGCGACGCTGACGACGAGCGCCGGCAACAATGTCATCACGCTCGGCGCCAGCGGCAACATCATCGACAGCTTCATCCTGAATGGCAGCCCGGCGGGTGCCGCGCGTGGCGTCAAGGACAATGGCGCGGGTGCTGCGAATACCGTCATCAGCAACATGACCATCAGCAATTTCGCCACGCAGGGTATCGAGATTACCCCGTCGAACAGCACGACGATCAACAACGTTACTTTCTCCGGCAACGCCAGCGATGTGTGGCTGAACGCGTCCAACACCACCATCACCAACGTCACCAGCACCGGCGCCACCGGCATTGCTTTCAAACTCGACAACACCACCGGCACGACGACGCTGACCAACGTCAACATCACCACGGCGGCGAGCGGAACCGGCATCGCCTTCGGCGGCGCGTCGGGCGCTGGCGGCACGATTGCCGGTACCAATGTCGATATATCGGGCGGCAGCGGCCTTTCGGTGACCAGCGGCAACGCGGTGATCAGCTTCGACGGCGCCAGCTCCATCATCAGCACGTCGGGCGCGGCGGCCACGATCTCGACCCGCGCTGGCGGCAGCTTCACCTTCGCCGGCTCGGTGATCGCCAACGGCGCTGCGAGCGGCATTAGTATTTCCGGCGCGACGGCGGCCAATACGGTGAGCTTCACCGGTACGGTCGATCTCGGCACCACGACGCCGATGACCGGCACCGCAGTCGCAATCAACAACGGCGCCACGGCCTCGACCGTCAGCTTCGCAAACCTCGACATCGTCACCAACGGCACCACCGGATTCAGCGCCATCAATGGCGGCATGGTCAATGTGACGACCGGCACGGTGAGCTCCACTTCCGCGCAGGCGGTCAACCTCAACGGCATCGCCACCACCACCGGCATCAATTTCACCTCGACCAATTCGACCGGCGGCACCAACAACGTGTCGCTGACCAATGTCACCGGCGCCGGCACTGTCAGCCTCGGCTCCGGTGCGCTCGGCGGCGCGACCGGCGCGGCCTTCCTGGTCACCGGCGGCTCGGCCAATGTCAGCTATGCCGGCTCGGTCACCAAGACCACGGCCGGAAACGTCGTCAGCATCTCCACCCGCACCGCCGGCACCACGACATTGTCGGGCACTCTCAGCGCCACCGGCGGCGTGGCCAACGGGATCCTCGTCAACGCCAACACCGGCGGCACGATCAACTTCTCCGGCGCCAGCAAGATACTGACCACCGGAGCCAACAATGCCGTCGACCTGACGGCGAACACCAACACCGCGGTCAACTTCACCGGCGGCGGCCTAGCCATCACCACCACCTCCGGCACCGGCTTCAACGCCACGAGCAACGGTACTGGCACCGTGACCGTTATCGGCTCGGGCAACACGATTTCGACCGGCAGCGGCGTCGCGGTCAACCTTGACAGCGTTGCCATCGCGGCGGGCGGCGTGACCTTCGCTTCCACGAACAAAGGCGCCGGCGGCACCAGCGCCGTCATCCTCGATACCGTCACCGGTTCGGGAGCGATCGACCTCGGCACCGGCGCGCTGGTGGGCGGAACAAGCGCCGTGATCCGTATCGGCGATGGCCTAGGCACCGCCAACAGCGGCGGCACGGCGGCCTTCACCTATGCCGGCGCGATCACCAGCGGCAGCACCGGCCAGGCGGTCAACATCCAGGATCGCGCCCTGACCGCCGGCAACATCACCCTGTCGGGCAACATCACGCATAATGCGGCGGGCCAGATCGGCATCCTGCTGGACGACAATGTCGCCGGCATCATCACCTTCTCCGGCGCGTCGAAATCGATCACCTCGACCACGGCGGCTGGCGTCAGCCTGAGCGACAATGCCGGCGCGACGATCAACTTCACCAATGGCGGGCTGGTCATCGCCACGACCAGCGGCGCCGGTTTCAGCGCCACCGGCCCCGGTCCGGCAGCCACCACCGGCGGCACGATGACGGTGCAGGGCACCGGCAACACCATCGTGTCCGGCACGGGCACGGCCCTTAATGTCGCCAACACGACGATCGGCGCCGGCGACGTGACGTTCAGGAGCATTGCGTCCAATGGTGCAGCCAACGGCATCGTGCTCAACAACACCGGCACCAGCGGCAATCTGGTGGTGACCGGCACCGGCGCGACGGGGGGCAGCGGCGGCACGATCCAGAACTCGACCGGCGATGGCGTCAGCCTGACCGACACTCAGGATGTCAGCCTGAGCAACATGATTATCAGCGACAATGCGGGCAACGGCATAAAGGGCCTGCGCGTCAACGGTATGGTGCTCAACGGTCTGACCCTGAACAGCAATGCCGATGCCAACACCGAGTCCGGAATCCTGTTCAACGAACTTACCGGCAACGCCTCGCACGTCACCACGTTCACCAACCTCACGGTCTCCAACTCATTCACCCATAACGTGCAGGTCATCAATTCCGGCGGCACGTTGGCGAACCTGGTGGTGAGCGGCGGCACGTTCTCGAACAACGGCGCCTCGAACAATGCCGGCAGCGACTTCATCTTCGAGGCGGACGGCGCCGGTGTCGCCGGCGCGCCGACGATGACGCTGACCGTCGACGGCGCAACCTTCACCGGCAACAACGCCTATCCCGGACCGGGAGTCATCCCTGGAACCGGTCTGTTCGTCATTGCCAATGACGGCACCGTCAACGCTCACATCGGCGAGACCACGGGAAATCTATTCAACAATCTGAACAACGGCATCAACCTTACCCAGAGCAGCAATTCCGGCGCCGGCACGGGCGGCAATCTGAATTTCACCGTCCGGAACAACACCGTCACCAACAGCGACTCGACGGCCATCAACGTGTTCAGCAGCGGCGACCTCGCACGGACGCTTGACGGCACAATCGCCAACAACGTCATCGGTACGCAAGGCGTAGCAACCTCGGGATCGCGAACCGGCAACGGCATCAGGGTTGGGCATGAAAGCCTCGGCGTCGCCAAGGTGCTGATCGACAACAACATTATCCAGAGCATCGGCGTCAACGGCATAAGCGGTGGCGACAGCGTCTCGATCACGCAGCTCGTGCAGCCGGGCACCGTGCACGCGACGGTCACCAACAACACCATTCGCGACAATGCCGACAGCCGCGGCATCACGGTCACCGCCACATTTGCCGGCGCTATCATCAATGCCGACGTTCATGCCAACACCATCACCAACGTCAACAACGCCAATGCCATCCGCTTCCTCGCGGACGGCCTCGGCGGCGCCGACGGCACGATCAACGTACCGCAGGCGAGCGAGGCCGGTATCGAAACCGTCAATGGCGGGGCAACGGCACTGACGGACACCCGGACGTTCTTCAACCAGCCGCTGCCACTGCTGCCTGCCGCGACACCGTAGTCAGCAACCTTGGATTTCGTCCTAGGAAATATATTTTATGAATTTGATATCGACTTGTTGTCTTACTTAGGCATAATACAAGAATTCAGACAGTAAGCGGCCAACGGAGGGAACGGGGATGAGTGAGCCTTATTTAGGTGAAGTCAAGATCATTTCCTGGAACTATGCACCGCGCGGCTGGGCATTTTGTAACGGCCAGTTGTTGCCGCTTAACCAGAACCAGCCATTGTTCTCACTTCTTGGCACCAGGTACGGCGGCAACGGCCAGACAAATTTTGCCCTTCCGGATATGAGGGGACGTGCGCCGGTTCATACGGGCGGCCCTATTGGTGCAATTGTCGGCGGCCAGGGCGGCGAAGAGTTTCACACGCTCACGCTCGGCGAAATGCCGACACACAACCATTTCGTCAACGCATCGAACACTGCCGGCAACGTCAACAATCCATCCGGCGCGCTGTTGGGGGCGAACGCCAGCCCGATCTATCAGCCGCCTGGCAGCGCGGTGGCTATGGCGAAGGAAAACATCACTTTCGTCGGTGGCGGCCAGCCGCATGAGAACAGATCGCCCTATCTCGTCTTGAATTTCATCATTGCCCTGCAAGGCATATTCCCGTCGCGAAATTAAGAGGACGCTTCGATGAGCCAACCTTTTGTCGGCGAGATCAGGATGTTCGGTGGCAATTTCCCTCCGAATGGCTGGGCGTTCTGCCAAGGCCAGTTGATGCCGATCTCCGAGAACGAAACCTTGTTCAATCTGATCGGTACGACCTATGGCGGCGACGGGGAGGAAACATTCGCCCTGCCCAACCTCGCATCCCGCATCCCCGTCCATGCTGGCAAGGGCCCGCTGGTCAGCCAGACCTATATCATCGGAGAACTGGGCGGGGTCGAATCCGTCACTGTTTCAACCCAACAAATGCCGAACCATTCCCATACCTGGACCGGTTCGTCGAATATCGCCAAGAATCCGGGTCCGTCCGGCGGTGTCCTGGCGACATCGAGCCTGCTGACGCCCTATGTGGGTATCGCACCTGATGGCAACATGGCCGCCGGAGCCATTTCGCCGGCCGGCGGCAGCCAGCCTCACGACAATATGGTGCCTTTCCTCGCCGTCAGTTTCATCATCTCGCTATTTGGCATCTTCCCCCAGCAAAGCTAGAGACTTGCCATGACCAATCCGTTCGTCGCCGAGATTCGAATTTTTGCCGGAGATTTCGCCCCGACGGGGTGGGCGACCTGCGATGGCCAGCTCCTGCCAATCTCGCAGAATACGGCGCTGTTTTCGCTGCTGGGCACAGTTTACGGCGGCGACGGCAAGTCGACCTTCGCGTTGCCGAATATGGCTGGCTCCGCGCCCATGGGGCAAGGACAGGGCAATGGCTTGTCGGAGCGGTTTCTCGGCGAGACGGGTGGCGAAACGTCCATCACCCTTCTGCAAACGGAAATGCCGCAACATAATCATTTTGTCGCGATGTCCACCGAGAGTGGCGCCCAGGGAACTCTTACCGATGCGGTTGTTCTGGGGAAGTCGGGGGGCGGAACGCTGTATCAGAACAACACTTCGCAAAATCTGGTCCAGATGGACCCCCAGGCACTGAGCATGGCGGGCAGTACGTTGCCTCACAACAACCTGCCTCCCTATCTGGCGATGACGTTCATCATTGCCATGCAAGGCGTTTATCCGGCGCGTCCGTAAGCGCCACTCCATGATCCAGCTTCCGATTGTGGACAACGGGCCTGTTATATTTTGCTGGGTGCGCGCGGCGCGGATTGATCTGACGTTCCGCCCGATGGCGGACGCCGATCTGCCGTTCCTGTCGGCGCTCTACGCCTCGACCCGCGCCGAAGAACTTGCCGTCACGCCGTGGAGCGATGCGCAGAAAACGGCGTTCCTCGACATGCAGTTTCAAGCGCAGCACGCGCATTACCAGAAATACTATCCCAACGCCGACTGGCTGGTGATCGAGCAGGCAAGGCAAGATATCGGTCGCCTGTATATCGAGCGCTCGGCGAGCGAGCATTGCATCATAGATATCGCCTTCCTGCCGGCGCATCGCGGCAAGGGGTCTGGCGGTGCGTTGCTCGCCGATCTCATCGATGAGGCCGCCGCCGTCGGCAAGTCGGTCTCGATCCATGTCGAGAAGAACAATCCAGCGCGGCGGCTCTACAAACGCCTCGGCTTCACCGTTGCCGAGGACAAGGGCCTCTACGACCTGATGATCCGTTCGCCGTAAGGGCCGTGCCGGTCGTCACGTGCCGCGATACCAGGAGACGATGGTGAAACGTTCGTTGCGCGTGACCGGGGTGACTTCATGCGTCGTTTCCGAACGAAAGGCGACGAGAGAGCCCGGCAACGCGGGCATGGCAACGCGCAGGCCCGGGCCGCTGTAAGGCCCATGCAGGACCAGCGAGCCGCCTGCATAGCTTTTTGGCGAAGGGTTGTCCGATTGACGGTTGAGAAAGATCACCGCCGAGATCTTTCGGAACCCCGACTCGTCGTGAATGAGCGGCGTGTTGCCATCCTGGTGCGGCACAAAGAAATCGCCTTGCCGATAGTGAAGGAACTGAGGTTTCTCGACCTGGCCGAGCAGCAGCCCGAAATGTCGCTCCAGAGCCGCCTTCTGCTGCGCCAACAGGGCACTCACTCGCTCTTCAGTGGCCTGCGAAACATCGGCGCGCACGGTCTTTCGGATCTCCGGCCATGCCATCTTCTGGTCGGCACGCCCCAGCAGGCCGGCCGGACGGCCCACGGCCGCCCGAATTTCCGCGCACAGTGCGCTACACGCCGCTCCGTCAAATACGTCCGCAATCTCGATATAGTCGATCATATGTCGAGCCGCCGCGCTGCCAAATCGCCCTGATGGCCGGAGCGTCCCCGTGGCCGATCCGGTCGAAAAAAATCAGTTGAATACCGCCTCGTAAAGCCGCCCTGCCTCATCGGCAGCGATCGGCACGATGAAGATCTCATGGGCGCCGCTTTTGCCGTTGAACCGATAGATAGCCTGCGGCAGCGCCGCGTCGCGCGGCCCCCTGAACAGCAGCGTGAAGCCACCGCCGTCGCGCGGGCTGTTGGCAATGGGCTGCACCGCGCTCAGTTCCATCGTGAGCGTCTGACCGCCGGCTTCGACGGAAAAGCTCTGCCCCTGCTCGAAATCCGAAAGCGATGCCATGCGCCTGCCCTGGTTCGTCTGTCTTTCAGACGGCTCTCTTGAGATGTCTATCCCGTCAGCCAATCTCGCCGCTTCATGGCGTGCTGTCTATAGAGCTCGATCTCCAGAAGTACAAAAGAGCACGATCAAACAAACAGATAGATTTATCTTGGCCACGTAGGGTGAAGCAGCCGTCAACGCGTTGCGCACCGGCAGCCACTGGCCTAAACCGGAATGGTATAAGAGGAGAACACTAGGGATGACTGACGCGAAAACAGACACGGCCCCGGCCGGAAGCACCGCGACCAACGCGCTGCCGCTGTTCTACAAAAAACCCGAGGCGCTCAATCCGCTGCGGCACGGCTCACTCGGCCTTACGGCGCGGGCCGATTTCTCCTTTGCCCGCACCGCGCACGCCATCCCCGTCGTCGCATCGGAAATGCCCGCGGCGATGCGCTCCTATCCGATCGTTTTCATTGGCGACGCCAAGGCGCCTGTCATCATCACCGGTCTGCGCCAGGACCAGAACCTGTTCGTAGGCGCCGACGGCAAATGGGCGGAGCCGCATTACATTCCCGCCTATGTCCGCCGTTACCCCTTCATCCTCGCCGATGAATCGAAAACGACCGGCCGCCTGACGTTGTGCATCGACCGTGCCAGCGAACGCGTCGTCGAGCAGATGCCTTCGTCCAAGGACAGCGACGAGACCGCGCCCTTCTTCGACGGCAAAGAGCCGGCCGAGGCCTCGAAGCAGGCGCTCGCCTTCTGCAGCCAGTTCCAGACCGACTTCAATGCGACTCGCGCCATGATCGACAAGATCGACGCGCACGGCCTGTTCGCGCCGCGGCAGAGCAAGGTGACGCTGGAGGGCGGCGAGACCCTCAACCTCACCGACTTTCAGGTGATCGACGAGCCGGCCTTCAACAAATTGAGCGACGAGGCGTTTCTTGATCTCAGGAAATCCGGCGCGCTTGCGCTGCTCTGTTGCCATCTCGCCTCGAGCAACAGCTGGACCTCGCTGGCCTTCCAGGCGTCATTGCGGCGAGCTGGCTGACGCGGCCCGCGACGAAAAGCTTCGGCAAGGCGCGGGTTGTTTAAATCAACGGTTCGCGCCTTCGCACGACGATCTCTCCGCGGCTCGAATCATGCTGTTGTCGTGCAGATCGCTTGCCATGACGGGCTGGCGAACTCCCAATGCTCGACGTGTAGCTCTCGCCGAAATGCGCCGAGGCGGCATCACCCCCCGGTTCGCGGACCTGTCAATAAAGTCGAGCACGCCAGCCTTGCTGCCCTCCTCGATCGTTGAATAGCCGGTCGTCGCCATCGATCACGGTCCGAACGCAAAAAGCCCGCGTGAAGCGGGCTTTTGAGCGGCCCGAGACATAGGTGACGATTTGTACCGGACACATGGGTAACACTTTTGGCTTTTGGCCGGAGGTGTTGATGCCGTGGAAAGAGTGTTCGGTGATGGAGGAACGTCTTCGTTTTGTGGCTCGTCTTCTCGACGGGGAAGGCATGAGCGATGTGTGCCGCGAGTTCGGCATCTCGCGCAAGACCGGCTACAAGATCTTCAACCGCTACAAGGAGGACGGGCTGGATGCGCTCACCGACCGCTCGCGGCGGCCGGTGCGTTACGCCAACCAGCTTCCCGACCAGATCGAGCGGCTGATCGTGGAGAGCAAGCGGGAGAAGCCGCACTGGGGTGCCAGGAAGATACGCGAGCTGCTGGTGCGCAGGCTGGCCGGCGACGTCCGCATCCCGGCCAGGAGCACCGTTCATGCCGTGCTCGATCGCCACGGCCTTGTGAGCCAGGCCCGCAAGAGGAACCGAGCGAACAGGTCGTGGGCACGCAACTGTCCCAGGCGGTTGTGCCCAACGATCTGTGGTGCGCCGACTTCAAGGGCGAGTTCAAGCTCGGCAACCGCCAATACTGTTACCCCCTGACGGTCACCGACCAGGCCTCGCGCTACCTGCTGGCCTGCGAAGCCCTTGAATCGACAAAGGAGGTTCCGGTCCTCGAGGCTTTCGTCCGGCTCTTCAAGGAACGCGGCCTGCCGGAAGCGATCAGAAGCGACAATGGCCTGCCCTTCGCCAGCCCCAACCACGCGGCCGCCGGGCATGAACGCCCTCCAGCAGCAGGCCCGGTTCGATGCTTTCATGAGCGAATTCAACGACGAGAGGCCCCACGAGGCGATCCAAATGAAAGTGCCAGCCGAGCTCTACAGAGCTTCTTCAAGAGCCTATCAAGGCCTCCCCGAGCTGGACTACCCCTTCCATAACAAGGACATTCTCGTCACCGCCTGCGGCCGCATCTGCATGCACAGGAAGAAGATCAACATCTCCACCGTGCTCGCCGGCCAAAGGCTCGGAATCACCGAAGTCGACGACGGCATTTGGCTCATCAGCTTCATGCACTATGATCTCGGATATATCGACCTGGAACAAAGGACCTTGCAAACCATCGACAACCCGTTCGGCACGAGGTTGTCACCCATGTCTTAGGTACAGAATGTTACCCATGTCTCCGGGCCGTACATTTTTTTGTTGGTTGCGGGGACAGGATTTGAACCTGTGACCTTCAGGTTATGAGCCTGACGAGCTACCGGGCTGCTCCACCCCGCGTCACCTCCAGGGCAAGCTCTTGCTTGCTCCGGACTCTCCAGGGCAAGCTCTTGCTTGCTCCGGACTCTCCAGGGCAAGCTCTTGCTTGCTCCGGACTCTCCAGGGCAAGCTCTTGCTTGC
>NZ_JAMYVE010000010.1:0-261846 GCF_040323695.1 Mesorhizobium sp. M0030 | reverse complement strand
TTTTAACGCTACATTGGTGGCCCGTTTATTTTTGGTGGGGCCGAGCTGGGGCAGGTCCCCCCCGGGGGGGGGCGGGCGGTGGGGCGAGGCGGTGTCGCTAAACCCGCCGGGCCGCGCTTGGCCCCGCGCCGCCCCTCGCCCAATTCCGCCTTCCCGTCGCGGCCCGTCAGTTGCTGGTGATGCTGACGGCGTCGCCCTCGACCAGCAGCGGCGGCGCATAACCCAACGGCTTGTCGCCGGTCACGGCGCCGCCGGTAACCCGGGCTTGTATGTCGGAACCGAAATAGGCGTACGGGAATGGCGGCGGTGTCTTCCTGACCGTATCCAGCCGCGCGCGAAGCTCGGCGGGTAAAGTGAAATCCAACGCCGCCAGATTTTCCTGCAACTGCGCCAGCTTGGTGGCGCCAAGAATCACGGTGGCGATGCCCGGTTGCGTTGCCACCCAGTTGAGCGCGACCTGCGCCATGCTGCGTCCGAGTTCGGTGGCAACTTTTTCGAGCTCCGCCACGATCGCCCAGTTGCGCTCGGTGAACTTCTGGAACCCCGGATGAGTGGTGTTGCGAAAGCCGTCGAGCCGGCCGGCATGGCCTTCCTGCGTCGGCCGGTACTTGCCGCTGAGCAGCCCGCTGGCCAGCGGGCTCCACACCATGATTCCTGCGCCATGGCGGGTGCCGAAGGGCACGAACTCATTTTCGATCGAACGCTCCGCCAGCGAATATTCAAGCTGCAGGGCCGACACCGGCTCGTAGCCGCGCCACTCGGCGATCGTCTGCGCGCGGGCAGCATACCAGGCCGGCACATCGGACAGGCCGACATGGCGAATTTTGCCCGCACGCACGAGATCATCCATCGTGCGCATGACCTCCTCGGCCGGCGTCAGCCCGTCCCAGACATGGAGGAGGTAGAGGTCGATATAGTCAGTGCCCAACCGCTTCAGCGAGGCGTCCACGGCGCGCAAGATGTTCTTGCGGCCATTGCCACCGGCGTTCGGATTGCCGGGCTCCGCGTTGAAGGTGAATTTCGTGGCGATCACCGCTCTGTCGCGCAAGCCTCGCTCGGCGATGAATTCGCCGAGCCAGGTTTCGGCTGTGCCGCCGGTGTAGAGGTCGGCGGTGTCGAAGAAATTGCCGCCGGCCTCGACATAGGCGTCGGCCATGGCGCGCGCGGTTTCCCTGTCCGCGCCCCAGCCCCATTCGGTGCCAAAGGTCATGGTGCCCAGTGCCAGCCGGCTGACGCGCAGGCCGCTGTTGCCCAGTGTGTAATAGCTCATGGTCATGGTGTTTTTCCTATCCTGATTTCTTGACGCCGGCTCACTGGCCAGGCGTCATCTTGACCCAGGGATTGCCGCGCTCATGCGTGGCGCGGAAAACGAAGCCGTCGACTTTCCAGCCGGTCCCGGAGCGAACCAGATGGTGCTCGTAGGTGCCCCAGACTTCCCACAGCGGGTCGCCATTGCCTTCCATCCGGTTCCAGGCATAGCCGTTCGAAGAGACGGTCGCCGCGTCCGCCTCAAAGATCACCTGGTGATTGGTGCGCAGATGCAGGCTGGTCTTGCTGCCCCTGAGGTTGCCGGCCCAGGTACCGATCAGATTGTCGGAGGGGATGGTGGCGGCAGGCTGTCCTGACAGGCTGCTGAAGTCGACGGTGACACGGTCGGCGAAATAGGAGCGGGCAAGCTTCCAGTCCTGCGCATCGACGGCACGGTCGATGGCATCGGCGATGCGGATGACGGCGCGTTCGTCGGCGAGCGCGCGCCAACCGGACGGCTCGGCGCCGCCGGCATCGACCGGCGCTAGGGCAAGGCCTGCGGCGAAGGTAGCGTGTTTCAAGGCATCCATCTCTCTTCTCCTTTGTGCATCGGTGATGGCAATATGGGTCAGCCTGTCGGCATCGAGAAGATTGAAGTGTTCGCAAGGACTATGCGATATCATGCATGAATGGACCGGGATCTGCTCAGTCATTTGCCTGTCATCGTCGCCGTTGCCCGACGCGGCGGCTTTGCGCTAGCTGCGGCCGAACTGGGCATGTCCCCATCCGCCGTTAGCCATGCGGTGCGCCTCGTGGAGGAGCGGATCGGCCAGCCGCTGTTTGCGCGCACCACGCGCAGCGTCTCGCTGACGGAAGCCGGCAAGGCGCTGGTGGACACGGCAGCCCCTGCCCTCCAGGATATCGCCGACCGGATGGACCGCATCCGAGCCATCAAGGGCCGGCCCTCCGGCTTGCTCAGGTTGAACGTTCCCAACATCGCCGTTCCACTTGCCGTCACTCCTGTGGCCGCCGCGATGGCTGAACGCTATCCTGATGTGACCATCGAATTGCTCACCGACCAGGGGCTGGTGGACATTGTCGGCGAGGGTTTTGATGCCGGCATCCGGCTGGGCGAGATGATCGCACAGGACATGGTCACGGTCCGGCTGACGCCGCCATTCAACGCCGTGATCGTCGCCTCCCCCGCCTATGTCGGCCGGCATGGCCGTCCGCGCGGTGTGGCGGATCTTTCGGACCACAATTGCATCGGCTACCGGCTTGTGCGCTCCGGCGCACTCTATCGCTGGGACCTGACCGAGGACGGCAAGGATGTCGTGGCCGAGACGAAGGGTACGGTCATCGTCACCGATTCGCTGGCCGCGATCGACCTTGCGCTTGCCGGCGTCGGGCTGACCTATGTGTTCGAGCCGCTGGTGCGCGCGGAATTGGCCGCCGGCCGCCTCGTTCAGATCCTGCCGCAAACGGCGATCGAGGAGCCCGGCCTCTTCCTTTACTTCCCGCGCAGGGCGTCGACGGCGCCAAAGCTCAGGGCCTTCATCGACACCGCACAAGAAATCGGCCGAGCATCCTTGCGGACACCCGGCCGAGTTGCCTGAGCTGAGAAGCCCTTTTCGGGGCTATTTTTAAAACTACTTCTTCACCGCCGCCGCGACTTCCGCCGCGAAATCGGTCTCTTCCTTTTCGATGCCTTCGCCCAGCGCAAAGCGCAGATAGGCGGAGATCTTGGCCGGAGCGCCGATGTCCTTCTCGGCATCCTTCAGCGCCTGCTCGACAGTGATGTCGGGATTGAGCACGAAGGCCTGCTTGAGGAGCACGACTTCCTCGTAGAACTTGCGCAGGCGGCCTTCGACCATCTTTTCGATGATCGCTTCCGGCTTGCCGGACTGGCGCGCCTGGTCGGCGAAGATCGCCTTCTCGCGCTCGACCGCTGCCGGATCGATCTGCTCGGCGGTCAACGCCAGCGGGTTGGTGGCGGCGACATGCATGGCGACCTGGCGGCCAAAGGCGTTGGCGGCATGCTCATTGCCCGTGGTCTCGATCGCGACCAGAACGCCGAGCTTGCCAAGACCATCGGCAACCGCATTGTGGACGTAGGTTGCGACAGCACCGTGCGGGACGGTGAGCTTGGCCGAACGGCGGAAGCTCATGTTCTCGCCAATGGTGCCAACGGCGTCCTTGATGGTGTCAGTGACCGACTTGTCCGAACCCGGATACTTTGCGGCAGAGACAGCCTCCGTCGTGCCATAAGCAAGCGCGACCTTGGCGACATTGCGAACGATCTCCTGGAACTGCTCGTTGCGGGCCACGAAATCGGTCTCGGAGTTAACCTCGACGATGGCGGCCTCGCGGACGCCGGAGTCGACGCCGATCAGGCCTTCGGCGGCAGTACGGCCAGCCTTCTTGTCGGCCTTGGAAATGCCCTTCTTGCGCAGCCAGTCGACGGCCTCTTCGATGTTGCCGTTGGTCTCGGTCAACGCCGCCTTGCAGTCCATCATGCCCGCGCCGGTCAAGTCGCGGAGTTCTTTGACCTGTGCAGCCGAAATGCTCATTGTCGCCTCTTTGTTTTAAATGCACCGACGCACCACCGGTACTCGGTGATGCGTCCGTCTAGCGTGCCAAATATGAGAATGATGAAGGCCGCAACCGGCCTTCGATTGTCAAGCTTCCGGAGCGTCCGCAGCCGGGGCCGGAGCCGGATCAAGCGCCGGTTCGACCGGAGCTTCGACCGAGGCGCCGATGTCGACGCCGAGCGCGCCCTGCTGGCGGGCGATGCCGTCGATGGCAGCCTTGGCGATCAGGTCGCAATAGAGCTGGATGGCGCGCGCCGCGTCGTCATTACCGGGGATCGGGAAGTCGATCTTGTCCGGATCGCAGTTCGAATCGATGATGGCAACGACCGGAATGCCGAGGCGCTTGGCCTCGAGAATGGCGATCGCTTCCTTGTTGGTGTCGATGACGAACATCAGGTCGGGCGTCGAGCCCATGTCCTTGATACCGCCGAGCGCCTTGTCGAGCTTCTCGCGCTCGCGGTCGAGGTTCAGGCGTTCCTTCTTGGTCAGGCCCTGGGCTTCGCCGGCCAGCATCTCGTCGAGCTTGCGCAGGCGCTGGATCGAATTCGAGATCGTCTTCCAGTTGGTCAGCATGCCGCCGAGCCAACGCGAGTTGACATAGTATTGGGCCGAACGCTGTGCGGCGTCGGCGACGATGTCGGACGCTTGGCGCTTGGTGCCGACGAACAGCACGCGGCCGCCCTTGGCAACGGTGTCGGAAACCTGCTTCAGAGCCTGGTGCAGCAAAGGCACCGTCTGCGACAGGTCGATGATGTGGATGTTGTTGCGGGCGCCGTAGATGTAAGGCGCCATCTTCGGGTTCCAGCGGTGGGTCTGGTGGCCGAAGTGAATGCCAGCTTCCAAAAGCTGGCGCATGCTGAAATCAGGCAGTGCCATTCTTAGTTCCTTTTCCGGTTAGCCTCCACGGACACAGGCATTTTTGGACTTTGTCCTCGAACGCCACCGGAGGTTTCAGCCGGATTTCTCCCGGGCAGACACCAAAGTCCGTGTGTGGAATGAGCGCGCATATAGAGGGGAAGCGCTGCAAACGCAAGCGGTGAGGTGCTTCATCGCTCAGCGTGCGGCAATCAGCGCTCCGGTGCCGATCATGGCGCTGCCGGCGAACCGGTTAATCAGCCGCATGCGTTCGGGCGTCCTGAGCCAGCCGGATGCCCTGCCCGCCAGCGCGGCGTAGATGCCAATGGTGAGAATATTGGCGCCGACGACGACTGCCACCACCAGCAGGCCGTCGGCAAACGTCATGGTGTCGAGGTTGAGGATCAGCGGCATGATCGAGGCGTGGAACAGGATCGCCTTCGGGTTGCCGAGCGCCACGGAGGCGCCAAGCAGGAACGAACGCGACAATCCGGTTTGGGGGATTCCTTGCGCGGCCGATTGCGCGGCCGCGGCCCGCCACATCTTGATGCCGAGGAAAATCAGGTAGGCCGCACCGGCGTATTTCAACAGGAGAAACACCCATTCGAAGGTCTGGGCCAGCGCCACCAGCCGAGCAGTGCCAGGGTGACCAGCACGGCATCGCCGGCGGCAATGCCCATTCCGGCGACGAACGCACGCAGGAAGCCGCGTGCCACGCCGTTGGTGATCACCGTGAACATCGCCGGTCCCGGCGTGGCGGCGGCAAGTGTGATGGCAAGGCAATAAGCCAGGAATGCCGTTAGGGTCACGATCGGCCCTTTCCGTTGGGTACCCGTACGCGCCTGAAGATCGCAACGATCTCCTCGCGGCTGCATTCGATGGCGCCGAGCCGCACCGCCCGGTCGCGCTCGAAGCCGGTTATGTCATAGTGCGGCGCCGATGTCCTGGGCGGCCCCTGGTAGGACGAACGCTTGACGCCAAGCTCGGCGGCGAAACGATGCAGTTCGTCCGTATCGTCGGCCATCAGGTGGCACCAGCGATGGCCGGCCCATTTCCAGATCGCCGCATCGACATAGACCGCCATCGGGAACTGCCATCAAGCCTGCCGTGGCCAGCGCCGCATTGTTGCTATTTCGAGACCGGGCAAGGCTTGGTCTGATCGAACAGCGACAGGTTGACCAGCTTTCCGGTCATCGAGAACTCGCCATAGTCCATTGTGAGGTCGCGGGTGATGCCGTTCTCGTGCAGCTTGAAGCTGATGCGGTATTCCGGCACCTCTTCGCCCGATTTGTCGGTCTCGTCGAAATAGGCGATGTCGACCGGCCAGTATTTGTCGCCTGCAAGCTTGGCCAGCGCCGGCGCTTCGGGGTCGGCCTTGTCGCCCTCGGCCTTCTTGCCGACGATGACGGTGGTGGTCATCACCTTGTTGGCATCCTCCGAACCGTCGAACAGGCTGGTTTCGTAGAAATTCTCGCCCTTCTCGGCCTTGCCGATCAGTTCGACCAGATGCTGGGTCGGGAACTGAGTAGCGGCGAGTTCCAGGCTGTTCTTCTCGGGCTTGTCGATGTCGACCTTGAGGCCCTTGGTCTCTTTCGTGGCGGTGCCCTTGACCTCCTTGTCTAGGTTCTGGTCGACGAAGGATTTGGTCACGAACGAGAAGGTCTTGCCTTCGGCGTCCTCGAACGTGGTCGTCTGCTGGTCGGTCAGCCTGGTGTTGTCGCCGGTGGCGATCTGGGTGACGAAACGGAATTTTACCGTATAGCCCTCGCAGGGCGAGCCGTTGAACTCATAGACCATGCGGCCGGAAATGCCGGTGATGCCCGATCGGTCCGACGCCTTGTCGAGGGTAAGATCGTAGACGGCGCGATGCGCCTGCAGCGCCGGCACGGCAAAGGCTGGAGCCATCGAGAACAGCACCGGAACGAGAACGGCGTGGAAGGCAAGGCGCGTTGCGCGCATAAAGGGCTCCGATCGTCGCAGCTGATGGCAGGCCGCAGGTAAGGATGGTCCAGCTTAAAAAAAGTCGTGGCGGAAGCGAGGCAAAAATAGCAATTTCGGCCCGGCCAGCGCGGCGTCTCCAAGCAATAGGGAAATACGATGAGTGAAACAATCGAAAAGCGGCTAAGCGATCTCGGCGTGACGATACCTGCCGCCGCAGCGCCCGCCGCGAACTATGTGCCCTATTGCAGGTCCGGCAATCTTTTGTTCACCGCCGGGCAGTTGCCGCTCAAGGACGGCAAGCTGCAGGCAAGCGGCCTGCTCGGCCGCGACGTCGACACGGCAACCGGCAAGGAAGGCGCAAAGTACTGTGCAATCAACATCTTGGCGCAGGCAAAAGCAGCACTTGGCGATCTCGAAAAAATCCAGCGGCTGGTCAAGATCACCGTCTTTGTTGCATCAGTGCCGGATTTCGTCGAGCAGCATCTGGTCGCCAATGGCGCCTCCGATTTCCTGGTCGCGGCCCTTGGCGAGCGCGGCAAGCATGCCCGCTCCGCCGTCGGCACCGCCTGTCTGCCGCTTAATGCCGCAGTGGAAATCGAAGCCGTCTTCGAGGTCGCATGAGCAGGACCAAGACAATGACCGACCTTTCCTGGCTGACCGCCCGCCCGGTGGCGCATCGCGGCTTTCACGACATGAACAAGACGCGCTGGGAAAACACGCTGTCGGCCTTCGCTGCTGCCGCCGAGCGCGGCTATGCGATCGAATGCGACGTGCATTTGTCGTCCGACCGCGTCCCCGTCATCATTCATGACGGCGATCTCAGTCGGTTGACCGGCCAGGACGGCTTCGTCTGGCAGCGCACGGCAGCGGAACTGGCGGCGCTCAGGATCGGCGGCACCAAGGACCATGTGCCGACACTTCAGGAGGTGCTCGACCTGGTCGACGGCCGCGTGCCTTTGGTGGTCGAATTGAAGGGTGTGCCCGGCTACGACGAGGGCCTGGTGGCGAGCGTCGGCAAGATGCTGGAGCGCTACAAGGGCAAGGCGGCGATCATGTCGTTCGACCACTGGCTGGTCCGCGATTTCCCCAGGGATGCGCCAGGAATTCCGGGCGGGCTCACGGCCTATGGCCAGGACAACCAGTTGATCGAGGCGCATTTCGCCATGCTGGCGCATGACCTCGCCTTCACCTCCTATGCCGCGGGCGATCTGCCGAACCCGTTCGTCAGCTTCGTGCGCGAAAGGCTTAAAATGCCTGTCATCACCTGGACGGTGCATGACCAGCCGGCGGTGGATCTCACCTTCAAATACGCCGACCAGATGACGTTCGAAGGGTTCGAACCCGATCTGGTCAATGTCGCCTGATGGAAGTGCCTGAAACGTGACTTGTAGCGGCCCCGACAGAGCTTAAATAAGCCCCATGGATCAGGGTGATGAAGGTGACGGGCAAACGGCGAATGCGGAGTTTTCCATCCGCGTTGCCGCCGGCATCAATGCCTTCACCTGCGACGAGTGGAACGGCTTTACCGGCACAACCCGCAGCGACACAGAAAATGGCTATAACCCTCTCGTTTCATATGCTTTTCTGAGCGCGCTTGAAGATTCCGGCTGCGCTGTGCGGCGTACCGGCTGGCAAGGTCATCATCTCAGACTGGAAAATGCCCAAGGCAGATTGCTGGGCGCCGTGCCCTGCTATCTCAAATCGCACAGCCAGGGCGAATATGTCTTCGACCACGGCTGGTCCGATGCGTTCGAACGCGCCGGCGGCAACTACTATCCGAAACTGCAATGCGCCGTGCCGTTCTCTCCGGTCACCGGCCCTCGCCTGCTGGTCAGCAAAGGCGAGGACAGCGCCATTGTGAAGGCCGGTCTCGCAGCGGGCCTGAAGGCGGTGACGGAAAAGCTCGGCGTGTCGTCCGCGCATGTCACCTTCGCCAGTGAAAGCGACGTTGCAACGCTGGAAGCAGCCGGCTTCCTGCACCGCACCGACCAGCAGTTCCACTTCTTCAACGAAGGCTTTTCGACCTATGACGATTTCCTCGCTACGCTGGCATCGCGCAAGCGCAAGGCGATGAAGAAGGAGCGGCGCGAGGCGCTCGCCAACGATATCTCGATCGACCGGCTGACCGGCAAGGACCTGACCGAAGGGGCCTGGGACGATTTCTTCGCCTTCTATATGGACACCGGCAGCCGCAAATGGGGCCGGCCTTATCTCAACCGCAAGTTCTTCTCGCTGATCGGCGAGCGCATGTCCCAGGATATCCTGTTGGTAATGGCCAAGCGCAATGGCCGCTATGTCGCCGGCGCCATCAACTTCATCGGCTCCGATGCGCTCTACGGCCGCAATTGGGGCTGCATCGAGGACCACCCGTTCCTGCATTTCGAGGTTTGCTACCATCAGGCCATCGACTTCGCCATCGAGCGTAAGCTGAAGGTGGTCGAGGCCGGCGCGCAGGGTGAGCACAAGCTGGCGCGCGGCTATCGTCCCGTGACCATGCATTCGGCGCACTACATCGCACATCCCGGCCTGCGCAATGCTGTGGCCGATTATCTCCGGCGTGAGCGGCGCGAGGTCGAGCGGATGGGCGAAATTCTGGAAGAGCATACGCCGTTCCGCAAGGATCTTGAGGAATAGCGATCCGCCCTGCCCTCGCCTGTCGATATCGCCGGACCATCTTGCCGGTCCGGGACAGCTTCGCTACACCGGGAGCATACTCCCGGAGCGCCGCCATGACCGAGGCTTACGACCCCAGCAATATCTTCGCGAAGATCCTGCGCGGCGAAATCCCGTCGCACCGCGTCTACGAGGATGATGCCGTGGTCGCCTTCATGGATGTGATGCCGCAAGGCCCCGGTCACACGCTGGTGGTGCCCAAAGCACCGTCGCGCAATCTGCTCGATGCCGATCCGGCGACGCTCGGCCGGCTGTTCACCACGGTCCAGAAGGTGGCGCTGGCGGTCAAAAAGGCTTTCGGCGCTGACGGGGTCACCATCCTGCAGTTCAACGAACCGGCGTCTGGCCAGACCGTCTACCACCTGCATGTCCATGTCATCCCGCGGTTCGAAGGCATCGCGCTCAAGCCGCATACGGGACAGATGGAGAAGCCCGAACTGCTGACTGAGAACGCGGCCAGGATCCGGGCAGCGCTGAACGGTTGAGGTGGCGTGCGCCTCAGGGCGATGCGCTCAGCCACAATCCACCACGTCGGTTAGGAAAATATCAAACCACCCCGTGATAAAGTGCCGTACCGGGATGCGTTTGGGTTTTAAAAATCGTGGAACATTCGGTTGCGACATCAGAGCCGTTGGTAAAAGCAGCTGCCGGCCGGGCCTTTCTGCGCACCTTGGCGGACGCCTGCCGGCGACACCGCTCTGCTGCACGCGATGGCCATCGCTGCCCTGCTTTTGGCAGCCGCGGTCGGCCTGCGCACCGGAAACATGCCGGATTTCGGCGTGCTGGAAGACTATGCCCAATACCTTCTTTTCGCTTTCTGGATCGGTGGCTGCGCCTTCGCACTCGGCAGCTTTTTTTCACCTTGCGCAGGACATTGTGTGGAGCGGCTATATCGGGGCGACGCGAGGCAGTCTCGGCATATCCGCCTTCCCGTCCATGCATGTGGCGATGGCGGTGCTTTTCGCGCTTTATGCAACACGCCGCTCACGGTTGGCCGGCCTTTTGATGTGGGCATTCGCCGCAATCATCATGGTCGGCTCGGTCGTCCTTGGCTGGCATTATGCCGTGGATGGCTATGCGAGCGTTCTGATTTCGATCGCCATCTGGAAGGCGTGCGGGTACTTCCTGGGCAAGTTTGCACCCGAGGGCGTCGCCGCCTGACCTAACAACATCTGACCTGAAAAGCAGGGGCGCTGTGTCGGCAAACCGGCCAGCCAATGAAAAAAGGGCCCGTCACCGGGCCCTTTTTTCATAGGCGAACTTTTTAGCTCTTGCGCGGCAGTTGCGGCACCAGGCTGCGCTTGCCGCCATCCTTGCCCTTGGGCTCAGGCTCGTCCTTGCCCTTGGGCTGAGGCTTCTGCGCCACCGCCTTCTTGGCGACGGGCTTCTTGGCCACCGCCTTGCGGGCTTTCGGCGCCTCTTCCGGCTCCTGCTTCGGCTGCACCGGGGCTTCGTCGGCCAGTGATTCGAGCTTCAGGCCGGTTTCGCCGGTTTCCTTCTTCTCGACGGTGACGCGCACCGTGCCGCCCTTCTTGAGCTTGCCGAACAGCACCTCGTCGGCCAACGGCTTCTTGATGTGCTCCTGGATGACCCGGCCGAGCGGCCGCGCACCCATGCGCTCGTCATAGCCCTTGTCGGCCAGCCAGGCGATCGCGTCCGGCGACAGGTCGAAGGTGACGCCCCGCTCGGAGAGCTGGGCCTCGAGCTGCATGACGAACTTCTGCACCACCTGATGGATGACCGGCACCGGCAGCGAACCGAACGGGATGATCGCATCGAGACGGTTGCGGAACTCCGGCGTGAACAACCGGTTGATGGCCTCGACATCGTCGCCTTCGCGCTTGGTCGATCCGAAACCGATCGCCGCGCGCTGCGCATCCGATGCGCCCGCATTGGTGGTCATGATCAGGATGACGTTGCGGAAGTCGATCTGCTTGCCGTTGTGGTCGGTCAGCTTGCCGTGGTCCATGACCTGCAACAGGATGTTGAACAGGTCCGGATGCGCCTTCTCGACTTCATCCAGCAAGAGCACGCAGTGCGGATGCTGGTCGACCCCGTCGGTAAGCAGACCGCCCTGGTCGAAGCCGACATAGCCGGGAGGCGCGCCGATCAGCCGCGAAACGGTGTGGCGTTCCATATATTCCGACATGTCGAAGCGGATCAGCTCGACGCCGAGCGAGGCAGCCAACTGCTTGGCGACTTCGGTCTTGCCGACGCCGGTCGGGCCTGAGAACAGGTAGGAGCCGATCGGCTTTTCCGGTTCGCGCAGGCCGGCACGCGCCAGCTTGATTGCCGAGGTCAGCGCGGTGATGGCGGTGTCCTGGCCATAGACGACGCGCTTCAGCTCGATGTCGAGGCCTTGCAGCACCTTCTCGTCGTCGGCCGAAACCGTCTTCGGCGGGATGCGGGCCATCGTGGCGATCGTGGCTTCGATCTCCTTGATGCCGATCGTCTTCTTGCGCTTGGCTTCCGGCACCAGCATCTGCGAGGCGCCGGTCTCGTCGATCACGTCGATCGCCTTGTCCGGCAGCTTGCGGTCGTTGATGTAGCGGGCCGACAGTTCCACCGAAGCCTTGATCGCCTCGTTGGTGAACTTCACCTTGTGGAATTCCTCATAATAGGGCTTGAGGCCCTTCATGATCTCGATGGCGTCCTCGATGGTCGGCTCGTTGACGTCGATCTTCTGGAAGCGCCGCACCAGAGCGCGGTCCTTCTCGAAGAACTGGCGGAACTCCTTGTAAGTGGTCGAGCCGATGCAGCGGATGGCACCCGAAGACAGCGCCGGCTTCAACAGGTTCGACGCATCCATCGCGCCGCCGGACGTCGCACCGGCGCCGATGACGGTGTGGATCTCGTCGATGAACAGCACGGCGCCCGGATAATCCTCGAGCTCCTTGACGACCTGCTTCAGCCGCTCTTCGAAATCGCCACGGTAGCGCGTGCCGGCCAACAGCGTGCCCATGTCGAGCGCGAAAATGGTGGCGTCCTGCAGCACTTCGGGCACATCGCCTTCGACGATGCGCTTGGCCAGGCCTTCGGCAATCGCCGTCTTGCCGACGCCGGGATCGCCGACATAGAGCGGGTTGTTCTTGGAGCGGCGGCACAGCACCTGGATGGTGCGGTTGATTTCGCTCTCCCGGCCGATCAGCGGATCGATCTTGCCGGCCTTGGCCTTATTGTTGAGGTTGACGCAATAAGCCGTCAGCGCATCCTGTTGCTGCTTCTTCTTGCCGCCTTCCTCCTGCGGCTCGGCGCCGTTCTGGCCGCCCTGCTCGTCATCGGCGCCGCGCGGCGAGCGCGTCTCCGATGCGCCGGGGCGCTTGGCGATGCCGTGCGAGATGTAGTTGACCGCGTCGTAGCGGGTCATCTGCTGTTCCTGCAGGAAATAAGCGGCATGGCTCTCGCGCTCGGCAAAGATGGCGACGAGCACGTTGGCGCCGGACACTTCCTCGCGGCCGGATGACTGCACATGGATCACGGCGCGCTGGATGACGCGCTGGAAGCCGGCGGTCGGCTTGGAATCCTCATCGTAACCGGTGACCAGATTGTCGAGTTCGGTGTCGATATAGGTCAGAACGGTGTGCTTCAGCTCGTCGAGATCGACGTTGCAGGCGCGCATAACGGCGGCCGCCTCGGTGTCGTCGATGAGGGCGAGCAGCAGATGTTCTAGGGTTGCATATTCATGGTGCCGCTCATTGGCGAGCGTCAGCGCCTGGTGAAGCGCCTTTTCCAGGCCTTGGGAGAAAGCCGGCATGTTACCTCACTTCTTCTCCATCACGCATTGCAGCGGATGCTGATTCTGTCGGGCGAAATCCATGACCTGAGACACTTTGGTCTCGGCCACCTCGAATGTATAGACCCCGCACTCGCCCACCCCATGATTGTGAACATGAAGCATGATGCGTGTGGCGGCTTCGCGGTCCTTTTGAAAAAAACGCTCCAGGACGTGAACCACGAACTCCATGGGCGTATAGTCGTCGTTGAGGATGAGGACCCTGTAAAGGCTGGGCTTCTTGGTCTTGGTCTTGGTGCGCGTAATGACGGCTGTGCCGCGACCGGCCTCATTGCCGTCGCCGTCACTTTGCATCCGCACCACACTTGTTGTGGCAGTCAAACCTGAAGTCACGTAATCCTGCCTCTTTCGAATCCCCATGGCGAGTTCGATATGTAGGTGTTCGATGGACGATTTTAAGCCCTTCTTGTTAGCTGACAATATGGCTAGGTGGGCAAACCGAGGCGATTTTCAAAATCGTGAACCGCCAAAGCCCCGGAATTGAAACCGGCATGAAAAAACCCGGCCGCGCATCCGCGACCGGGTCTGTTTTGCAAGCCCGAAAGGCCGTGCCTGGTATTCTCGAGCGAAATTATTTGGCCTTGGCGACAATCGATTCGAAGGGCTTGTAAGCCTCCTTGGCGAGATCGGCATAGAGATCGCCGAACTTGGTCGCCTCGGCAACGAAGCTCTCATAGCTCTGCTTGGCGAAGTCGGACTGGATCTCGACCGCCTTTTCCAGCGACTTGGCGGAGAACAGCTTTTCGACCGCGGCGCTGCCGGCTTCGAAGCTCTTCTTGGTGTATTCGCCAGCTTCAGTGGCGATCGCCTGCGCGCCCTTGGAGAGCGAGGTGAAGCTCTTCAATCCGGTATCGGCAAACTCCTTGCCGTATTTCGAGAAGTCCTCGTAGGTCTGGGTCATTTGACGTTTCCCTTGGCGTTTTGAAGCGCCCTTGCCTGAGCGCGGTTGTGCAATGCACGAGAATATATTGTGCGCTGCACAAAAGTCAAGATTTCAGCGGCATCAGGCCGCGCTGCGCCGGCAACAGCTAAAATTCGAATAAAGAAAGGCTCAAGCCCGAGGAAAATGGTGAACGCGCCGGTTACCATAAACGGATTGGTAACGCTGGCCGCGATAGTTTGACGACAAGTGAGGTCGGATCCCTTTGCCGCCTCCAGGGCAATGAGTTTCAAAGGAACTATCAGTGCGTCAGGCGTTGTCGGTCTTCGGTTCAAAATCCGCATCTTCCCTCAAAACGATCATGATCCTCGCATTGGCGATGTCATTTGTCGTTGCGGATGCCGCGTCCTCGATGGCCGCCAGGTCTTCGGCGATCGTCGTCGACGCCAAGACCGGCAAGGTGCTTTATTCGTCCGATGCCAACGGCCGGCGCTACCCGGCGTCGCTGACCAAGATGATGACGCTCTATCTGACCTTCGAGGCCATGGCGAAGGGCCGGATCAGCAGGAACACGCCCGTGCCGTTCTCGGCCAAAGCGGCGGCCGAACCGCCGACCAAGCTCGGCGTCAAGGCGGGCGGAGCGGTTTCGGTCGAGACCGCCATCCTGTCGATGGTGACCAAGTCGGCCAATGATTCGGCGACCGCGCTCGGCGAACTGCTCGGCGGCAGCGAAAGCAATTTCGCCCGCATGATGACCGCCAAGGCGCGCGCGCTCGGCATGGACGGCACAGTGTTTCGCAATGCCAACGGCCTGCCCGATCCCGGCCAGTTCACAACCGCCCACGACATGGCGATGCTCGGCATAGCGCTCAGGGAACATTATCCGCAGTATTACGGCTATTTCTCGCAGCGATCCTTCCTTTACGGCCGCCAGCGCATCAATGGCCACAACCGCCTGCTCGGCCGCATCAAGGGCGTCGACGGCATCAAGACCGGCTATACCCGCGCCTCCGGCTTCAACCTGGTCTCGTCGGTTTCGGATGGCAACCGCCGCCTCGTCGCCGTCGTCATGGGCGGCACTTCGGGGCGCAGCCGCGACAACCAGATGGCCGGCCTGATCAACGCCTACATGCCGCGCGCATCGACCCGCGGCGGCGGCGCACTGGTCGCCAAGGCCGGCGGCGACAATCCGGTCAAGGCGCTGGCCAAGGTCTTCCTGCCCAAGCATGACGCGCCGACGCCGGATGGCAAGCCGATCGTTGAAGACGATGCCGTAGCGTCCAATGACGATCCGACATCCGCTGACGAGCAGTCTGCTGAAGGCCAGTCTGCCGACGAACAGACGGTGGCCGCGGTCGAAGAGCCCGCCCCCGTCGTCAAGACCAGGAAGGTCAAGACCGTCATCGTGACGGCGCCGAAGGTCGAAACTGCGCAGATTGTGGCTGCCTACGCCGAACCCACGCCTGCATCCCCACAGGCGGTCGACCCGGTCAACACGGCCTCGGTGCCGGCTGGTTGGGCGGTGCAGGTGGCGTCGTCGCCCAAGCAGTCCGAAGCCCAGGCTTTCCTCGACAAGACCGCCAAGCAGGCGCCCAAGGTTCTTGGGGCTGCTTCCGGCTTCACCGTCGCCTTCCAGAAGGATGGCGAGACCTATTACCGCGCCCGGTTCGGCGGCTTCCGCTCGAAGGACGCGGCCTGGAATGCCTGCAATGCCCTGAAGAAAAAGAAAATCGCCTGCTACGCCGTCCAACAGTAGGGCGGCGTCGGAACCATCTCCCGAAAATTTACTGCGTCGAAGGAGACTAGTTGTGATTGGAGAGCAAGACGTCCTTGGCTTCGTTGATCCGCGCCGCCAGGAAAGACGTGCCGCCGATGTCGGGGTGCAGGCGCTGCATCAGGCGGCGGTGCGCCTTGCGGACATCCGCCGCGGCGGCCCCCGCTTCAAGACCAAGGATCTTGTAGGCCTCCTCCTTAGTCATGGCGCCCGCACCTGGCGCAACACCCAGCCCTTCGCCACCGTTCGCCTCAGCGTCTTTGCGCCAGACGGGAAAACGGCCGTCAAGATACGTCTCTAGGAGCTGGCGGCTCTCCGGGTCGCCGGGGAGTTCGCGGTAAAGCTGCTGCAGCTCGGCCAGGCCCATCGCGCCCAGCATCTTGCCTTCATGGCGGCCGGCCAGAACCAGGCCTTCAAGCCCGCCCGTATCGTGATCAAGCTCCATTTCCAGTGCGGCGGTCCGCACCGTCGAGCGCTTGCCGGGCGCCGGCCCGACCGACGGCCGCTTCATTCGCATCGAACCGTACCAGGCAAGGGCCGCGGCCAGGATGAGGCCGGCAATGCCTTCGCGCCCGACCACCAGCACGGCAAGGCCAACCAGCGCCAGAAGCACCGGCCCGAGCGTGCGCATGCCGCTTGCCAGTTTTTGCGCATCGGCACGGACAAAGATCGTCGCCGCGCCGAGCAGCACCAGAAACAGTGCAACAAGTGCAATGATAGCGCCCATCAATTCCCGCCGCCCCTGAGATGCTCGATCAGCAGCCGATCTCCCGGCCTGTCCCTTGCCTCGAGCGCCTTCAATCCACCCGTCGCATAGAGGGCAACCGCCGAAAGCAGCCCGGCCAAGGTCGCGGCAGCCCGCCGATCAAATCGGAACCAAGCCCCTTTGGACAGCCGCGCAATCTCCTTGAACGCCTTTTCTGCGCCGGGATCATGGCCTTCCTGGAAGACGAAGACGGGAACGCCGTGCAGACCGAGGCTGCCGGCCTTCTGCGCCAGGTCGTCGATATCCTCTTCCATGGCGTCGCCGATATAGACCAGCGCATTGACCTTGGCCGCCGCCGTTTCCTTCAGCGCATGCGCCAGCACCTTGCCGATCTGGGTGTGGCCGGCACGGCAGTCGATCCGCGTCATCAGCTGCTTCAGGGCATTGGTGTCGGCGACAAAAGCCGACGAGCGGCACTCGCCCAACCCGCGAAAATAGGCCAATTGGACACTGAGGGTGCCGGCCTTGCCAACGGCGTCGAACATCTCGCCCTGCAGCTTGGCGGCGACATCCCAGGTCGGCTGGCGGCTCATCGTTGCGTCGAGGGCAAGGATCAGCCGCCCGCAGCCGGTCGCGGACGCGGCAAGCGTCCGGGCCTGACGGATAAAGGCGTCGATCTCGCCGGCATTGGATTGAGGCTTGACCGGCGCAGGACTGGCCCTTGCGGGCACGCGCTGCTTCTTGTCGCTCATAAGAAGCAAGATGTGGCGTTGTCGGCCCCCTTGCAAGTCCAGCCTTGGACAAGATGAAGGGCCAGCGCTCGACGCTCTGGGAGAAGCGGCCGCGCCCTTGGCTCTACAGCAAGCCCAGATCGGCGAGCTCGCGCTTCAGTTTCGGCGGCATCTCGACCATTCCGGCCTTGCCCTTGCCGATATCTGCGGGCGCATCCGAAGGTTTGAGATAACGCCAGCCCTGGAAGGCGCGGCGCGGCTGCCAGTCGGTGCGCACGACGTCGAGGTCGAGCATCAGGCGGCAACGGCCGATGCCTTCGTCGTCGGTGAAGGGCCTGATATCAGTGATCAGCTGGCGGCATTGCACGCTGCCCTTGATCACCCAATAAAGCGAACCGCCATCGGTGACCTCGGCGCCGCGCGTCGGCACCATGCGGGTTGTGTGCCAGTGCTCGGCGGGTTCGCCGGCGCGGCGGCGCTCATCGAGGCGGAAGGCGATCCATTCTTCGAGGTCCTCGACGCTGTCGCAACCGACGCACAGTTTTAGGAGATTGAGTGCCATCGCTTAAGGTTTAGTCCGGCGCGCGATTGCGTCAACGGCCCTGCCCGACTTCTCCACAGTGCCAGTGGCGTTGCGCGGTCAGCATTCCACGACATTGACGGCGAGCCCACCAAGGCTGGTTTCCTTGTACTTCTCGTTCATGTCGAGGCCCGTCTGGCGCATTGTTTCGATCGCGGCGTCGAGCGGCACGAAATGGACGCCGTCGCCTTTGATCGCCAGAGAGGCGGCGGTGACCGCCTTGACGGCGCCGAGCGCGTTGCGCTCGATGCAAGGCACCTGGACCAGACCGCCGACCGGATCGCAAGTCATGCCGAGATGATGTTCGAGCGCGATTTCGGCGGCGTTCTCGACCTGCTCGGGCGTGCCGCCCATGACGGCGCAGAGACCCGCGGCAGCCATCGCCGAGGCCGAGCCGACCTCGCCCTGGCAGCCGACTTCGGCGCCGGAGATCGAGGCATTGGTCTTGATGATGCCGCCGACGGCGGCCGCCGTGAGCAGGAAGTCGCGGATGCTCGGCTGGTCGGCCTCGGGGTGGAAATGCAGCCAGTAACGCAGCACCGCCGGCAATGTGCCGGCCGCGCCATTGGTCGGCGCGGTGACGACGCGTCCACCGGCGGCGTTCTCTTCGTTCACCGCCATGGCGTAGATCGACAGCCAGTCATTGGCCAGCAAAGGGTTGGGCTTGTTCTGCTGCCATTGCTCCTGCAGCTTGTCGTGCAGCATGCGGGCACGACGGCGCACTTTCAGCCCGCCCGGCATGATGCCGTCCTGCGACAGGCCGCGGTCGATGCAGCCCTTCATGGCGCCCCAGATCGCATCAAGGCCGCTGTCGAGCTCCTCGCGCGACATATGCGTCTCTTCATTGATGCGCTTCATGTCGGCGATAGACAGGCCGCTTTTGCCTGCCATCTTCAGCATCTCGACGGCATTCTTGAAGGGATAGGGCACCTCCTTGCCTTCTGTGGTCACCGAGCCCTTCACCTTCATCCGCTGCAGCTCTTCCTCGGACACCACGAAGCCGCCGCCGATGGAATAGTAGATGCGCTTGAGCAGCAGCCGGTCGCCGGCATCGTAAGCGTAGAAGGCCATGCCGTTGGCGTGGCCGGTGAGCGGCGTCTTGCGGTCGAGCACCAGATCCGTCGCCGGATCGAAGCGATAGGAGGGATGGCCGCGTGGCGATATCCGCTTCTCGGCGGCGATGCGCGTGGCGATGCCCTCGGCCTGATCGGGATCGACCGTCTGCGGTGTCAGGCCAGCAAGTCCGAGGACAACGGCGCGATCCGAGCCATGGCCGATACCGGTATAGGCGAGCGAGCCGTGCAGGCTGGCGCCAATGCGATCGACCTTGACGCCGGCCGGGCGCGGCCAGTCATCGCCGGCGATCTCGTCGAGAAACCGCCGCGCCGCCGTCATCGGTCCCATCGTGTGCGAACTCGACGGTCCGATGCCGATCTTGAACAAGTCGAAAACCGAAAGAAACACGCTGCGCCGTCTCCGGGAATGGGATCAAGACCTACATATAGGACTTTCCATGATGTTTGTGCTGTTTTGCGGATTGCGGCGCTGCACCTGCCGACCTTGTTTGCTCCGGCAGCGACATCCCCGGCTGAAAGCGCGTCGCGCTGAAACGGGTTCATGCGACGCGCTTTAAGTTCTTGTTTTAATGCATGTGGTTGTCCCAGAACCGCAGCTCACTTCTGGGCGACATGCTTTGGAGCATCGAACTGACCGCTTTGCCTGTGGTAAAAGGGGGCATGGGCGATTCCTTCCATCTGTCGACGGCTGATCTGGCGGCGCTGGCTTTTTTCCTGCTTGCATGGTTGCTGCATACGCTGGCGTCCGACGGCAGACTGGTCAGCCGGGTGTCGTTGACGATGGCCATGAACGTGCAGCGCGAGGCCTGGATGCGCACCATGGCCGAGCGCGAAATCCGCATCGTCGACACCGCCATCATGAGCGGCCTGCAGCAAGGCACCGCCTTCTTCGCCTCCAGTTCGCTGATTGCGCTCGGTGGCTGTTTCGCGCTGCTTGGCGCCTCGGATCAGGTCCTTGCCGTGCTGAACGACCTGCCGTTGAACGCGACCTCATCGCGCTCCGCCTTTCAGATCAAGGTCTTTGGCCTGGTCCTGATCCTGGCCTTCGCCTTCTTCAAGTTCGGCTGGGCCTACCGTCTCTTCAACTACTGCACGATCCTGATCGGCGCGGTGCCGATCCCCTACGGCGAGGCGTCACGCAACCCGGTCAGCGAAACGGCGGTGTGGCGCGCGGCGCGCATGAACATGCTGGCCGGCAAGCATTTCAATTCAGGCCTGCGCGCGGTGTTCTTCTCGATCGGCTATCTCGGCTGGTTCGTCGACCCGATCGTGTTCGTGCTGTCGACGCTGCTGCTACTGGCAGTGCTGGTGCGGCGTCAGTTCTTTTCCGCCGCAAGGCAAGCCGTGATCGGTCAGCCGCCCGGGCCGGGGAAAAGCTGGTCGATCCGGCCCGACAGCCAATAGGCGGCGAGCCCGATCCACTCGCGGATCGCCATGGTCGTGGTCTGCAGCGAATCGGGTGCGTTGTCGCGAAACAGGCCAAAGCCTTCCTTGCCCGAGGTGCGATAGTCGACCGGCCACGGGACCGTGTGAAAGCCGGCCTTGTCGAACAGCGCCTTGGCGCGCGGCATGTGGAAGGCGGAGGTCACCAGCAGCCAGGTTTCGCCCGATTTCGGCGTTACCAGTTCCTTGGTGAAGACGGCATTCTCATAGGTGTTGCGGGATTTGCTCTCGAGCATCAGGCGATCGGCGTCGACGCCAAGCGCACCGAGCAGCCGCGGCGCGGTGGCCGCATCCCCCTCGCCATCGATGAACAGTTCACCGGTGCCGCCCGAGATAACCACTTTCGCCTCGGGAAAGCGCCGGGCAAGGATCGCCGCCTCGACCATGCGGTCGCCGCCGGAATTCAGCTCATAGCCGCCGCGCGCCAAGTTGATGGCGCCCTCGAAGCCGCCGCCGAGCACGATGATGCCGTCGACCTTCCGCGGCAGCGGCGGCTTTGGGAAGCGCTCTTCGAGCGGATTGAGCATCATGGCGCCAAGCGACGTCCAGGCCGACAGCGCCAGAATCAGGAAGGCGAACACACTGCCCGTCGCCGCCAATCGCCGGCGGCCGATCAGCGCCGCGAGCAAGCCGGCAAGCAGCAGGAAGATCGCCAGGTTGAGTGGTTGGACGAAGAACCAGAATACCTTGGAGAGATAGAAGAACATTGCCTGCCTATCTCCAGCTCAAATTGTGACGGCCGGTGAAGTGCTCGACCGCACTCGCTACCGCTTCCGCTTCGAGGCGGCTTAACTCCCTGCCGAAAACAAGGACGCCGTTCGCGTTGGTCAAGCTGATGACTTCCGACAGTCCCACTTCGTCCGTGGGATAGGTATGGTCGAGGATTTCGACCCTAAGATGCCCTTTCAAAGGCAGTGACCACCGATTTCGCAAGGAACCCCTCACCGAGCGCACGGCTGCGGTGTCGGTCAGCCGCAGGGTTTCCCTGCCGAACACCCGCCAGATGAAATCCTTGCCCAGGAAATAGGTGAAGAGGGCAATGACCGCCACGAAGGACAGCAGGCCGAGCGTGCCGCTGGTGAGCGTTGCGGACGACATATCCGTCAATCCCATGTAGCCGGTGTAGGCGACAATCGCGGCCCCGATCAGGACAAAGACTGTCCTGAAATCCGAGATGCGTGGCGGGTTCGCGATCAGCAGTTCGTTTCCCGTCTCGACGATGGAAATGCGAGACGGAGGCGGCATGCTACCACCACTTCTCCGGCTGGAAGGTTCCCGCCGCCTGCTCGATGACGGCGGCTGTCTGGAACAGGGTTTCCTCGTCGAAGGGACGGCCAATCAGCTGCAGGCCGAGCGGCAGGCCCTTGGCATCGAGGCCGGCAGGCACGGCAATGCCCGGCAGTCCGGCCATGTTCACGGTCACCGTGAAAATGTCGTTGAGGTACATTTTCACCGGATCGGCGGCCATGTCCTCGTCAGCGATGCCGAAGGCGGCCGACGGCGTCGCCGGCGTCAGGATGACGTCGACGCCGTCGGCAAAAACCGTCTCGAAGTCGCGCTTGATCAAATTGCGCACCTTCTGCGCCTGCAGATAGTAGGCATCGTAATAGCCTGCCGACAGCACATAGGTGCCGATCATGATGCGACGCTTGACCTCTCGACCGAACCCGGCGGCTCGGGTCTTTTCGTACATGTCGACAATGTCCTGGCCCGGCACGCGCAGGCCATAGCGGACGCCGTCATAGCGCGCCAGATTGGACGATGCTTCGGCAGGCGCTACGATATAATAAGCCGGCAAAGCATATTTGGTGTGCGGCAGCGAAATGTCGACGATCTCGGCGCCGGCATCCCTGAGCCAGGCAATGCCCTTCTGCCACAGCGCCTCGATCTCTTCCGGCATGCCGTCGACGCGGTATTCCCGGGGAATGCCGACCTTCATGCCCCTGATCGGTTTGCCGATCGCCGCCTCGTAATCCGGCACCGGCCGGTCGACGGAAGTGGTGTCCTTGGCGTCGACCGAGGCCATGGACTTCAGCATGATCGCGGCATCGCGCACGTCCCGGGCGATCGGGCCGGCCTGATCGAGCGACGAAGCGAAGGCGACGATGCCCCAGCGCGAGCAGCGGCCATAGGTCGGCTTGATGCCGACGGTGCCGGTGAAGGCGGCTGGCTGGCGGATCGAGCCGCCGGTGTCGGTGGCGGTGGCGCCGGCGCACAGGAAAGCCGAGACGGCGGAAGCCGAGCCCCCCGACGAGCCCCCCGGCACCAGTTGGGCATTGTCCAGCGTGCGCGCGGTCTTGGTGCCGCCGGCCGAAACGAAACCGCCATCGCCCTGATGCGTGGTCGGCATCACCACCGTGTCGAGGCGCGAACGCCGCCATGGATTGACGACAGGGCCGTAATAGGAGGTCTCGTTGGACGAACCCATGGCGAACTCGTCCATGTTAAGCTTGCCCAGCATGACGGCGCCGTCTGCCCACAGATTGGCGGTGACGGTCGATTCGTAGCGCGGCTTGAAGCCGTCCAGCACATGGCTGCAGGCCTGGGTGTGGATACCTTCGGTGCCGAACAGGTCCTTGATGCCGAGAGGGATGCCTTCCAGCGCACCGCCATGGCCCTTGGCGAGCCTGGCGTCGGAAGCTTTGGCCATATCGCGCGCCTTGTCGCCGGTGACGACGATGTAGGCATTGAGCACCGGATTGGCGCGCTCGATGGCACCGAGATAGGCCTCGGTGATTTCGACGGCCGAAATCTCCTTGGCGCGCAGCTTGGCGCGCGCCTGCGAAATTGTCAGATGGGTCAGTTCGCTCATCAAAGGCTCTTTTCGTAAAACACCGACCACTCGGAATCGGGATAATCCAGCACCGGCCCGCAGCGCGAGAAGCCGGCGCGTTCGTAGACGGTCCAGGCGGCGGGATGGCGGTCGCCGGTTTCAAGCACCAGGCGCTTCAGCCCTTCGCTGCGCGCCAGCGTTTCGACATGTTCGACGATCTTGGCGCCGATCTTCCTGCCCCGATGCGAAGGCCGCGTGTACATACGCTTGACCTCACCGACGCGGGCATCATGGCGCTTCAGCGCGCCGCAGCCGATGGCTTGCCCGTCGTCGCGGGCGATAAAGACGGTGGTGTCGTCGCCAGCCATCTGCTCGACCGTCAGATGGTAGCAATGCTCCGGCGGCGTCAGTTCGAGCAGAGCCGCGTTGAGCTCCTCGACCAAAGCGCGGACATCGTCCTGCAGCGGCGTTTCGATCGCGATCTCGATTGCCATCGGCCGCCTACTCCACGACCTTCGGCACGAGGAAGAAATTCTCGTCAGTGGCCGGCGCATTGGCGACGATATCGGCGGCCTTGTTGCCGTCGGTGACGATGTCTTGGCGCTTCTTCATCTCCATCGGCGTCACCGATGTCATCGGCTCGACGCCGGAGACATCAACCTCGTTCAGCTGCTCGACAAAGCCCAGAATGGCGTTCAGCTCGCCGGTCATGCGCTCGGCATCCTCCTCGCTCACCGCAATGCGGGCGAGACGCGCGACGCGCTTCACAGTTTGCAGATCAACGGACATGTCTTTAGCCTTTGGGAAAACCAGATGGCGCTATAGCGGCGTGGCGCGTGCCGCGCAACATCGATCGTGCTTGGGGATAGAGCCCGTTCATGCCAGGGCGGCATTTCAGCCTAGGGCAGCGATACACCCTCGCACAGATAATAGCTGCCGCCATTGCCGGCCTGCTCGCCTTCGTCGGCGGTCGGGCGCACCGAGACGATGTCGATTTGGGTCGCGTTCATCTGCGTGATCGACAGTATATCGGGAAAGAGAAAGCCCGGCTCCTGGCAGATGGCAGTGACCGCCCAGCTCGGCGAGCGCGTCGCCTTGGTGACCTGGACGAACTCGCAATTATACTCGACGCTTTGCAGGCCGTCCGCCGACAAGATGACATTGCCGGTGTCGATCAGCGTCTGCAGCGTGTCCTTTTTGGCTTGCGCGCAAAGCTCCTGGGTCTGGAGGTAAACGCCCTTGATGAAGTCCTCGGCGGCGGATGCGGGCGACGCAGCGACCAGCATCGAAACGCAAAGAGTCTCTCTCAAACCCATGGTTTAATTCCCCTTTGCGACAAGGGATCGTTTCAACGATCGCTCTATAGTGTGATCGTTTGGCCGATCGCTGGCAAGGCTACGTCGACACCTGACCCTTCGAGGCCGGCCACGAACTTCTCCGCCGTCGCGTCGATGATCGGGAAGGTGCCGAAATGGCAGGGAACGACCGTGTCGAAGTGGAAGAAGCGCCGGCAGGCCAGGGCCGCCACCGCGCCGCCCATGGTGAAGCGGTCGCCGACCGGCACGAGGCCGATCTTCGGCTCATGCAGTTCCTCGATCAGCGCCATATCGGAGAAGATGTCGGTGTCGCCCATATGGTAGAGCGTCTTGTCCTCCGGGAAATGCAGGACCAGCCCGTTGGGATTGCCGAGGTAGACGTTCTGGCCGCCATCGAGTCCAAACGACGAGGAATGCAGTGCCTGCACGAAGGTGGTGGTGAAGGCACCGCAATCGACGGTGCCGCCATGATTGCCGGGATTGATCTTCTTGCCGTCGACGCCCTTGCCGACCAGGTACATGCAGATCTCGTAATTGGCGACCAGCTGGGCGCCGCTCTTCTTCAGCACCTCCACCGCGCCGCTGACATGGTCACTGTGGCCGTGGGTCAAAAGCACATGGGTGACGCCTTCCGCCGGCCCCTCCCAGCCGCTCGTCCATGATGGGTTGCCGACGAGATAGGGGTCGATCAGGATGGTCGCGCCTGATGTCTCGACGCGGAAGGCGGAATGTCCGTACCAGGTCAATTTCATCGATCGTGTTCCTCGATTTTGGTTGCGCCGGAAGATAGAACGCCGGCAGCAAAATTAAAGTGACATAGTGTGCTCGCGGTTCAAAAGAACGTGTCGCGGTCTTTGTTACGGCAAGTCTGGGTCACGGTAAGTCTGGGTCACGGTTAAGACTGGGTCACGGTAAAGCTGGTGGGGAAAGCCGTTGGGCATCATAGCAATCGAGGATCTGCCGTCACGCCTGGAAGGCGGCAGGACGCTGGCCGGGCTCGACCTCGGCGACAAGACGATCGGTGTCGCCGTTTCCGACCGCGGCCTGTCCTTTGCCCATCCGCGCCCGGTCATCCTGCGCAAAAAGTTTTCGCTGGATGCGGCAGCGCTGCTCGCCCAGCTGCAGAAGGACAATGTCGGTGCGTTTGTACTCGGTCTCCCCATCAACATGGACGGTTCGGAAGGTCCCCGCGCCCAGAAGTCGCGCGCCTTCGTGCGCAACATGGCAGGCATAACCGACCTGCCCTTCGTGCTGTGGGACGAGCGGCTGTCGACGGTGGCGGCGGAGCGGACGCTGATCGAGATGGATTTCTCGCGCCGAAAGCGCGCCGGCAAGATCGATTCGGCGGCTGCGGCCTTTATTCTGCAGGGAGTTCTGGACCGGCTCCAGTCGCTTGACCCACGCGATCGGACGGAACCGGATTCCCCGCCTGCCGCCTGACCCAGGCCGTGATGTTGCGGCGGCGGCGAAACGCCCACAATGCCATCAGCAGGAAGCCGTCAAAGACGCAGGCCCTTGCCACCATGCCCGGAATGATCGCCGGATCGATGCCCAGCATCTGCCCGTAGAGCTGGAACACGAAATCATGCAGCTGCCGGCTGAGCATGACGTAGCCGAAATTGATGTCGTTGAGCGACAGGAAGAACCAGCCCCAGAACAGAGCGAGTGGCGCGGCCCACAATGCGAACAGCGTGCGCATCAGTGACCGTCCCTGCGGCTGGAGCCGCCTCTGGGACCGCTGGGACCAATGTCCGGACGGCCGGAAATGCGCGACAGCAAGGAGCCGTGCGCGGCACCCTTGGCCATGGCATGGGCGGTGGCGCGACTCTCTGCCTCCCGCGAAACCATGACGGCGAAGACCGACCTCCGCTCGGCCAGCATGGCGACATAGGAGGCCAGAAGTGCCGCCAATTGCACGGCGACAACCAAAAACAGGCCGTTGATGCCTCGCGCTGCGCCGCCGATCAGGATGAGCGACAACACCGCGGATGCCGAAGTGAAGGCGGTCCGCGCCACACTGTCGGCTCCGTCCGGGCTCGCTGCGGCGTTAACCAGACTCTCGACGAAGACCCAGCAAAACAGCACCGCCACGACCAGCAAGGCGATGGCCAGCGGCGCCACGACGGCAGCATTGTCGAGATCGGCCAGACGAGTGTTTTCCACGACGACCCCGAGCACGCCCAGAGCGCCCGCAACGCCGCGGTTTCCATCGACACAGATGAACGCCAGCAGGGCGAAAACCAGCGCCCAGTGCAAGGCCAGAAAGGACGTCAAAATGTGCCGCATGGCATTCCTGCTTTGGTGACAAAGACAGTGGGGTCTGCGGCCTGCGGCTGCAACGGAAACCATTCGTTAAGGTTAACGGCTTTCCACAGGCAGGCAAAATTCGTTCAAGGCCTGGCGGAAGGCCCTCAATTCACCGGCGGATAGAGCGTGTCGACGATCATGCGCGCATCGTGGCGCGAATCGAGCATGCCATAGGTGTTGCGCCACTGGCCGGCGAGCCGCGTCTCGACGAAGGCGTCCGCAATCCGCCCTGCCCCCAGCCGGCGCAATTCCGCAGCTGCCGCCGACAGCGCCAGCTGTTCGGTCAGCAGGCGGGCCGACCCCTCATCGGTGCCGGCGACCTGCATGGCCGCCTTGAGCACGCCAATGGTTCCGCGTCCGCCGGCGCCGAGATCGCGGTCGATGCCGGCCAGCACCTCCTCGAACAGGCCGGGCGCGCGGCCGAGCACGCGCAGCACGTCGAGCGCCATGACATTGCCTGAGCCCTCCCAGATCGCATTGACCGGGGCTTCGCGGTAGTAGCGGGCGAGCGGCGCTTCCTCGACATAGCCATTGCCGCCGAGGCACTCCATCGCCTCATAGAGCAGTGGCGGCGCGATCTTGCAGACCCAGTATTTGACCACCGGGGTCATGGCGCGGGCAAAAGCAGCCTCGCCGCGGTCGCCGGCAGCCTCGTCGAAGGAGCGCGCCAGTCGGAACGAGAGTGCCGTGGCGGCGGCGACATCGAGCGCCATGTCCGCCAGCACGCGCTGCATCAGCGGCTGTTCGATCAGCGTCGAGCCGGCCACCTGGCGGTGACGGGCGTGATGCACGGCCTCAGCCAGCCCCGCTCGCATGATTGCCGACGAGGCGACGGCGCAGTCGAGCCGGGTCAGCGTGACCATGTCCATGATCGTCTTTATACCGGCGCCGGGCTCGCCGACCATCTCGCCGATGGCGTTGACGAACTCTACCTCCGATGAGGCGTTGGAGCGGTTGCCGAGCTTGTCCTTCAGCCGCTGAAAGCGGAAGCCGTTGCCGGAACCGTCGCCGAGGATGCGCGGGACGAGAAAACAGGAAAGCCCTTCCGGCGCCTGTCCAAGCACGAGAAAAGCGTCCGACATCGGCGCCGACATGAACCATTTGTGGCCGGTGAGGCGATAAAAGCCGCTGCCGGCGCGTTCGGCCCGTGTGGTGTTGGCGCGCACGTCGGTGCCGCCCTGCTTTTCGGTCATGCCCATGCCGAGCGTCAGCCCGGCCTTGTCGACCGGCGGCTTCTGGCTCTGGTCGTATTTGCGCGTCGTCACGCGCGGCGCCCATTCGCGAAACAGCTTTGGGCTGGCCATCAGGGCGGCCAGCGAAGCGCTGGTCATGGTGATGGGGCAGAGATGCCCGGTCTCGAGTTCGGCGGTCAGGTAGAAACGCGCGGCGCGCACCTGATGGCGACGGCCGATCTCGCTATCGCCGTTTTCCCAGATCGAGGAATGCAGGCCGCCGGCAACCGAGCGGCGCATCAGCGCATGATAGGCCGGATGGAATTCGACGAGGTCGATGCGCCGGCCCTGACGGTCATGCGTGCGGAGCTTCGGCGTCTCGACATTGGCGAGGCGCGCCAGCTCCTGCGCCTCCTGCGTCAGGACGAACCGGCCAAGCCCATCGAGGTCCTTGCGCACCGGATCGGAAAAACGCTCGGCAAGCTGGATCAGCAACGGATCGCCCCGCCAGGCGTTGCCGCCCGTCAGCGGCGGCGGCTGGTTGGTCACGTCGTCGGTCACGCCCAATCCTTCTGAAAGTAGAAGGGCCTTCCAACGGTAGAAAGGCCTTATCATCACAAGGCTTCGAATCCGAAGCAATCGGCTAGATATAGCCCAAGCCAGGCGGCGCGCGCGACGAAAATACCGGGGAGAAAGGCCGCAATCCCAAGCTGGCGCTTGCGGCAAGGAATTCTCCCCCCTATAGCAGCGCCTTGAGATGACCGACGCTTCGTCCCTGCCGCTTTATCCTCACCGCCATCTTCTGGGCATCCGCGATCTTTCCCCCGGTGACATCGAGCTTCTGCTCGACCGGGCCGATCGCGCCGTCGCCATTTCGCGGCAGTCCGAAAAGAAGACCTCGACGCTGCGCGGCCGCACCCAGATCAACCTCTTCTACGAAGCCTCGACGCGCACGCAGTCGTCGTTCGAACTGGCCGGGAAACGGCTCGGCGCCGACGTCATGAACATGTCGGTGGCGAGCTCTTCGGTGAAGAAGGGCGAGACGCTGATCGACACGGCCATGACTCTGAACGCCATGCGCCCCGACATCCTGATCATCCGCCACCAGTCTGCGGGCGCCGCCGCCCTTTTGGCGCAGAAGGTCGGCTGCTCGGTGGTCAATGCCGGCGACGGCGCGCATGAACACCCGACGCAGGCGCTGCTCGACGCGCTGACCATCCGCCGCGCCAAGGGGCCGCTGTCGAAACTAATCGTAGCGATCTGCGGCGACATCCTGCATTCGCGCGTCGCGCGTTCCAACATCATGCTCTTGAACGCGCTTGGCGCGCAGGTGCGGGTCGTGGCGCCGTCGACGCTGCTGCCCACCGGCATCGAGAAAATGGGCGTCATCGTCTCGCGCTCGATGGCCGAGGGCCTCAAGGGCGCCGACGTGGTGATGATGCTGCGCCTGCAGCGCGAGCGGATGGAAGGCGCCTTCGTGCCTTCGGTACGCGAATATTTCCGCTATTTCGGCCTCGATGCCGAAAAGCTGAAGGCCGCCAAGGACGGCGCGCTGGTGATGCATCCCGGGCCGATGAACCGCGGCGTCGAGATTGCGTCCGAAATCGCCGACGGGCCGCAAAGCGTCATCCAGGAACAGGTCGAGATGGGTGTCGCCGTGCGTATGGCGGTGATGGAAGCGCTGCTCGACCCGCGCCGCAACGAGGGCCGGAGCGCATGAGCACCACGGTCTTTGAGCGCGCCCGCATCGTCGACCCGTCACGCGGCATCGACGAGATCGGCACCGTCATCGTCGACGGGAAAAAGATCGTTGCCGCCGGCAAGGCTGCCCTGAACCAGGGGCTGCCGGCGGGAGCCACCGTGGTCGACTGCGCCGGCAAGGCGATCATTCCCGGCCTGATCGACGCGCGCGTCTTCATCGGCGAACCGGGCGGCGAACATCGCGAGACTATCGCTTCGGCCAGCGTTGCGGCGGCGGCCGGCGGCGTTACCTCCGTCGTTATGATGCCCGACACGGACCCGGTGATCGACAATGTCGCGCTGGTCGAATTCGTGCTGCGCACCGCCCGGGACACGGCAAGCGTCAACATCTTTCCGGCGGCGGCGATCACCAAAGGCCTCGCCGGTCGCGAGATGACCGAATTCGGCCTGTTGCGCGAGGCCGGTGCGGTCGCCTTCACCGATGGGCGGCACACAATATCCAGCGCACTGGTGATGCGCCGGGCTCTCACCTATGCCCGCGATTTCGGTGGCGTCATCGCACATGAGACACAGGATGGCGACCTCGCTTCGGCAGGCGTGATGAATGAAGGCCTGTATGCCAGCTGGCTCGGCCTTGCCGGCATTCCGCGCGAGGCCGAGTCCATCCTGCTGGAGCGCGACCTGGCGCTGGCACGGCTGACGCGCGGCGCCTACCACGCGGCCAAGATCTCGACGGCGATGGCAGCGCAAGCGATGACGCGGGCGAAAGCCGACAAGGCCAATGTCACGGCGGGCGTAGCGATCCACAATCTGTCGCTGAACGAGAACGATGTCGGGGAATACCGCACCTTCTTCCGGCTGACGCCGCCTTTGCGCGCGGAGGAAGACCGGCTGGCCATGATCGAGGCGGTCAAGGACGGCACGATCGACATCATCGTCTCCTCGCACGACCCTCAGGATGTCGACACCAAGCGCCTTCCCTTCGCCGATGCAGCTGCCGGCGCGATCGGGCTGGAGACGCTGCTTGGAGCAGCGCTTCGGCTCTACCACAATGGCGACGTGCCGCTGCTTCGGCTGGTCGAAACACTGTCCACCGCACCAGCAAGACTGTTCGGCCTGCCGGGCGGCACGCTGAGGCCGGGAGCGCCGGCCGATCTTGCGCTGATCGACCTCGAAGAACCCTGGATCGTGAGTGAAAGCGGCATCCGTTCGCGCTCGAAAAACACCTGTTTCGAAGGTGCGCGGCTGCAAGGCATGGTCTTGCAAACGCTGGTGGCGGGCCGCACAGTGTTTTCGAGCTAGAGCGATCGCGCCACGTCGCAGACCGATATGTTGCTGGGGAAATGCGGGGGCAAACAATGAGTTATAACGTTATCCTGGCATTGCTGTTCGGCTATCTCCTCGGCTCGATTCCCTTCGGCCTCTTGATCACCCGCGCGGCCGGCCTCGGCGATGTGCGCAAAATCGGCTCCGGCAATATCGGCGCCACCAACGTTCTGCGCACCGGCAACAAGGGCCTCGCCGCCGCGACGCTGGTGCTCGACGCGTTGAAGGGTACGGCGGCGGTGATGATCGCGCGCCATTTTGGACACGACTACGGACTGTGGGCCGGCCTTGGACTCTGGGCGGGCCTTGGCGCCTTCCTTGGCCATCTGTTTCCGGTCTGGCTCGGTTTCAAGGGCGGCAAGGGCGTGGCGACCTATCTCGGCGTGCTGATCGCGCTCGGCTGGCATGTGGCGCTGATTTTTATCGTCGTCTGGCTGGCGATGGCTTTTCTGTTTCGCTATTCCTCGCTGGCAGCGCTGACGGCGGCGGTCATCGTGCCGATCGCGCTTTATTTCTGGAGCACACCTGAGACCGCCGGGCTGTTCCTGGTGATGAGCCTGATCGTCATCTTCAAACATCGCGCCAACATTTCGCGCCTTCTTGCCGGCACCGAAGGCAAGATCGGAGCCAAGGGTTGAGCAAGCCCGCCGCCGGGCCGCGCCTCAGCGACCGGCAGCGGCTGAGCTGGCTGCGGCTGATCCGCACACAAAATGTCGGCCCGGCCTCGTTTCGCGAATTGATCAACCGCTTTGGTTCGGCGGAGGCGGCGTTGGAGATGCTGCCCGAGCTGATGATTTCGGGCGGAGCCAAAAGGATCATGCGCATTCCTTCCGTGGAGGAAGCCGAAGCGGAACTCGACGCAGCCAGTGAAAACGGCGCCCGCTTCGTCGGCATCGGCGAGGCCGACTACCCGCCGATGCTGAAAAACATGGACAATCCGCCGCCACTGATTGCCGTGAAGGTCGAGGCAGCCGTCTTTCGCCTGCCGGCGGTGGCCATCGTCGGCGCCCGCAACGCGTCGCTCGCCGGCATCAAGATGGCGCGCATGCTGGCGGCGGATCTTGGCCGCGACGGCTACGTCATCGTTTCCGGCCTGGCGCGCGGCATCGACACGGCAGCACACCAGGGCAGTCTCTCGACTGGTACAGTGGGTGTGCTGGCCGGTGGGCTCGATGTCCCCTACCCGCCCGAAAATATCGGCTTGTGCGAAGACATTGCCGAGCGTGGCGGCGCCGTTATTTCGGAAATGCCGTTCGGCTGGCAGCCGCGGGCGCAGGATTTTCCGCGCCGCAACCGGCTTGTCGCGGGCGCCGCCCTCGGACTGGTGGTCATCGAAGCTGCGCAACGCTCCGGCTCGCTGATCAGCGCGCGCCTGGCCGGCGAGATGGGCCGGCTGGTCTTTGCCGTACCGGGTTCGCCGCTCGATCCGCGCTGCGCCGGCTCCAACGGCCTGCTCAAGGACGGCGCCACCCTGGTCACCGAGGCGGCCGATGTTTCCGGTGCGATCGCACCATTGGCGGGCACGCGAACGCGAAGCATTGCGCCGCCAGAAAAGGCACCCGATTTTTCGGCAACTCCCCCGCCCGGTGAGGACGAACGCAGCGGCGTGATCGAGGTGCTGGGCCCAACGCCGGTGGGCGTGGACGAGATCATCCGCCACACCGGCCTCAACGCCGCGCAAGTCTCCATGGTGCTGCTGGAACTCGACCTTGCAGGCCGCATCGAGCGCCATGCCGGCGGCAATGTCTCACTGGTTTCGTGAAAGCCTGAGACTTAGTTTGCGGCCGCAAATACCGCAGCACTTTCAGACATGAGGCGCCGCGCGGCGGGTTGGACATTATCCCTGTATGTAATGCATTGGCGGTAGCGGCCATCGGCAACGCGCTGTTTACCAATGCGCTCCCACTCCGGTGTCCAGGAGGAATTCCAGTCAAAATCCTGGGACATCAGATTTTCCCTGTCGAAGCATTGCGGATCCCTCTCGAGTATCCGACGCGCTTCATCGGCGAGGGGACTATAATTTTCAACAGCCGCTATCTTCCGCGCCCGCGCGGCCGGGGAAAGCTGAATTGCCGATTCGACACGTCCCGCCACATTTGGAACCGCAGCGGAACAAAGCTGTTTGCCGACCTGTGCCGTCTTTCGCAGTCCTCGGCAGAGGGCCTGGCCAAACGCAAAGGCAAGATCATGTATGGGATTATAGCCGTCGACCGCATCCGATACGATCTGGACATTCTTTGCGGTCGTTAGATCGGCGCGCACTCTCGAAAACACGTCGATCAGGAAATCATGGTTCCCGGCCAGCAGCGCTTCGTACCAGGCGCCATCCGGAATTTCCCCAAACACCGCGCCGCGTGTCGCGCCCGCAGCTTCGACCAGATCGCGCGAATAGCGGGTTCGCGATGTTTCCTTGCCGCCTGATCCGTCGGTCAGAAGATAGACCCTTGGTTTGGCGATCTCGAGCCAATGGTGGATCCTGAGTTCGTGCCCGGGGTGAGCGAGAATCAGCACGTTTTCCAGTTTTTCTCCTGACTTTTCAGGCAACAATGGCTCCAATCCAGTTTCTGGTCCGATCGAGCCGAATGGCCTGGGGACAAATTCAGGAGCAAACCTTGGCCGCGACAATGCTGACGAAGCTTGTTTGGTCAGCGGCTTCAACTTAAGACGCTGCCAGAAACTCATGCGCCTTTCTCTCTCATATCAGATGTAGTGCGCAAGCAAGGAATCGCCCGTTGCGAATTCTTATCACCAATCTCTCCCTGTCGCGAAACAGCGGATCGGAAGCGGTCGTCGAACTGTTGGCCGACGGGCTTCGCGACGCCGGCCATCAGACCATGCTGCTGGCTCCCACTCTGGGCGACATGGCCGATAGAATGCGTCGGCGCGGGCATCATGTCGTCCATCGGATTGCCGAGATCGTCGAAAGGCCCGATGTCATTCACGCCCAGCATCTGACGCCCTGCCTGACTGCGCTCGCCAGGTTTCCCGACGTGCCAGCGGTATTTTCCTGTCACAGCGCCTTCTTTGAAGTCGAAGCGCCGATGCTGCATCCCCAGATACGCCATTGGATTGCGGTCGACGAGGCGTGCCGAGCCAAATGCCTGTCGAGGGGCATACCGGCCGACCAGATGAGCCTTGTCTACAACGCGGTCGATCTCAATCGCTTCAAACAGCGCCCACCGCTCCCCGCCAGACCCGCGCGAGGCCTGCTGCTGACCAAGAATTTCGAGCACCAGGCGGCGGTTCGTGAGGCCTGTGCGAGAAGTGGCATCCAGCTGGATGAGCTAGGTCCAGCCACCGGGCGGTTTTCGCAGCAGCTGGAACAGGATCTGCTTGGTTACGACATCGTGTTCGCAACCGCCCGGATGGCCATCGAGGCAGCTGCGGTCGGCTGTTCCGTCGTGGTTTGCGACGCGCGCGGTTTCGCGGGATTGCTCAGCAGCGCAAACATGGAGGCATGGCGTCGCTTCAATCTGGGCGTTGGGCTTTTGACCAAGCCGACCACGGTCGAAAATCTTCTGGGCGCGATATCCGGTTTCGGTGCGAACGATGCCGCGGCGGTGTCCACCTATTTTCGGAAGGCGGCCGGCGATGCGTATTTTATCGAGGAACATCTGCGCATCTATGATCAGGTGCTGCGATCCGACAGGGGGCTGGATCCCGATGAGCGCGCGCTTGCGACCGCCGTGTGGATCGAAGAGATCGGGGTCTCGCATCCACGCCGAAGATGGTTTCATATCGTGAAAGAATTGCACGGCTGGCCGGATGCGCCCGAATTGGCGACGCTTCTGGCTCAGTCCCACGCGAACTCGCGAGTTTTGGAGAAGCTTGGCGAACAGAACGCCAGAACCCAGCAGCTTGTTCTGGACGAGGCTGTCTCGCGAGCCGCCGCGCTGGGCGACAACCCGGCTGTGCTGAGCCGGGTGGAGGAACAGCTTTCGAACCTTTCAAATTTTGTGGACGAGATAAAGCGGCTGTACAACGGTATGATCCCCTTGTTCATCAGAAAGCTTCTCCTTCGGGCGCGTAAAGGGGCCGGACATTGACAGGGCTCGACGGCTTGGACCGCGATAAATTGAGTGGCTACAGCATCTGCACCTCGCCACGATCCGGCAGCAATTTCTTGTGCCAGCATCTGAGCGGCACGGGCCTGCTCGGACATCCGCTGGAATATTTCAATTGGGGCGGGCGGCGCTATTTCGATGACCCGGACTACCCCAAGGATATCGCCGGCCAGGTCTGGAAGATCCTTACCATGGGCGCCACTCCCAACGGCATCTACGGCTTGAAGTTATTTGCCCACCAGCACGACTGGATTTCGGGCGAGGTGAACTGGGTCGATGCCCTTCCCAATCTTCGCTTCGTTCTGCTCACCAGACGCGACTTGCTTGGCCAAGCGATTTCCTGGGCACGCGCGCTGCAGACAGGACAATACCGATCGAGCCAACCGATGGCCCAGAAGCCGGTCTTCGACGCTGGACTGATCCAGAGCCAGCTCAACGCCCTTGCTCGTGAACGAGCCCGCTGGGAGATGTTCTTTGCGCGCACCGGTATCGAGCCCTTGCGGTTCGAATACGAGACAATGATCGAGGACCCTCGCCACGCCGTCAGTCAGGTCGCCGAGCTGATGGGCCTGAAGCCGCCCTCCAGGCTGGACCCCGGCAACGTGACCGTTGAGCTGCAAAGGGATGCATCAAACCTCGAATGGGCAGACCGCTTCCGGGCAGAGCGCGGCGACCCGAACATCCTGGACTTGATCTAGCTCCGCAGAATTCGTCTTCGGGCTGTCTGGAGCGCCGCTGAGCGGGTAGCAAAAGTAGCCATTTACTCTTCGCCATCCCGTCTGTATCACCGCCCCAGACCGCGTGGGGCGCCACGCCATCCAGCCGGGGGGCAGATGTCGACACCGTTCAATGCATTTACTTTGGTTGAGTTTCTCGCCTTTGCAGGGTTGAGCTTCCTTTATGTCCGGGCAGACGATTCGTTATCCCCCAGGGGCAAGACCGAGTGTACCATCGTCGCAGGGATACTGTTTGCGATCCTGGTCGCGGCAAGAGCCCCGGCGTTGCTTACCTTCTACAGGGTTTGGGCTGAAATTGGCCCTCTGTACTTCGGCTATGCCTATGCGAACGGTCCGTTAGCCGCTCTGTTCAACCCGGCAAGCAATTACTACGATCTAGCGGCAAACCTATCTTCAGCCGTTGCGGTGTCGGCCGGACTTCAGTGGTGGCCGGTCGTTGACACCGGCTCCGGTCTTCTGGTGGCTTTGCTGTTTCCATTTGTTGTCGCCGGCACAACGCAATCGATATCGTGGCGAACCGGAATCCTGTTGGCGGTTGCGACCGCGCTCTATTGCGTCACCGCATCGGAAACATTCGGAACGGCACTGCACATCAAAGGCTGGGGACCTGTTTATGCCGCGCTTGTTTTTGGGTCGTTGGCGTTCAAACAGCCGCTCAATCGCGTTCATATCGGTCTTCTTCTAGTGCTGCCGTTCACAGGAACCCCCGCAGCTTTCGCGCTTATCATATGGGCGGCTGCCGGCTTTGTGCTACGGCAGCCTTATCTTGTCCGACCTCTGGTTTGGTCTATTCCTGGATTGGCGACGCAGATCGGCTGCGCACTGTTGCCGGCAACGAATACCGGCTTGGCCGTACGGCCGTTCACGTTCCTCGGTTTTGCAAGCTTGCCAGACCTGTTCCTGCTCAAGGTGGGTGGTGCGATCCTTTGGCCGGCCTTGTTTTTCAGCAACTTGACACCGGGTACGCTTGAACTGATAGCAGCTGCCATCGTGTTCCTTGGCGTGCTTGGAGCTGCAGTTTTCCTCGCCCGCCGCCAGCCCATCCTGCTGCTCGTCCCGATCGTTGCGCTGCAATTTTCGGCTACTGCGATTCTCGCCGTCGGAGGTGCCGAGTCACTGCTCCAATCAGGATCTGGCTTCAGGTATTACTTCGCGCCAGTTGCAACACTTCTGATCGTTCTGGCGATTTGGGCGTCTTCGTGGAGGTTGGTTACAAGGGTTGCGGCGGTTGCTATTTGCCTATGCGCGGTCCTCGCAAATCGAGACTACAACGCCATGGTCGACGGCTTGTTCTTCACACCGTCCCACACCAGTTGGTCCTCGCAGGCAACGACCCATCTCACGTCACCGTCGCAAACGCTTGTAAATTACCCCGGAGCAGGCGGAGTACAGCTACCGGACTGTGGAGAATACCACTGCTAACAAGCACATCAGGTTGTTTCGGAATTGTGATGGTACATGACGAACCTGCCGACCAACGTCGCGCCTGCAATAACACCTCCAGCCAGCATCAGCAAAAAAACCTGGTGAAACTCAGGCGATTCGAGAGACGCCGCATTGCCGAGCAATGAACCGACATAGACATAACCAAAAAGGGCGGGAAGCGACGCTGCGGTTCCTATCACGTAGTCGGCGAGGCGAATTCCACTCGCGCCCAGCGCAATGCTTGTGGCGGCAAAGGGAACGACCGGTGACAGGCGGATCAGAAAAACCGATCGCCAGCCGTCAGCGGCAAGGAACTGTTTGACCTTGTCGAGGCCGCCAACAATTTTCGTGTTGGTAAAAGGAACGTTTTGGAGACCCTTTCGGCCTACGTAGTAGCCGACGATGCCGCCGGCCAAAGTCCCGACGAGCGCCATTGCCGATCCACCGGCGAATCCGTAAACCGCTCCGCCTGCGATCCCGAGCAGGGACGCCGGCAATATGCCGGTGGCGGCCACTAGAAACTGCATCACGACCAGCGCAACGAAACCGAACAGCCCTGTCTGCTGAACGCTCGCTTTGGCGATCCGCAAGATATCGTCGAGATAGCCCGACAGCGCCGCGGGGACGAGAACCATCGCAAGGCCCGCCACACCGAGGGCCATTCGTGTCCGACGCCTCATCAGATATTGCTCCCGACGAATAACGGATCTTGTCGAATGCCCAGTTTGCTGAGGCGAAACTTCGCCGCGGTTTTCAAGACACCCAGGCCATAGACGACGCTACGCCGAAAGTTGATCGACGACGCCTCCGGGAAGTATCTCGTCGGACAGGACATCTCGCCACCACGCAGGCCGAGATAGACGGCCTGGCAGACCATCTCATTGTCGAACACAAAGTCGTCCGAGCACCGGTGATAAGGAATCTCGGTCAACGCTTTCCGGCTCCAGCACCGAAAGCCAGTGTGAAACTCCGACATTTCATAGACCGGCATGCCGCCGCGCAGGGCACCCTTGCCCAAGATGCGCGAACCAAAGACGTAATCATACTCGCCAGAGGCGACCATCGAGGCAATCGCCGGCACCAACCTGGGCGAATATTGATAATCGGGATGAAGCATCACGACGATATCGGCATCGCGCTGCAGCGCCGCATCGTAACAAGTCTTCTGATTGCCACCGTAGCCTTTGTTGATCGAATGCTCGATTGTGTGAATGCCGAGCTGTCGCGAAATGCCGACAGTATCGTCCTTCGAGAGATCGTCCGTGAGAATAACGTCGTCGATCAATTGCATCGGCAAGGCGAAGTAGGTCTTCTCCAGTGTAGCCGACGCATTATAGGCGGGCATGATCACCGCCACACGCAATCCATCAATCATTTCTACGCTAACGCCCCGATGTTGCGTTTCCATTGCCGGAAAACGTCCTATAGCGCAAGCCGGCCTAGCATTTCCCGGACCACGTGCAGCAAAAACGCCACGCAATGTTTTCGCCCGCACCAAAGACGCCGGAACGAGAGACCGTGGTGGTCGAGGTCCCTGTTGAGGTCCCGGTTTATGTCGAGCCGCCAATCCAGTCGACAACAGAACTCGCGCGCCTGCTGGCAAAGCGGGTCCGGCGCAAGGCGCTTTCCCTGGTCGGGTTGTCCTAAAGTTAGCCGATCAAGCAAACTGGGGCCGTCGGTTGCCGGGCAACGACGGCGCGCAGTCAGATCCATTCCAGATTGATGTTTCGGATGTTTCCTGGGCGATGCGCTGGCGAATGCGCTCCACCCGATGCGCTATGTCTGGCGACACCCGGTCGTGCGTTTCAACCAGAATGGCGCCGACAGCATCTTGCAGCCCAGCTTCGAGGATGGCTTCCAGGCATTCGGCTTCGCTGCCCTCAATGTCCATCTTCATGATCGATGGCACGCCGGCGGCGCCAACGCCGGTACAGATGCCACCGCAGGGTATTTTTCCAGGCGGCTCTCGGAAAAGCACTCCGCCATTCCAGGGCTCTCCGTTGCACTGACGATCACGCTGGCAACGGCATATTCGACAGCTGATGAAACCCGGGCTCGACAGTCTGCGCATCAGTCAGCGGAACAGATACCGCGATACCTCCGGATTGCCACGGCGCCACATCACATTGTCCAGAAAATAATGGTGCACATTGATGAAGATCAGCACGATGAAGAAGAACAGCGATGACCCCAGCACTTGCCTGTCATACGGGATCAAGGCCGTCAGCGCGGATGGGATCAGCCAGAAGCCGAGATAGCCAAGGGCCGTGCCGCCGACGATGAAGCCGAGGAGCCGAAACCTGTATAGGGGTCCAAGAAAGGACAGGATTTTCGGCTGCGGATCGCCTTCAGCGTCCAAGCTGTCGCGCTCGACGTTCGTCTGGTAGCGCCAGACCACGGCGAGGTACTGCAGCGAGTGGAGCGCTGGCACGATCAGCAGCCAGAGCGGGTTTATCCTTGCAATCAGGATCCAGAGATAGAGCGACGCGACATAGGCCACCAGACCGTTATAAGGCAGGCCGCCGCCGTTCTTCCGCCAGCGATTGACCAGCATCAAAAGCGTAGCCGCCGTCGACGCAACGGCCGCCAGCATGGCGATGTTGGTGACCCAGGAAGGGGCCGCGAAGGTGTAATAGTCCAGGCCGTAATATTTGCCTTGGGTGACTGCGGTATTCGTCTGCAGCCATGCCAGGATCCACACCGCATAGGAGTTGACCAGCAGCACCTTCTTGTCGCGGTCGTCGAAGAATTTGCGCTTCAGCACCGCATCCACCATCAGCATGCCATAGCCCTGCTTGACGTAGTGCCAGCCGACGAAAAAGAACATCGCGTTGGTGGCATAGCCGAGCAGGCGCGTGTTCGCCGCCGCCGCGCCATAGGCGAAGAACCCGGCCATGGCGAGGGGCACGACAATCCCCGCGAAGATGTAGCGAAGCTGCAGGCTCCTGTCGTAGCCGTCGCCCGTCACCTTGCGCCCGAAATTGCGGTAGAAAAGCTGGTAGGAGTGGGCGAAGTGGGGATAGTTCACGAGATAGGCAACGATCACCATCGTTGCGGCCACCGGACCCTCATATTCGAGCGGAACGAGAAACAGCACCGGCAGGATGAGAAACGCGCTGCCGCCCAGCATGAGGAAATCGGCGACCGGGCCGAAGAGGTACTTTTGAGGCGCCGCCGCCTTAGGAGCGACAGCATCCGCCGAAAGCTGAAGTGTCATGTCAGAACCTCCCCTGGGAAAGGCTGAGTTTAGCCATCGACTGGGATGGGGACAAGGTTGGAGCTGCCGCTCCGCGCCCGAACACTGGGCCATCCTGCTGTTTCGCCAATGGTCTCGATCCGCCATGGCTTGAACCCGTGAACCTCTCGATAAAAAAGGTGGGGGGCCTCCGCTGTTAAAAAAGCGCACCACCCCAATTTACGACTAACATGTTAGTGTGCTAGCACAGCATACATACCTGCTTCGGAGACCTTCCGGTGACATCACGCTTTGGCCTTTCGGCCGCTCTCGCCACGCCTTTCGATGCCCGCGGGCAGATCGCCACCGCCCCCATGATCGCTCAGGCCGAAAGTTGCCTGGCGCAGGGTTGCGGCAGCGTGACGCTTTTCGGCACCACAGGGGAAGGCGCATCGGTGGGCACGACGGAGCGGCGGTCGGTGACCGAGGCCATGCTGGCTGCTGGAATCCTGCCGCATCAACTCGTTGCCGGCGTGCTGGTCGACGCCGCCGAAGACGCCGCCGAACAGGCACAGCATGCCTTGCAGCGAGGCGCCCGAAACATTCTGCTGGCCCCGCCGAGCTACTTCAAGAATGTCGGCGAGGACGGCCTTTTCGGCTGGTTCTCCGCCGTCTTTGCCGCGCTCGCCCCCCTCGCCCGTGACGTGCTGCTCTACAACATCCCTTCGGTTACCATGGTGCAGCTTTCGCTTGGCCTGATCGGCCGGTTGCGCACTGCTTTTCCCGACGTGGTCGCCGGGGTCAAGGATTCCGGTGGAAATTGGAGCTACAGCGAGGCGCTGCTTGCCGCCCATGGCGATCTGGTGATCCTGATCGGCGATGAAAGGCATCTGGCGCGTGCGGTGCGACTGGGTGCTCAAGGCGCAATCTCGGGCATGGCCAATTTCGTCCCGGGCGAAATCCGCGCCATGGCCGAGGACGGGCGCGACGATCCTCGCGTCGAGAGTTTTGTGCTCGAATTGCTCAAATATCCGGTCACCCCGGCGGTAAAGGTGATGGTGGCGCGTAAGACCGGCGACGAGCGCTGGCTGGCGGTCCGTCCGCCGCTGGAGCCGATCGCGTTGCAAGGGCAGCAGCAGCTTGCCTCAGCCTATGACAGCTTGTTTGCCAGGGAACCGGCCTGACCGGCAAAGGGAAGCGCGCCGAAATGGAAGACGGCAACGAACCGACCACCCTCAGGGAGAAGGCCTATGCCAGCTTCACGCGGCATTTGCTGGCGCGCGACTTCAAGCCAGGCCAGTTCGTGTCGCAACGTGAGCTGGTTGCCTTCACCGGACTGCCGCTCGGCGCCATTCGCGAGATCGTGCCGCGTCTCGAGGCGGAAGGACTGCTGACGACCATTCCGCAGCGCGGCATGCAGATCGCCCATATAGATATCAGCCTGATCCGCGAGGCCTTTCAGTTCCGCCTGTTCATGGAGCGTGAAGCGGTGGCGCTGTTTACGGTCAGCGCCTCCGATGCCGAGCTTGCCCGCTTGCGGCGCGAGCATGAGGACATGCATGCCCAGGCGCTTGCGCAGACCCCGACGCCGGAGATGGAGGCCAAGGCGCAGACCATCGACTGGGCCATGCACGACACGTTCATCGATGCGCTGGGCAACGAGATCATCGCCAAGGCCTATCTGGTCAATTCGGTGAAGATCCGCCTGATCCACCAGGAGCGGTTCCGTATCGACGGGCGCGTCGTGCCGGTCATGCGCGAGCACCTGGCGGTGATCGAAGCCATGGAGAGCCGCGATCCAGGGAAGGCGGTCGAGGCGATCAGTCTGCATATCGACAAGGCGCGCCGGCTGGCGCTGCAGATCTGAGGAAACCTGAGCCGCACCGCGGTCCGCGATGCAATCGATAACGACAACAACCGGGAGGAAGAAATGTCGTGCAATCTGTTCAACCCAACCAGGAGGCAACTGCTTCAGGGAACCGCGGCGCTTGCCGCCGCCGGCTTTGCGGGCGTTCGCCCAAGCTTTGCCGCCGGCGTCGACTGGAAGCGCTTTGCGGGAACGACGCTTGACGTCAATCTGGTGAAAAGCCCGCGCAGCGACACGCTGATAAAATACATCGCCGAGTTCGAGGAACTGACCGGGATCAAGGTCAATGCCGAAGCGACGCCGGAACAGCAGCAGCGCCAGAAGACGGTGATCGAACTGAGCTCCGGCAAACCGAGCTTCGACGTCGTGCATCTGAGCTACCACGTGCAGAAGCGCCAGTTCGAAAAGGGCGACTGGCTGGCCGACATATCAGGCTATCTCGCTGACCCGACCCTGACCGATCCTGCGCTGGTGGAAACCGATTTCGCCGATGCCGGCATGCTGTTTGCCAAGGACGGCCAGGGCGTGCTGCGCTCGCTGCCGTTCTCGGTGGATTACTGGATCGTCTACTGGAACAAGGAATTGTTCGAGGCCAAGGGCCTCAAATACCCTGAAACCTTCGAGCAACTGGTGGCGGCCGCCGAAGCGCTGACCGACCCGTCGACCAACACCTACGGCTTTGTCGCCCGCGGCCTGAAAAACGCCAACACGCCGGTATGGACGTCGCTGATGCTCGGCTACGACATGACGCCGCTCGATGACAAGGGCAAGCTGCGCACGACCTCGCCCGAGGCGATCGAGGCCGCCAGCCTCTACCAGCGGCTGATGACCAAGTCGGCGCCTCCAGGCGTCACCGGATTCAACTGGGCCGAAGCCCAGTCCGCCTTCCTGCAAGGCAAGATCGGCATGTGGTTCGATGGCGTCGGCTTTGCCCCGCCGATGGAAAATCCGGAAAAGTCGCGTGTGGTCGGCAAGGTCGGCTACGGCGTCATGCCCAAGGGCCCCAAGGCGCATGCCGCGGGCACCTTTGGTGACGGCCTCGGCGTGACGGCCACCAGCGAGAAGAAGGAAGCTGCCTATCTGTTCTGCCAGTGGGCGATTTCGCCTGCGATGGGTGCGCGCCTGCTGCAGGCTGGCGCCGGCGTGCCGTTCCGCAAGTCGGTGCTGGAAGACCCCAAGGTGCGCGAAGGCGTCACCATGCCGGCGAGTTGGCTCGATGCCGTGGTCGGCTCGGGCGATGTCAGCCGGCTGTCGCTGCCGGTCATCATTCCGGTCACCGAGTTCCGCGACATCTATGGCGTGGCGCTGACCAATCTGATCGCCGGCGCCGATCCGGCAGAGGAACTGAAGAAGGCCACCGAGCAGTTCCAGCCGGTGCTCGACCGGAGCGAGCAAGGCTGATGTCCGCCATCACCCCAGAACGCACCGGGGTGACGACGCAAGCCATCGAAGGGGGCCAGACCATCCGTCTGGCTCCCAACTACTGGCCTTTCGTCGTCCCGGCGCTCGTCGTCGTCGGCGCCGTGATCGTCTTTCCCTGGGCCTTCACGCTGTGGATGAGCGTCAACCGCTGGACCCTCGGACAGGCGCGAAGCTTTGCCGGGATGGAAAATTACCTGCGGCTGGCAGTCGACCAACGCTTCTGGGAATCGCTTTTCCATACGCTGACCTACACGGCGCTTTCGGTCGCGGCGCCGATGTTCCTTGGCACTGTCGCGGCGCTGATCTTCGACGCCAAATTTCCGCTGCGCGGCCTGTTGCGCGGCGTCTTCGTCATGCCGATGATGGCAACGCCAGTCGCCGTGGCGCTGGTCTGGACGATGATGTTCCATCCCCAGCTTGGCGTGCTCAACTATCTGTTGTCGCTGGTCGGCATTCCGGCGCAGGAATGGATCTTTAACGCCAGGACGGTCATCCCGTCCCTGGTTGCGGTCGAGACCTGGCAGTGGACGCCGCTGGTGATGCTGATCGTGCTGGGCGGCTTGGCCTCCGTGCCGCGCGAGCCCTTCGAGAGCGCCGAGATCGACGGCGCCAACGCCTGGCAGCAGTTCCGCTATCTCACCTTGCCGATGATCGCGCCGTTCCTGATGATCGCCATGATCATCCGCACCATCGATGCGCTGAAGAGTTTTGACATCATCTACGCGATGACCCAGGGCGGACCGGGCACGGCCTCGGAAACCATCAACATCTATCTCTACAACACCGCCTTCTCCTACTACGACATCGGCTATGGCTCGGCCATGGCCGTGGTGTTCTTCATCGTCATCGTCGCGCTGTCCTTCATCCTGCTGATGCTGCGCCAGCGCTCCCAATGGATCGGGGTGGAGGGCAAATAGATGAGTTCACGGCTGCTCAACCGGATCGGGCTGTTTTTCGCGGCTCTGGTCTTCGTCTCGCCGGCGATCCTGTTCTTCCTCTGGATGATCTCGCTGTCGCTGAAGTTCGAGATCGACAACGGTGCCTACCCGCCGATCCTGATCCCGGAACATCTCGCCTGGTCGAACTATGTGAAGGTATTCGAGGAGAACAATTTCCTGCTCTATTTCTGGAATTCGGTTCTGGTGACGGGCACGGCAACGTTGCTGGCGCTGCTGATCGGCGTGCCGGCGGGCTATGGCATCGCGCGGCTCAAGGCCGAACGCTCGGCGGTGGTCATCATGATCGCCCGCATGACGCCGGGGCTTTCCTATCTCATTCCGCTGTTCCTGCTGTTCCAGTGGGTCGGCATTCTCGGCACGCTGTGGCCGCAGATCATCATCCATCTGGTGGTGACGGTGCCGATCGTGGTCTGGGTGATGATCGGCTATTTCGAGACCACGCCGATGGAGCTGGAAGAAGCGGCCAACATCGATGGCGCCAGTTCCTGGCAGGTGTTCCGGCTGGTCGCCTTGCCCATCGCCAAGCCGGGCATTGTCGTCGCCTTCATCCTGTCGATCATCTTCTCATGGAACAATTTCGTCTTCGGCATTGTGCTCGCCAGCCGCGAGACCCGCACGCTGCCGGTCGCCGTCTACAACATGCTTTCCTACGAGCAGGTGAGCTGGGGTCCGCTCGCCGCCGCAGCACTTGTGGTCACGCTGCCGGTGCTGGTGCTGACCCTGTTCGCGCAAAGGCAGATCGTCGCCGGGCTGACCGCAGGCGCCGTCAAGGGCGGCTGAGGCACGGCCCCGACATGACTCATTTCCGGGAGAAATCCAATGGCATCGGTAACAATCAACAACGTTCAGAAGGCTTTCGGAGCCGCCAAGATCATCCACGATGTCAGCGTCGACATCGCCGATGGCGAATTCGTCATCCTGGTCGGGCCGTCGGGCTGCGGAAAGTCTACGCTGCTGCGCATGATTGCCGGACTGGAAACGATCACGGGCGGCAGGATCGCCATTGGCGATCGCGTCGTCAACAATCTCAGGGCGCGCGACCGAAACATCGCCATGGTGTTCCAGAACTACGCGCTCTATCCGCATATGACGGTGGCCGACAATATGGGCTTTGCCCTGAAGATCAAGAAAGCCGATCCGGCCGACACCGCCGGCCGCGTCGGGAGGGCCGCCAGCATTCTCGGCCTGGACAAGCTGCTCGACCGCTATCCGCGTCAGCTTTCCGGCGGCCAGCGCCAGCGCGTCGCCATGGGCCGCGCCATCGTGCGCGACCCGCAGGTGTTCCTGTTCGACGAGCCGCTGTCCAATCTCGACGCCAAATTGCGCGTGCAGATGCGCGGCGAGATCAAGGCGCTGCACCAGCGGCTGGGAACCACCACCATCTACGTCACCCACGACCAGATCGAGGCCATGACCATGGCCGACAAGATCGTCGTGCTGCATGACGGCCTTGTCGAGCAGATCGGCGCGCCGCTCGATCTCTACGATCGCCCGGCCAACCTCTTCGTTGCCGGCTTCATCGGCTCGCCGGCGATGAATTTCATTCGCGGCCATGTCGAGGAAGGTGTTTTCCGCAGCGCCGGTGGACTGATCTTGCCGCTGCCGGAAGGCATCGACCTGGCAAACATACCCGGCGGCGACCTCATCTACGGCATCCGCCCCGAACACATCCGAGCGACGACCGCCAAAGGAATCCCCGGCACGATCGTGCTTCTGGAAGCAACGGGTTCGGAAATCTTTGCCAGGGTCGACTGCGCCGGAGAAGAAATCTCCTGCCTTTTCCGCGAGCGGCTGGCACTGAAACAGGGCGAGCAGATGCGCATCGAGATCGACCGCGCCTGCGCTCATCTGTTCGACGTCAAGACCGGGCGGCGATTGTAGGGGGCGATGGGGGCTGCTGACAGGGCAACTTCCGCACGAAATATTTCTGGTGAGCGCGTCGGGGTTCGAACCCGAGACCTACTGATTAAAAGTCAGTTGCTCTACCGGCTGAGCTACGCGCTCCCGCGGGCTCTAAAGGCCGCCCTCGAAATTGCGCGGAACATAGGGAGAGTGCCGCGACCGGTCAACCGGAAAAAGATGGCCCTTCGACCGGGGTTTCAGCCATCGCCAGACGCGCCGCAAATTGCGTCGTCACCAGCCCGGTGAGCCGCTCCCGCAACGTGGTCGCCGCTTCGATCTGTTGGCGCGCGAGACGCGCCTTTTCTCACGCGCCGAATTCGAGAAACATTACAAATCAGCAACTTACTGTTTTGGTGGGAACCATCGCACGAGCGGGCCGTTTTCGTCTCACAAGGGACGTCAACCACCCTTCAAGGAGAAGATCATGAACAAGATCGCAACGGGTCTACTGGCGACCACCCTGTCAATTTCGTTTGCCGCGGCCGCCGCTATGCCGGCCAATGCCGCCCAGATGTTCGTGCCCCAGTCATCAGCAACTTCGTCCGACATCGTGAATGTGGGCGATTCTCGTCATGACAACTGGCGGTGGATGCGCCACGGCAACCGCAATTCCGGCAATCGCGATTTCCGCGTAGGCCGCCAGTTCTCGCGCAACAATGATGGCGGCAGCTATTGGAATGGCCATCGCGGCTATCGCGAATATCACCGCGGCTATCGCCGTCACGGCGACTACTGGTTCCCGCTGGCTGCCTTCGCCACCGGCGCCTTGATCACCGGTGCGATCGTCAACAGCGAGAACAACCGCGTCTACGGCGGCGATGCGCATGTGCAGTGGTGCTACGACCGCTATCGCTCCTACCGCGCCTCGGACAACACATTCCAGCCCAACTACGGCCCTCGGCGGCAGTGTAATTCGCCCTATTGATGTGTTTAGGGCGAAGTTAGGGTAGGACGGAGCCTGCGCCGGCAACGGGCGCGGGCTTCGTCTTTTCGCGGACTTGGTCTTAAGTGCGAAATCAGGACGCGCTCAATGTCCGGCGCACCGCGTCGCGCCAACCCGCCAGTTTTGCCGAGCGGGTGTCGGCATCCATCTCCGGCTTGAAGCGGCGCTCGAGCGCCCAACTCCTGGCAAAATCCTTCGCCTTCGGCAACACACCCGCCTTCGAGCCGGCAAGCCACGCTGCGCCCAGCGCCGTCGTCTCCAGAATGGTCGGGCGATCGACCGGGGCATCGAGGATATCGGCCAGCCGCTGCATGGTCCAGTCGGAGGCCACCATGCCGCCGTCGACGCGAAGCACGGTTTTGGCCGATGCCCCCTTCCAGTCCTTACGCATGGCGTCGAGGAGATCGCGCGTCTGGTAGGCGACGGATTCAAGCGCCGCGCCGGCGAACTCCGCCGGGCCTGAGTTGCGCGTCAGCCCGAAGATCGCGCCACGCGCTTCGGCGTCCCAATGCGGCGCGCCGAGACCGACGAAAGCCGGCACCAGATAGACGTTCTGCGTGGGGTCGGCGGTTGCCGCCAATACGCCGCTATGCTCGGCCTTGCCGATCACCTTGATGCCGTCGCGCAGCCATTGCACGGCGGCACCCGCGATGAAGATCGAGCCTTCCAAGGCATAGGTAGTCTTGCCGTTCAGCCGATAGGCGATGGTGGTCAACAGCCGGTTCTTCGAGCGCACCAGATCGGCGCCGGTGTTGAGCAGCGCAAAGCAGCCGGTGCCATAGGTCGATTTCATCATGCCTGGCTCGAAACAGGCCTGGCCGATGGTCGCTGCGTGCTGATCGCCGGCCACGCCAAGGATTTTGATTTCGGCGCCAAACAGGCTTTTTTCCGTCACGCCGTAGTCGTCGGCGCAATCCTTGACCTCAGGCAGCATCGCCACCGGGATGCGCAGGATGGAGAGCAGCTCGTCGTCCCAGACATTTTTCTCGATGTTGTAGACCAGCGTGCGCGAGGCGTTGGTGGCATCTGTCGCATGCACCTTGCCGCCGGTCAGCCGCCAGATCAAAAAACTGTCGATGGTGCCGGCGAGCAGTTCGCCCTTTTCGGCGCGCTTTCTCGCACCGTTCACCTTGTCCAGCATCCAGGCGATCTTGGTGCCGGAGAAATAGGGATCGAGCAGCAGGCCGGTCTTTTTGGTGAACTTTTTCTCCAGGCCGTGTTTCTTCAGCTTCTGGCAGAGCGGCGCGGTGCGGCGGTCCTGCCAGACGATGGCATTGTGGATCGGCTTGCCGGTCGCCTTGTCCCAGATGACGACGGTTTCGCGCTGGTTGGTGATGCCGATCGCCGCCACATCCGAAGCCTCGCGGCCGGCGGCCTTCAGCGCGCCTTTGACGGTGGCGACGACGCTTGCCCAGATCTCTTCCGGATCATGCTCGACCCAGCCGGAGGCAGGATAATGCTGCGTGAATTCCTGCTGCTTGCTGCCGGCGACCTTCATCGCGCCGTCGAACAGGATCGCCCTGGTCGATGTCGTACCCTGGTCGATTGCAAGGATGTATCCGGTCATTAGTCCTCCCGGTAGCTCGCCTATACAAACAGGGGAGACGGCAAGATGCCGCCTCCCCGTTCACTATGATCCTGGCGCGTACGCCAAGATTACTTCTGCCAGCTCTTCACCAGTTCGTCGTAGTTGATGGTGATCGGCTTTTCCTTCTCGTTTTCGATCTTCAGCTGAGGCGCGAGATTGCCGTTCTTGACCGCGTCGGCGTTCCAGTAGGCGAGGTCATGCTCTTCGGCCATCTTCGGGCCGATATCGCCCTGGACGCCCGACTTCTCGATGCGGGTCATGACTTTTTCCTGCTCGGCGCAGAGCGAGTCCATGGCTTCCTGCGCCGTCTTGGCGCCGGACGAGGCATCGCCGATCGCCTGCCACCAGAGCTGTGCCAGCTTCGGATAATCGGGCACGTTGGTGCCGGTCGGCGACCACTGAACGCGGGCCGGCGAGCGGTAGAACTCGATCAGACCACCGAGCTTCGGCGCACGTTCGGTGAAGCTCTTGTCGTGGATCGTGCTTTCGCGGATGAAGGTCAAGCCGACATGGCTCTTCTTCACGTCGACCGTCTTCGAGGTCACGAACTGCGCGTAGAGCCAGGCGGCCTTGGCGCGGTCGGTCGGCGTCGACTTCATCAGCGTCCAGGAACCCACGTCCTGATAGCCGAGCTTCATGCCGTCCTTCCAGTAGACGCCATGCGGCGACGGGGCCATGCGCCACTTCGGCGTACCGTCGTCGTTCAGCACCGCCTTGGCGCCGGCGTCTACCATCGAAGCGGTGAAGGCGGTGTACCAGAATATCTGCTGCGCGACCGCACCCTGTGCCGGCACCGGGCCGGATTCGGAGAAGGTCATGCCCTGGGCTTCGGCCGGAGCGTAGGCCTTCAGCCAGTCGAGGTATTTCTGGATCGAGTAGACGGCAGCCGGGCCGTTGGTGTCGCCGCCGCGCGCCGTGCAGGAGCCGACCGGCTGTGATTTCTCGTTGACCTTGATGCCCCATTCGTCGACCGGCAGGCCGTTCGGCAGGCCCTTGTCGCCGTTGCCGGCCATCGACAGCCAGGCATCAGTGAACCGCCAGCCGAGCGACGGGTCCTTCTTGCCGTAGTCCATGTGGCCATAGACCTTCTTGCCGTCGATCTCGCGGCCGGTGAAGAACTCGGCGATGTCCTCATAGGCCGACCAGTTGACGGGAACGCCGAGGTCGTAGCCGTATTTCGCCTTGAAGTCGGCCTTGTTCTTCTCGTCGTTGAACCAGTCGTAACGGAACCAGTAGAGGTTGGCGAACTGCTGGTCGGGCAGCTGATAGAGCTTCTTGTCCGGCGCGGTGGTGAAGGAGGTGCCGATAAAATCCTTCAGGTCGAGGTTCGGATTGGTAACGTCCTTGCCCTCGCCCGCCATCCAGTCGGTCAGGTTGCGGACCTGCTGGTAGCGCCAGTGGGTGCCGATCAGGTCGGAATCGTTGACCCAGCCGTCATAGAGGTTCTGGCCGGTCTGCATCTGGGTCTGGATCTTCTCGACGACGTCGCCTTCCTGGATGACGTCATGCGTGATCTTGATGCCGGTGATGGCGGTAAAGGCGGGCGCCAGCACCTGCGATTCATACTGGTGGGTGGCGATGGTTTCGGACACGACCTTGATGTCCATGCCGGCGAAAGGCTTCGCGGCATCGATGAACCACTGCATTTCTGCTTCCTGGCCGGCGCGGTCGAGCGTCGACAGCGGGCCGATTTCCTTGTCCAGAAACGCCTTGGCCTCATCCATTCCGGCGTAGGCGTTGCCTACCCCGAGCAACAGGACAAGGGCAGTTGTTGATGTTAAAAATTGCCGTCGCATAGGTTTCCTCCACATTTAGGTTTCAAGTGCGATCTGGAACGGCCGCCGGCACGCGGTCGATCCAACAGTTTCCCCCTCTATACGTAGCGGAACACGCCGACGGCGTAGACCACGGAGAGAGCGAGAGCCCACCACAGGTTGGATCCGACAAGACCCAGCCAAGCGAGATGGATAAAGGCGCTGCCAAGCAGCGACAGAAAAAGACGGTCGCCGCGCGTCGTCTCGAAGCGCAGGATGCCGACGCGCGGATTGCCGCCCGGCGAGGCAAATTCCCAAAACGCCATGCCGCACAGCAGCAGAAGAATGGTGCCGAAGAACGCCGCCGTCGGCCACGTCCACGCCATCCAGGTGAGGTCGAGATTCATGGTGACACCCTCCCCGGGGCAAAGCCCTTGGCGGTGGTGGTGAGGATGAACCCGTGCGTTTGTTTCATCACACCCTCCCCAGGGCGAAGCCCTTGGCGATGTAGTTGCGGACAAACCAGATGACGAGCGCGCCGGGGATCAGCGTCAGCACACCGGCTGCGGCGAGCAGGCCCCAATCCATGCCGGCGGCCGAAACGGTGCGGGTCATGGTGGCGGCGATGGGCTTGGCATCGGTGGTCGTCAGCGTGCGAGCGATCAAAAGTTCGACCCATGAGAACATGAAGCAGAAGAAGCAGGCGACACCGATGCCGCTGGCGATCAGTGGCATGAAGATCCTGACGAAGAAGCGCGGGAAGGAGTAGCCGTCGATATAGGCTGTTTCGTCGATCTCTTTGGGCACGCCCGACATGAAGCCTTCGAGGATCCACACCGCCAGCGGCACGTTGAACAGGCAGTGCGCCAGCGCCACCGCGATGTGGGTGTCGATCAGGCCGAAGGCCGAATAGAGCTGGAAGAACGGCAGCGCGAACACCGCCGGCGGCGCCATGCGGTTGGTCAGCAGCCAGAAGAACAGATGCTTGTCACCGAGGAAGCGGTAGCGCGAAAAGGCGTAGGCCGCCGGCAGCGCCGCAGCCACGGAAATCACCATGTTCATAACAACATAGGTGATCGAGTTGATGTAGCCCGAATACCAGGACGCATCGGTGAAGATAGTGACGTAGTTGGCGATCGTAGGCTGATGCGGATAGAGCGTCAGCGAGGAGACGATCTCGGCATTGGTCTTGAAGCTCATGTTGATGAGCCAGTAGATCGGCAGCAGAAGCACGATGATGTAGATCGTCGGCACGATCCACCACCAGCGCGATTCCTCGCCGCGCTTGCGCATCAGCCGGGCGACCTGATCCTGCGAAAGCGTGCTCGCCAATTTTCCCGAAGCGGTGGTTTCGCTCACTCTGTCGGCTCTTTCGTTGGCGCCGCTCATCTCAGCGCTCCGCGTCGTAGTTGGTCATCACGGTGTAGAACACCCACGACAACAACAGGATGATCAGGAAGTAGACCAGCGACATGGCGGCCGCCGGACCGAGGTCGAACTGGCCGAGCGCGGTCTTGACGAGGTCGATCGACAGGAAGGTGGTCGAGTTGCCGGGGCCGCCGCCGGTGACGACGAAGGGCTCGGTGTAGATCATGAAGCTATCCATGAAGCGCAACAGCACGGCGATCAAAAGCACACGCTGCATCTTCGGCAGTTGGATATAACGGAACACCGCCCAGCGCGAGGCGCCGTCGATCTTGGCCGCCTGGTAGAAGGCATCCGGGATCGAAACCAGGCCGGCATAGCAGAGCAGCACGACAAGGCTGGTCCAGTGCCAGACGTCCATGATGATGATGGTGACCCAGGCGTCGAACGAATCCTGCACGTAATTGTAGTCGATGCCGAGCGCGTTGACGTAGTAGCCGAGCAGGCCGATGTCGTTGCGGCCGAAGACCTGCCAGATGGTGCCGACGACGTTCCACGGAATGAGCAGCGGCAACGACATAAGCACCAGGCAGACCGGCACGCCCCACCCCTTCTTCGGCATGTTGAGCGCGATGAATATGCCGAGCGGCACTTCGATGGCCAGGATGATGAAGGAGAAGATCAGGTTGCGCACCATCGCTTCCCAGAAGCGGCTGGACGACAGCAGTTCCTCGAACCACTGGGTGCCTGCCCAGAAGAAGACGTTGTTGCCGAAGGTGTCCTGCACCGAATAGTTGACGACCGTCATCAGCGGAATGACGGCCGAGAACGCCACCAGCACCAGCACCGGCAGCACCAGGAACCAGGCCTTGTTGTTCCAGGTCTTTTCCATCTATGCCCCCATCTCGACACGCCCCATCTCAACCAGCCAGGAATCGGCATAGATGTTGATGCCGGCCGGATCGAAGCGAACCTTTGGGTCGGCCGGCACGCTCTCGTCCTCGCCGATGACGGCAGCGATCTCGCGGCCTTCGAGGCTGGCGCGCACCACCTTGTGGCGGCCGAGATCCTCGACCTTGCTGATTTTAACCGCCATGCCGTCACGGCCGAGCCTGACATATTCGGGGCGGATGCCGAGTTCGATGGCGCCGGAGCTCCCAGCGGCGGTCTTTGGCGCGCCGGGCAGCTCGATGCGCTGGCTGCCGATCGTCGCGGTCTTGCCGTCGATCGCCACCGGCATGACGTTCATGCCGGGCGAGCCGATGAAGTAACCGACGAATGTGTGGCGCGGGCGCTCGAACAATTCGGCCGGCGTGCCGATCTGGACGATGCCGCCATCATACATGACGACGACCTGGTCGGCGAAGGTCAGCGCCTCGGTCTGGTCATGGGTGACATAGACCATGGTGTAGCCGAAGCGGCGGTGCAGTTGCTTCAACTGCGAGCGCAGCACCCACTTCATGTGCGGATCGATAACCGTCAGCGGTTCGTCGAACAGGATAGCATTGACATCCGAGCGCACCAGGCCGCGGCCGAGCGAGATCTTCTGCTTCTGGTCGGCGGTCAGGCCCCTCGCCTTCTTCTTCGCCCACGACGCCAGGTCGATCATCTCCAGCGTCTCGCGCACCTTGCGGTCGACATCGGCCTCCGGCACGCCGCGGTTGCGCAGCGGGAAGGCAAGATTGTCGTAAACGGTCATGGTGTCGTAGATGACCGGGAACTGGAACACCTGCGCGATGTTGCGCTCCTGCGTCGACAGATTGGTGACGTCCTTGCCGTTGAACAGCAACTCACCGTGCGAGGGGTGCAAAAGTCCCGAAATGATGTTGAGCAGCGTGGTCTTGCCGCAACCCGAAGGCCCAAGCAGCGCGTAGGCGCCGCCATCCTCGAATGTGTGGTGCACTTCCCGCAGCGCAAAATCGGCATCCTTCTGCGGATTGGGCAGGTAGGAGTGCCTGACATGGTTGACGTCGATGCGCGCCATCTCTCCCCCCTCAGGCCGCAAGCTTCGGCGCGGCGACGGCGCTGCCGTTGCTGTCGAAGACCATGATGTGACGCGGATCGATAAACACCTCGATCTCGGCGTCGGGCTCGAAATCGCGGATGCCGTGGGTCAGCATGACCCAGCGCGCATCGGCAAAATCGAGATGGATGAAGCTTTCCGAGCCGGTGATCTCGGTGATCGTCACCTTGGCGCGCACAGGCACCGCGGCAGCGTTGGGCCGCTCGAGCGACAGATGATGCGGCTGGAAGCCGATCGTGTAGTTGGCGTCGGAAATGCCGGCGAGTTCGGCCGGTACCGGCAGCTTGACGCCGCCCTCGAGAAGGAAATCGGGACCTTTCTTGGCCAGCACGATGGTGTTGAGCGGCGGATCGGCAAAGGTTTTCGCCGTCACCAGGTCGATCGGCTTGCGGAAGACGTCGATGGTCGGCCCGAATTGGGTGATCCGCCCCTCGGACAGCGTCGCCGTATTGCCGCCGAGCAGCAAGGCTTCATGCGGCTCGGTCGTGGCGTAGACGAAAATGGTGCCGGCGGCGGCAAATATCTTGGGCAGCTCGGCGCGCAACTCCTCGCGCAGCTTGTAATCCAGATTGGCGAGCGGCTCGTCGAGCAGCACCAGACTGGCATTCTTGACGATGGCGCGGGCCAGCGCCGTACGCTGCTGCTGGCCGCCGGACAGGCTGAGCGGCGTGCGGTCGAGATAGGGTGTGAGCTTCAAAAGCCCTGCCGCGTTGCGGACTTCTTTGTCGATCTTGGCCTGGTCGGTGCCGGCGACGCGCAACGGCGAGGCGATGTTCTCGTAGACGGTCATCGCGGGGTAGTTGATGAACTGCTGATAGACCATGGCGATCTTGCGCTGCTGCACCGGCATGCCGGTGACATTCTGGCCGTCGAACCAGACTGAACCGGTGGTCGGCACGTCGAGTCCGGCCATCAGCCGCATCAGACTGGTCTTGCCCGACAGTGTCGGCCCGAGCAAAACGTTGAGCGAGCCGTGCTGAAGCGTCAGCGACACGTCGCGGATATGCTCCACCGCGCCGACCATCTTCGTCACGTTTCTCAGTTCCAGCATGATGCCTCCTCCCAGGCTTTGTGCATCAATCGCCTTCCCTATTCCGCTGCCGCGACATGGCGCCGGCTGATGCCGCGCATGAATTCGTCAAGCGCCGAGGCCTGTTCGCGGCTGAGATGCAGACCCCGCTTGGTGCGACGCCACAATACATCTTCGGCGGTCAGCGCCCATTCATTTTCGCTGAGGTAGCGTACCTCGGCCTCATAGAGATCAGCGCCGAAATTGCGGCCGAGATCGGCGTTCGACTTGGCAAGGCCGAGCAGCACTTGCGCGCGCGTGCCGTAAAGCCTGGTCAACCGACGCGCCAGGCGCTGGTCGAGGAAAGGATAGGCGCTCTTCAGCTTCGCCACCTGGACGTCGAAACCGGTGGCCGGGAAATCGCCGCCCGGCAAGGGCGCGTTCGCCGTCCACGGCTTGCCGCGCTTGCCGAGAAAACCTTCGACCTTTTCCAGCATCGATTCCGACAACCGGCGGTAGGTGGTGATCTTGCCGCCGAAAGCGTTGACGATCGGCGCCTTGCCCCCGCCGCCATCGGCTTTCAGCACATAGTCGCGGGTCGCTTCCTGCGCCTTCGAAGCGCCGTCGTCATAGAGCGGGCGCACGGCCGAATAGGTCCAGACGATGTCGGGACGCGTCACGGCTTCAGCAAAATATTCGCTCGCCGCCGCGCAGAGATAGTCGATCTCGGTGTCGCTGATCTTCACGTCATGCGGATCGCCGGGATAGTCGCGATCGGTGGTGCCGATCAGCGTAAATTCTTCCTCGTAAGGGATGGCGAAAATGATGCGCCCGTCCTTGTTCTGGAAGAAGTAGGCGCGCGGATCATCGAACTTCTTTTTGATGACGATATGACTGCCCTGCACCAGGCGCACATTGTGCACGTCGTTCTGGCCCACGGTGGTCGACAGGACGTGGTCGACCCATGGACCGGCGGCATTGACCAGCAGCCGGGCCTTGACCTCCTCGGCCTCTCCCGTCTGCACGTCTTCCACGCGGATCGCCCACAGATCGCCTTCGCGCCGCGCCCCGACGACTTTCGTGCGGGTGCGGATGGTGGCGCCGCGGTCGGCGGCGTCACGCGCGTTCAACATCACCAGCCGGGCATCGTTGACCCAGCCGTCCGAGTACTCGAAGGCCTTGTGAAATAGCGGCTTCAGAGGCTTGCCGGCCGGATCCTTGGACATGTCCAGTGTCCGGGTAGCCGGCAGCAATTTGCGGCCACCAATATGATCGTAGAGGAACAGGCCGAGCCGGATCAGCCAGGCCGGGCGCAGGCCCTTGGCATAGGGCAGCACGAAGCGCATCGGCCAGATGATGTGCGGCGCGTTCTTCCACAGAACCTCGCGCTCCATCAGCGCCTCGCGCACAAGCCGGAACTCGTAGAATTCGAGGTAGCGCAGGCCACCATGGATCAGCTTGGTCGAACCGGAGGAGGTTCCGCTGGCGAGGTCGTTCATCTCGGCGAGAAATACCGAAAAGCCCCGCCCAACGGCGTCGCGGGCGATGCCGCAGCCATTGATGCCGCCACCGATGACGAAGATGTCACGGACTGCGTCCACAAATCCCTCCCGCGATTTCGCATTGCAGCATTTTTGAGTTGTTACGAAACCGTATCGGGATTATTTCGAAATAAGAACGAATGTCAAACGAAATGTAACGGGACCGTGATCGATAGCCTAGCCGAGCGAAGTTTCGATCAATTGAACCTCCGCTTCCTCGCAGATCTTACGCACCGACGGGATGTCGCAACGGTCGGTGATGAAGGTGTTTACCTGCGAGAGATGGCCGATGCGAACCGGCGCGGTTCGTTCGAACTTGGTCTGGTCGGAGACCAGGATGACATGCCTGGCATTGGCGATAATGGCTTGCGCGACTTTCACTTCGCGAAAGTCGAAATCGAGCAGCGCGCCGTCATGGTCGATGGCCGAGGCGCCGATCACCGCATAGTCGACCTTGAACTGCCTGATAAAATCGACCGCGGCCTCGCCGACAACGCCGCCGTCGGAGCCGCGCACGACGCCGCCGGCGATTACCACCTCGATCGAAGGATAGATGCGCATCCTGTTGGCAACATTGATATTATTGGTGATGACCATGAGCCCGGTATGGTCAAGCAGCGCCTTGCTGACCGACTCGGTCGTGGTGCCGATATTGATGAACAAAGATGCGTTGTCGGGTATCAGCCTGGCCGCCGCGCGGCCGATCGCCTCCTTCTCGTCGGCGGCAATCTTGCGGCGCGCCTCATACTCCATGTTCTCGATGCCGGACGGGAACAAGGCCCCGCCATGAATGCGCGTCAGCAGCCGCTGATCGCAGAGATCGTTGAGGTCCTTGCGGATGGTCTGCGGCGTCACGTTGAAGTGCGTGGCGAGGCCATCGACCAGCACACGGCCATGGTCCTTCGCCATCTGGATGATTTCGGCATGGCGCGGCGACAAATACACTGAGAACCTCCCGTTTTCGTTTTTCTTGTTTGTAGCTGAAAACGAAAGCAATGAAAAGGGAGACGCCGGCTAATGAAATATCGATGATTGCAAAGGCGAACCGGGCAGATACGGCTCAGACCCGCTCCGCCACCTTGCGGGTGACAGCCGCGACTTTACCTGGCGAGCGGATCATCAGGAAATTGCCGGACCAGTATCCCGGGATTCGCCAAGTGCCTTTGATCTCGGTTGCATCACCGTTGATGATGCCGCTGTAGTGAATCGGGTGCGCCTTCAATTGGGCCTTGTCGTATGTCTTGGTAAAGGAGACGGCGTTGCCCTCTCGCTGCCCCTGCAGGCTTGCGTATCTTGCCGTGCTGGTCGCCGCCGGTTCGTGGGTCATCCCCGTCAAGCTGGTTGCCGTCTCGATCAGCGTTGCAACGAAGGAAACCGGCGGCAGTTCGCGCGGATAGAAATAGCGCCCGCTCCAGACGCCCGTCAGATTCTGGCTGACCCCTTCAGCCCTTCCGGCCATATGCTTGCTCGCAAATCCTTGCTGGCTTGCCCCGGCGGCGGCAACCACCCGGGCAATCCCTGTCAGTCCTTCGGGGATCTTGCACACTCGCAGATGACAGTGAAGGCGGTATCGACATCGGCCGCGGTTGTCTCGAACTGGCCTGCCTGGAAGCGGATGGCGACCCGCCCATCGACACGCGTCTGCGTCAGGTAGATACGGCCGTCATTGTTGATGGCGTCGACCAGACGCAGATTGTGCTCGTCGCAGTCAGCGCCGGATGCGGCGCGATGCCGGAACGAGAACAGCGACAGCATCGGCTGGCTGGCGAGCTCGAAATCCTCCTCCTCGGCCAGGCGCGCTGCTATGCCTTCGCTCCAGGCGACGTGATTGCGGATCATGGTGCGCAGCGCCTCGAGGCCATGGGCGCGCAGCAGGAACCACAGCTTCAGCGCCCGGAAGCGACGGCCGAGAGGCACCGACCATTCGGAGTAGTTGATGATGCCGTCATGGCCGCGAGTTTTCAGATAGTCCGGCTTGATCGCCAGCGTGCGCACGAGATCCTCCGGCTGGCGGACGAACTGGATCGAGCAGTCGAATTGCGCGCCCAGCCATTTGTGCGGGTTGAAGACGATCGAGTCCGCGCCCTCGACACCGGTCCAGAAATGCCGGTATTCCGGACAGATCATCGCCGATCCGGCCCAGGCGGCGTCGATATGCAGATAGAGCCCCTGGCGTTTGGCCACCGCGGCCACTTCAGCGATGTCGTCGGTGCCGCCGGTGCTGGTGCCGCCGACGCACGCGATGATGCCGGCCGGCAATAGGCCGGCGGCGCGGTCGGCAACAATCGCCGCTTCCAAAGCCGCGGTATCCATGGCGCGGTAGGTGCCAGCGACGGGAATGCGGACGAGGTTTTCCTCGCCAATGCCGGCGACCCAGATGGCGCGGTCGATCGAGGTGTGCACCTGGTCGGAGGAATAGACGCGCAGCCTGCCCTGCCCGGAAAGACCCTTCTTGTTGCCCTGCCAGTCGAGCGTGCGCTCGCGCATGGTCAACACGGCGGCCAGCGTCGCCGATGATGCGGAGTCCTGGATTACGCCGGAAAAGCCTTCGGGCAGGCCGAGCGCCTGGCGCATCCAGTCGACGATGCGCGTCTCAAGCTCTGTCGCCGCCGGCGAGGTCTGCCACAGCATGCACTGCGCGGCCATCGCAGAGACCAGATATTCGGCCACCACCGAGACGGGTGCTGCATTGGCCGGGAAATAAGCAAAGAAACGCGGATGCTGCCAATGCGTCATGCCGGGCACGATCTTGGCTTCGAAATCGGCGAAGATCGTCTCCATCGATTCCGCGGCCTCCGGCGGAGAAGCTTCGATGCTCCTGAAGATCTCGCCCGGCGCTATGGCAGGTCGCACGGGCCGATCGCGAAGGCCGGCGCGGTAATCAGCGCCCCAGTCGGCGGCGCGCCTCGACCAGTCGCGGAATTGCTCGTTGTCCATGGATCCTCCCGACGCGCCGATCAGCCAGCCGTTTGAATTTTGATTAACATGTTAAACTAGAGACAGGCAACCGCGACGAAGGTTCCCGCGCTACCCCGGAAAATCCGGCAGGCTGGCAAAGGCCGTCTTCAACGCGTTCGACCAGCCTTCGGAAATAGCACGATAATATCGATCGTCCTGGCCGATGCGCTTTTTCAAACCCACCGTGAACGTGTCCTCCTCCAGGAACAGCAGGTCGAGAGGCAGGCCGACGGACAGGTTCGATTTCAGCGTCGAATCGAACGATACCAGCAAGAGCTTGACGGTTTCAGCCAGGCTCATCGTCCTTTCATAGGCACGGATGATGATCGGCTTGCCGTATTTGGTCTCGCCGATCTGGAAGAACGGCGTGTCGTCGGTCGATTCAATGAAATTGCCCTCGGGATAGATCATGAACAGCCGTGGCGGGCTGCCCTTGATCTGGCCGCCGAGGATGAAGGAGGCGTTGAAATAGGAATCCGCCTTTTCGCCGGCAGGCGACGAGCTGGCGATGACTTCCTTCACGGTGTCGCCGACCAGCCGCACCGTCTGGTACATGGATGGGGTCTCGAGCAGCGTCGCGTGGCGTTCCGCCACCGCCTTGGTGCGCTCGTCGAGCAGGCTGACCACGGCCTGCGTCGTAGCCAGATTGCCGGCCGACATCAGTACGATGACGCGCTCGCCTGGCTCTTCCCAGACATGCATCTTCTTGAAAGTGGAGATCGAATCCATCCCTGCATTGGTGCGCGTGTCCGACATGAACACGAGCCCACGATCGATCTTGAGGCCGACGCAATAAGTCATGGAATCTCTTCAGGCAGCAATCTTGCCGGAGACTACTGCTCTACCGTGACGGTGACTGCAAGCTGTTCCTCCGCCTGTCCCAGTCGAATTCCCGACACCGGCGAGGCGTCGCGATAATCACGGCCGGTGGCTACCCTGACATAGCGTTCATCGGGGGAAATGCCGTTGGCGGCGTCGAAGGCGACCCAGCCGAGACCCTGAACATGGGCTTCGGCCCAGGCATGGCTTGCCGCCTGCTCGATGGCCGCATCCATCATCAGATAGCCACTGACATAGCGGGCCGGAAAACCCATGACGCGGGCTGCGGTGACAAAGATGTGGCTGTGATCCTGGCAAACGCCGGTCTTCAGCGCCAATGCCTCTTCCGCCGGGGTCGTCACGCTGGTGGTGCCCGGCGTGTAGGCGACGCGCTCGACGATTAGGGCCATCAGCCGATGCAGCCTTTCGATGTCGGTACCTTTGCCGACCGCCGCGGCAAGCTCGCTTATGCCCTCGCCGGGGATGGTCAAAGCTGTCTCCTGGCTGAACAGCCACAGTGGCGCAAAGCCGTGATGCGGACCCGAGACGCCTGCTGTGTCGCGCGTGACAACCTCGCCGGAGGCCTCGACGGTGATGAAGTCGCGCTCGCCATCGACGCTCAACAGCCTGTTATCGTTGCCGAAATGGTCGTTAAAGCGGACTTCCTCGCGCGCGCCCTCGATCTTCAGCGCCCAGGACAAGACGGTCTGCGTCGGTCCGCTGACCGGTAACAGGCGCAGCCGCTGCAACAGATAGTGCACCGGCGCGTCGTAGCGGTATTCGGTACGGTGGGTGATCTTGAGCCGCATGCCTATTTTCCGTTTGTAAGCATGATCTTATCCGAAAACCGGGTCCCACTTGTCGCTAGCGCGGCCCTCCGGTTCGCGATCATGCTCAATTGAACCGGTAATCTTGTGCGATCTCTTCGCCAAGCTTGGTGTTGTCTTGAATGAACCTGGCCAGGAATTCGTGCAGGCCGGCGTCGAATATGTCCTTGATCGACCCTGCCTGCAGCATCGCCTGTGTCCTGTCGACGGTGGCGTGGCAGGCATGACGGTCGCCATAATCGTCGCCGAGGAACTTCAGATGCTCGGCGAGAAAACGATAACAGAAGGTCAGCGAGCGCGGCATGCGCACATTGAGGATCAGATAGTCGGCAATGTTGGTCGGTTTGTAGTCGGCCTCATAGACCCAGCGATAGGAACGGTGCGCCGACACCGAGCGCAGGATCGATTCCCACTGGTAGTTGTCGAGGCTCGAGCCGACCCAGGAGATCGACGGCAGCAGCACGTAGTATTTCACGTCGAGGATGCGTGCCGTGTTGTCGGCCCGCTCGACATAGGTGCCGAGCTGCGAGAAGTCGAAGATCTCGTTGCGCAGCATCGTGCCGTAGAACGAGCCGCGGATCAGCGCCGTCTCGCGCTTGATGGCGTCGAGCACACTCGGCAGGTCGCGCTCGTCGATCGGCTTTGCCAGCATGCGCTTCAGGGCCATCCAGGCTTCGTTGATGCTCTCCCACGTCTCGCGCGTCAGCGCGGTGCGCACCATGCGGGCATTGTTGCGAGCGGTCTCGATCGCCGACATCGTGCTCGACGGGTTCGAGGTGTCGCGCAGCAGGAAGTCGGCGACGTTGGCGGCGGTATAGTCATTGTATTTCTGCGTGAAGGTGACGTCGGAGCCGGCGCTGAGCAGCACCGAATTCCACTCTTCCGACGCGCTCTGGGTGCGGGTCAGCGCCATGCGAAGGCCGGCATCGACCAGACGCGCCATGTTTTCCGCCCGCTCGATATAGCGGTTCATCCAGTAGAGCCCGTTGGCGGTGCGGCCGAGAAGCATGTGAAGTGGCCCTTCGGGGCTAGTGAGTAGGGAATAGTGAGTAGGGATTAGTAAGCATTTGAATCTCTGTGGAATATGGCATTTCTTGTCCCTCTACTGCCTACTGCCTACTGCCTACTGCCTACTGCCTACTGCCTACTGCCTACTGCCTACTGCCCTATTCCCTACCTAATCGTCCAACACCCACGTATCCTTCGTGCCGCCGCCTTGCGAGGAATTCACGACCAAAGAACCCTCCTTCAGCGCCACCCGCGTCAAGCCGCCGGGAACGATCTGGATTCGGTCGGAGACCAGAACATAGGGTCGCAAGTCGACATGGCGCGGCGACAGGCCTTTTTCTGTCAGGATCGGGCAGGTCGACAGCGCCAGCGTCGGCTGGGCGATGTAGTTGGAAGGCTTCGCCTGCAGCTTCTTGGCGAAATCCTGGCATTCCTTCTTGGTCGCAGCCGGCCCCACCAGCATGCCGTAGCCGCCGGAGCCGTGCACTTCCTTGATGACCAGCTCATGGATGTGTTCGAGCACGTATTTCAGGCTGTCGGGCTCCGAGCAGCGCCAGGTCGGGATGTTGCCGAGGATGGCTTTGCGGCCGGTGTAGAACTCGACGATGTCGGGCATGTAGGAATAAATCGCCTTGTCGTCGGCGATGCCGGTTCCCGGCGCGTTGGCGATGGTGATGTTGCCGGCGCGGTAGACGTCCATGATGCCGGGCACGCCAAGGGCCGATTCCGGCCGGAAGGTCAGCGGATCGAGGAAGGAATCGTCGACGCGCCGGTAAAGCACGTCGATCTGCTTGTAGCCTTCGGTCGTGCGCATGGCGACGTGGCCGTCTACAACGCGCAGATCCTGGCCTTCGACCAGTTGCACGCCCATCTGGTCGGCGAGGAAGGCATGTTCGAAATAGGCGGAGTTGAAGCTGCCCGGCGTCAGCACGGCAATGGTCGGTGCCCCCTTGGTGCTTTGCGGCCGCACTGCCGCCAGCGACTGGCGCAGCAATTGCGGATAATTCTCCACCGGCCGCACCTTGATCTGCTGGAACAGCTCGGGAAAGAGCTGCATCATCGTCTCGCGGTTCTCCAGCATGTAGGAGACCCCCGACGGCGTGCGCGCATTGTCCTCCAGCACGTAGAACTCGTTCTCCGAGATCCGGACGATATCGACGCCGATAATGTGGGTGTAGACGCCGGCCGGTGGCCGCACTCCGATCATTTCCGGCAGGAACGCCTCGTTCCTGGCGATCAGCTCCCTCGGCACGCGGCCGGCGCGCAAGATTTCCTGGCGGTGGTAAATGTCGTCGAGGAAAGCGTTCAGCGCCTGCACGCGCTGCTCGATGCCTTGCGTCAGCCTTCGCCATTCATTGCCGGAGATGATGCGCGGCACGATGTCGAAGGGGATCAGCCGCTCGGAGGCTTCCTGCTCGCCATAGACGGCGAAGGTAATGCCGGTCTTGCGGAAGACGCGCTCGGCGTCCTGCATCTTTTCGGTAAGCCTGGCCGGATCCTGCTCCTTCAGCCAGCGGTCGTAAGCCGTATACGGTTGTCTCAGCCCGGAAACTTCCGGAAGCATTTCATCGAACGCTGCCAATCGCATACTCCCCTGTGACGCCATTTCACTGGCGTCGCGGGAGAAAATCAAGCGCAATCGGTGATTTGGAGGATATCGGCGATCAGTATGTTTCGACTGCCCAAAATTCGGGCAGTCGGAACGGGACCTTAATCAGGCTCTGCCTTGTCGCCGGGCAAGTGCCTGATGCGGCCATAGCAGTTCACCGTTTCATGGCAACGGCGACCTGCCATGGCTTTTTGCTTCGACGCAATTCCGGACGGAAAACCGCTTCACACTTTTCCTGGAATTGCTTTAGAAAGCGCGGAAAGTGACGACCGTGAAGGTGTCCTTGATTCCGGGAATAATCTGTACCTTCTCGTTGACGAAGTGACCAACATCTTCCTCGTCGTCGACGTAGAATTTGGCAAGCAGGTCGTAATTGCCGGCGGTCGAGTAGATTTCCGAGGCGATTTCGGCATCGGCGAGCGCGCTGGCGACCTCGTAGGACTTGCCCAGATCGCACTTTATCTGCATGAAAAACGTCTTCATTGCCGGTCCCGATCAAGCTTCAGCACACAAGCGGCCCTTGTGGCAGACTGCCGCCCGGCTTTCAAGCATCAGGCCGAGCGCGCCTTGGCGACGGCTTGTCTCAGTTCGGACACCGGCATGCCGCGCCGATACAAGTTGCCGCCGATGACCAGGGCTGGCGTGCCGCGCAGCTTGAACGCCGTCGCCTGGACTTCGGTGCGGACAAGGGCAGCGTCGATATCGGGTTCACGGATGGCGAGGTCGGCACGCACCATCGCCACATCGACACCGACGGAAGAAAGGATGTCGTTGGTGCGGCGTTCCGAAAGGCCGCGCTGGTTGGTCATCAGCGCATCGACCGCCGCGCCATAGTGTTCGCCGCTCAGCAGCGTCACCCGCGCCGCGTCGCGCGACACGTCGCCGAAGATCGGCCAGTCCTTCATCACAAGCCGAACGCCGCTGTCCTCTTCCATCAACTTCTTCAGTTCGACGAAGACGAGCTTGCAGATCGGGCACTGATAGTCGACGAATTCGGCGATGGTGACGTCGCCATCGGGGTTGCCGAGCGCTGGAATGGCGGGATCAAAGGCGACTTCCGTGACGGTCGGCCCAGTGCTTGCCCAGGCGGGCAAGGGGGCCAAAACTGCGAGGCTTGCCGCGCCCTTCAGCAAAAGGCGCCGGTCGATCGGCTGCTTGAACATGGTCGTCCCCTGGTTGCGCGAACGGGTCCCCACCCGTCCCTACGATGCGCGCCCCGCGTTAAAGGAGGCTTAAGCATGATCATGTGGCACTTGCGTGGCGAATATTGCGGTTGCTGAAACCGTGAGGCTCCGCAAAGCGTATGGTATGATGCGTCCCGGGACAGGTTTTGTTGGGGGACAATGGAGACAGGCCATGCGCCGCACCGCATTCGCAGTTGTTTCATTGCTGTTCGCGTTGTTCGTGTCGGCAGCCCTTGCCGGCGACGCCGAAGTCAAGGCCGGCCAGGCCGTCATCGATGGTCAGTTGAAGGCGCTCATCGCCAATGATGGCGCCAAGGCGTACAGTTTCGCCGCTCCAAATGTGAAGCGCATCTTTCCGACCGTCGACACCTTCATGAACATGGTGACCAACGGCTATCCGCCGGTGCGCCAGCCGCAGAGCTATTCCTTCGGCAAGGTCGAGCAGATGGGGCCAACTTCGCTAATCCAGCAAGTGCTGATCGTTGGGCCCGACGGCAAGGACTATGAGGCGGTCTACACGCTGGAACAGCAGCCCGACGGCAGCTTTCAAATCACCGGCTGCAGCTTGCGCGCAGCGAATTCGCTCAGCACCTAGATGTGCTTATAGCACCGGAATATCGCCCCTCGCCCATCCCTCTGAAATGTCTGATGTGCGCGCCTCGAAGGCCTTTGCCTCGATCGCGGCGCGAACGTCCTGCATCAGCTTCTGATAGTAAGACAGGTTGTTCCACGTCAGAAGCATCGCGCCCAGCGCCTCCTGCGAGCGCACGAGATGATGCAGATAGGCGCGTGAATAGTCGCGTGCCGCCGGGCAGTCACTCTCCTCGTCCAGCGGCCGCGGATCGTCCGCATGGCGGGCATTCCTGAGATTGACCTTGCCGCGCCTGGTATAGGCCAGGCCATGGCGGCCGGCGCGGGTCGGCATCACGCAGTCGAACATGTCGATGCCGCGCGCCACCGATTTCACGATGTCGTCCGGCGTGCCGACGCCCATGAGATATCGAGGCTTGTTGTCAGGCAATTCCGGACAGGTGATCTCCAGCATATCCAGCATCACCGCTTGCGGTTCGCCGACGGCCAGGCCGCCGACCGCATAGCCCTTCAGCTCCATCGCGCTCAGCGCCTGCGCCGAACGCACCCTGAGAGCTGCGTTGTCGCCACCCTGGACGATGCCGAACATCGCCTTGCCGGGCTGATCGCCGAACGCTGTCTTGCAGCGCTCGGCCCAGCGCAGCGACAGCTCCATCGCGCGCTCGATCTGCTTGAGGTCGGCCGGCAGCGCTGTGCATTCGTCGAGCTGCATCTGGATGTCGGAATCGAGTAGGCCCTGGATCTCGATCGAGCGCTCCGGCGACATCTCGTAGGCAGCGCCGTCAATGTGCGAGCGAAAGGTGACGCCCTTCTCGGTCAATTTTCTGAGCTTCGACAGCGACATGACCTGAAAACCGCCACTGTCGGTCAGGATCGGCTGCGGCCAGCGGGCGAATTCATGCAACCCACCAAGCCGCGCCACGCGCTCGGCGCCGGGGCGCAGCATCAGATGATAGGTATTGCCCAGGATGATGTCGGCGCCGACGCCGCGCACCTGGTCCATATACATGGCCTTGACCGTGCCGCCGGTGCCGACCGGCATGAAGGCCGGCGTGCGGATTTCGCCGCGCGGCATGGTGATGGAACCGCGCCGCGCCTTGCCGTCGGTGGCGAGGATCTTGAAGGTGAATGTCTCAGCCATTGAATTCCTTGTCATGGACAGGCGCGCCTGGCGCCTGCCTGTCGAGCGACTGGCGGTATTGGATGCAGCCGCGCATGAATTTCGGCCATGGCGGCACGGCAATCGATGGATCGGTCTTTTCCGGCAGCAGGTCCCACAGGTTGGGATGATGCCAGCATAAATCATGGCCGGTAGAATCTCGATGCTGGCGTATGCCGGCACGGAGTTTCTTCACTTCGGCGATCAGGCTCTCGCGATCAAAGGCTTGCAGATCATCGTCCATCGCTCATCTCCGCTCGATAAAGCAGGCTTGCATCTCCGTAGGAATAGAACCTGTAATTGTTCCCGATGGCATGAGCATAGGCCGCACGCATCGTATCTAGGCCGCTGAAGGCCGAAACCAGCATGAACAGCGTCGAACGCGGCAGATGGAAATTGGTCATCAGCAGATCGGCGGTGCGGAAGCGATAGCCCGGCGTGATGAAGATGTCGGTCGGGCCGGACCAGGCGGTCAGCGAGCCATCAGGCCGTGCCGCGCTCTCCAGCAGGCGCAGCGAGGTCGTGCCGACAGCGATGATGCGCCCGCCCCGCGCCTTGGCGCCATTCAGAGCGTCGGCTGTTGCTTCGCTGACCGAGCCGGTCTCGGCATGCATCTTGTGGTCAGCGGTGTCGTCCGCCTTGACCGGCAGGAAGGTGCCGGCGCCGACATGCAAGGTGACGAAGCGGCGTTCGATGCCTTTTGCATCCAGCGCGGCAAACAGCTCCGGCGTAAAATGCAGGCCTGCGGTGGGGGCAGCGACTGCGCCCTCCTCCTTGGCATAGATTGTCTGGTAATCCGTCAGGTCGCGTGCGTCGTCGTCGCGCTTGGAGGCGATATAGGGGGGCAGCGGGATGTGGCCGACGGCGCGCAGCGCTTCGTCGAGAAATGGGCCGGAGAGGTCGAAGCCAAGCAACGCCTCGCCGGCGTCGCCCTTCTCGATCACCTTGGCGTCGAGTTGGCCGAGAAAACAGGAATTGCCGTCATGGCCGAAATGGATGCGGTCGCCGGCGGCGACGCGCTTGCCCGGCCGCATGAAGGCCAGCCAGCGGTCAGGCGCCATGCGCATATGCAGCGTGGCGTCGACCTGCGCCTGCGCTTCGCCGCGCCGCCTGATGCCTCTTAACTGGGCAGGAATGACCTTGGTGTCGTTGAAGACCAGAACATCGCCAGCCCTGAGCAAGGACGGAAGGTCGCCAACCGTGCGATCCGAAAGACCCTCGCCCGGCCTGACCACCAGCATTCTGGCGCTGTCGCGCGGCTCGGCCGGGCGAAGCGCGATGCGCTCCTCAGGCAGGTCGAAGTCGAAGAGGTCGACGCGCATCAGTAGAGCCGGACGAGCAGCGCTCCGGCCAAGAGCAGCAACGCGCCAGCGATGCGGCCGAGCGAAATCTCGCGCACCGCCACGCCGAGGAAGCCGACGCGATCGATCAGCATGCCGGCCAGCAACTGGCCGGCAACCAGGAACGCCATCAACGCGGCTGCACCAATGCGCGGCGTAAGAATGGTTGACAGGGTGACATAGAAACCGCCGAGCATGCCGCCGGCGATGAACAGCCAAGGCGCCGGCGCCTTCCAGTCGAGCGAGATGTCCTGCAGCCGCACAACGGCAATGGAGATGATACCAAGCACGATCGCGCCCGACAGGAACGAAAACGCAGCAGCCGCGACCGGGAGCCCCAGGCCGCGCGCCAGCTGCGAGTTGATCGGCGCCTGGACGGCGATGAAGGCGCCTGACAGGATGCCGAGCAGCGACCAGACCACGCCCATCATCTTCGTTTGTCCTTACCTGACGTCGGCCGCGACCTTCAGCGACACGATCTTGTCGGGATCGACCACCGGCTCGCCGCGCTTGATCTTGTCGACATTGTCCATGCCTTCGATGACCTGGCCCCAGACCGTGTACTGGCGGTTGAGGAAAGCGGCATCGTCGAAGCAGATGAAGAACTGCGAATTGGCCGAGTTCGGGTTCTGCGAACGGGCCATCGAGCAGGTGCCGCGGCCATGGTTGGCGTTGGAGAACTCAGCCTTCAGGTCCGGCTTTTCCGAGCCGCCCATGCCCGCACGCGAAGGCGCGAAGGTCGGCTTCGACGAATTGCCGAACTTCACGTCGCCGGTCTGCGCCATGAAGCCTTCGATGACGCGGTGGAAGACCACGCCGTCATAGGCGCCTTCGCGGGCCAGTTCCTTGATGCGGGCGACGTGGCCGGGAGCCAAATCGGGGAACAGTTCGATGACGACCTTGCCCTTGGTCGTTTCCAGGATGAGCGCGTTCTCGCGGTCCTTGATCTCAGCCATGTCGTATATCCTTTATCTCAGAAAACAGATTGATTTGATTGGTTTACTTGTCGGCGGCGATGCGTACCTTGATCATGCGGTCGGGCTCGCTGACCGTGCCGTTGTCGGCCTCGTCGCCCTTCTTGATCTTGTCCACCAGCTCCATGCCGCTGACGACACTGCCAACGATGGTGTACTGGCCATCGAGGTTCGGCGCCGGCGCGAACATGATGAAGAACTGCGAATTGGCGGAGTTCGGGTCCTGCGAGCGGGCCATGCCGAGCGTGCCGCGCTTGAAATGTTCGCTCTGCGAGAATTCGGCCGGCAGGTCGGGCAGGTCTGAACCGCCGGTGCCGACGGCCTCGGGGCTGAACCCCTTCTTCATGTTGCCGAACTTGACGTCGCCGGTCTGCGCCATAAAGCCGTTGATGACGCGGTGGAATGCGACATCGTTATAAGCGCCTTCGCGCACCAGCTTCTTGATCTGGGCGACATGCTTGGGTGCCAGGTCGGGGCGTAGCGCGACGGTGACGTCGCCGTTCTTCAAGGTGATGACCATGGTGTTTTCCGGTTCGGCGGCGAAGGCCGAAACGGATGCGGTCACGAGACCGGCAAGCACGACGAGGAACGAGGCGAGCTTTTTCAGCTGCATAAGGGATCTCCGAAGGTCTTTGTTAGGGTGCATGTCGTTGCCCCAAAACCGGCATCCACTTTTGGGCGACATGCACTATTTCGCGAATTTGGCGGTGAGCGCGCCGGCAACGGCGGCCGGTACGAAGGGACGGATGTCTCCGCCCATCGAGGCTATCTGGCGCACAAGTGTGGCGGTAATGGTGCGTACCGATGGACTGGCGGGCAGAAAAACCGTCTGCAGTTCCGGCGCCATGGTCTCGTTCATGCCGGCCATCTGCATCTCGTAATCGAGATCGGTGCCGTCGCGCAGGCCGCGGATCATGATCGAGGCGCCATGCTTGCGGGCCGCGTCGATGACCAGCCCGTCAAAGGCGACGACCTTGATACGGTCGCCGTCGCGGCCAAATTCGGCCTTGGTCGCGGCCTCGATCAGCTTCACCCGTTCGTCGAAGGAAAACAGCGGCGTCTTGCCGGGGTGGGTGCCGATCGCCGCATAAACCGTGTCGGCGACAGCCAGCGATGCCTTCAGCACATCGAGATGGCCGTTGGTCAGCGGGTCGAAGGAGCCGGCATAAAGGGCGATGCGATCGGTCATGGGAGGTGCTTCTAGCGGGGCATTGGGCGGAAGGCAAATGCGATTGGGAACATCTGCGTGAACCTTTTCGCAGACATGAACGACAGATGAATGCCTTGATCACGAAGACTTCACGCCGCGTTCGCTAGTTTGCACTTCGGAAGATGAAACCAAAACCCGATCTAACCGTTGGATAGGCGCAGGAGAACACGCACATGCTGATCTACATGCTCGCCACCGCAATGACCGTCGCCATGCTGATCGCCACCGCATTCGGATTGCATAGCGAGGCAGAGCGCGTCCGTGTCCGCACAAAGCGGTTCGAAGATTTCGGCGCTCGCTGGCCCCACCGTCGCCCCTGATTTATTGCTAGTTTCTTGTTTGCGCCGGCCCATCGGGCCGGCGTTGTTGCTCAAACCTATTCGGTGCTGTCCGGTACGGCATCTCCGGCGCCGGCCTCAATGACACCCTCTTCGACATCCTCGTCGGCCTGCGGCTCCGAAATCCGTTCGACCGAAACCACCTTCTCGCCTTCGGCGGTGTTGAAGATGGTCACGCCCTTGGTGGCGCGGCTGGCGAAACGGATACCGTTGACCGGCACCCGGATGACCGTGCCGCCATCCGAAACCAGCATGATCTGGTCGTCATTGCCGACCGGGAAAGTCGCCACCAGCTGGCCGATCTCGGCCACCTTCGACACGTCGGTGGCGCGGATGCCTTTGCCGCCGCGTCCGGTCAGGCGGAAATCGTAGGATGACGAGCGCTTGCCGTAGCCATATTCGGTCACCGTCAGCACATACTGCTCATGCGCCTTGAGCTCTTCGTAACGGCTGTCGGAAAGCTCGGTCTCCTCGCCAATCTCCTCATTGGTGAGTGCAATCTCTTCTTCCTCGCCGGTCACCTCGGCGGCAAGCCGCCGCTCCAGTGCTGCCCGCTTGAGGTAGGCGGAGCGTTCCGCCGGTGAAGCATCGACATGCTCGATCACCGACATGGAGATGATGCGGTCGGTCTCGGCCATGCTTATGCCGCGCACGCCGACCGAATTGCGGCTCTGGAAGACGCGCACATCGCCAACGCGGAAGCGGATGCACTGGCCGGAGCTGGCGGTCAAAAGCACATCGTCATTGTCTGTGCAGGTCTCGACGCCGAGGATCTCGTCGCCCTCCTCCTCCAGCTTCATGGCGATCTTGCCGTTGCGGTTGACCTGGACGAATTCGGACAGCTTGTTGCGGCGCACGGTGCCGCGCGTGGTGGCGAACATGACGTCGAGTTCGCCCCAGCTGGTCTCGTCCTCGGGCAGCGGCATGATGGTGGTGATGCGCTCGCCCTGCTCCAGCGGCAGCATGTTGATCAGCGCCTTGCCGCGCGACTGCGGATTGCCGATTGGCAGCCGCCAGACCTTTTCCTTGTAGACGATGCCGCGCGAGGAGAAGAACAGCACCGGCGTATGCGTGTTGGCCACAAACAGCCGGGTGACGAAATCCTCTTCCTTGGTCGACATGCCGGAGCGGCCCTTGCCGCCGCGGCGTTGCGCCCGGTAGAGCGACAGCGGCACGCGCTTGATGTAGCCGGAATGGCTGACGGTGACGACCATGTCCTCGCGCTGGATCAGGTCCTCGTCTTCCATGTCGGCGCCGCCGTCGGTGAGCTCGGTGCGGCGCGGCGTGCCGAACTCGTCGCGCACGGCGGCAAGCTCGTCCTTGACGATCTGTTGGATGCGGGCGCGGGACGACAGAATGTCGAGGTAATCCTTGATCTCGTCGCCGATGGTGTTCAGCTCGTCGGCGATTTCGTCACGGCCGAGCGCGGTCAGGCGCTGCAGGCGCAGTTCGAGGATTGCGCGCGCCTGTTCCTCGGAGAGGTTGTAGGTGCCATCCTCATTGATGCGATGGCGCGGATCGTCGATAAGCAGAATCAATGACTCCACGTCCCCGGAGGGCCAGCGCCGCTCCATCAACTGCTCGCGCGCCGTCTGCGGATCGGGCGCGGTGCGGATCAGCTTGATCACTTCGTCGATGTTGGCGACGGCTATGGCGAGGCCGACCAGCACGTGGGCGCGGTCGCGCGCCTTGCGCAGCAGGAATTTCGTGCGCCGGCTAATCACCTCTTCGCGGAAGCTGACAAACGCCTTCAGCATGTCGGTCAGGTTCATCACTTCCGGCTTGCCGCCGTTCAGCGCCACCATATTGGCGCCGAAGGAGGTCTGCAGCGGCGTGAAGCGGTAAAGCTGGTTGAGAATGACGTCGGCGACAGCGTCGCGCTTCAGCTCGATGACGACGCGGTAGCCCTGGCGGTCGCTTTCGTCGCGAATGTCGGAAATGCCTTCGATGCGCTTGTCGCGCACCAGCTCGGCCATTTTCTCGATCATCGAGGCCTTGTTCACCTGGTACGGGACTTCCGTGATGATGATCGATTCACGGTCGTTGCCGCGCTGTTCGACATTGACCTTGCCGCGCATGACGATGGAGCCACGGCCCGTCGCATAGGCGCTGTAGATGCCGGAACGGCCGAGCACGATGCCGCCGGTCGGGAAATCGGGACCCGGAATGATCTCCATCAGCGCCGGCAAATCGATCGCCGGATTGTCGATGATGGCGATGGCGCCGTTGCAGATCTCGGCCAGATTGTGCGGCGGGATGTTGGTGGCCATGCCGACGGCGATGCCGCCGGAACCGTTGACCAGAAGATTGGGGAAGCGGGCCGGCAGCACCTTCGGTTCGGTGTCGGATGCGTCATAAGTCTCCTGGAAATCGACGGTTTCCTTGTCGATGTCCTCCAAGAGTTCATGTGCGACCTTGGTCAGCCGCGATTCGGTGTAGCGCATCGCCGCCGGCGGATCGCCGTCGATGGAGCCGAAATTACCCTGCCCGTCGATCAGCGGAACGCGCAGCGACCAGTCCTGCGCCATGCGCACCAAGGCGTCGTAGATCGAGGCGTCGCCATGCGGATGGTATTTACCCATCACGTCGGCGACCGGGCGGGCCGACTTCACATATTTGCGGTTCCAGTGGTAACCGCTCTCATGCGCCGCATAGAGAATGCGGCGGTGCACCGGCTTCAGGCCGTCGCGCACATCGGGCAGCGCACGGCTGACGATCACGCTCATGGCATAAGAGAGGTAGGAGCTCTGCATCTCCTCGATGATGGAGATGGGCTCGATGCCGGTGGGGCCGCCGTCGGCGCCGCGCGGGGGTTTTTGGTCGGTCAAATCGGATCACAATCTAATCAGGAATCATTGACCGCTTATATAGGAAGCACGGCCGAAACTCCAATATTCGTGTTGCTTTTCCAACGACAATTTCAGTGGTAAATTCAAATGGATACCTCTGATTGCGACGATTTGGCCATAACGCATTCGCCGCCGCCAGGGGCAAAAGCCTGCGAAGGACAGTTTTCCAAGTCAAGAGCGTATCTGGAGGCAGACAGACGCGTCAGCGGGTAGCCACCCGCCGGGAGCGATAGTGGCCAGGCGTCTCACCCATGACGCGCCGGAAACGGCGGTTGAACGTCGACAAATCGTTGAAACCGGCCTCGAAGGCGATTGCCGAGATGGCATCGCCTGACATGCGCAGCCGCACCGCCGCGCGGTGCAGCCGGGTTCTCAGCAGAAACTGATAGGGCGTCATGCCTGCGACCTGCCGGAAGGTGCGCAGGAAATGATACGGGCTGGTCGCCGTCGCGCAGGCAAGCTCGGAAAGCGAGACCGGCCTGTCGGCATTGAGCTCGATCTGCCGCACCGCCTCGGCAACCCGTTTCTGGTCGCGGCGGCTCGGCGGTCGAACGCCAGGCACCGCATCGCTGGCGACGGGCAGTGCTGCGCCGGCAACTGCCAGTGCTGCGCCGGCAATTCGCAGGCCAAGCTCCTCAAAGGCGTCGATGTCGACCATCTCGCGCGCCGCTTCCGCCTCGGCCAGCAGCGATGCGAGCGCCGGCAAAGGCGGCATATGCGGCACGCCGAAGGCGAGCTTGCTCGCGCCGGGCACGTCGCTGGCGATGCGGTCGAGATAGGCCGGAGCGAAGTGGAAGGACAGGCAACGGTCGCCGGCGCCATGCTCATGCCCGCATTCATAGCAGGCGCCGACATTGCCGAGCAGGATCGCGCCCGGCGCCAGCATGGCGGCGCCTTGCCTGGTGCGGTAGCGGAAGGTGCCGCTGGTGACAGCGGCAACGCAGAAGGTGTCGTGCGCCTCCTCGAACGGGCGGTCGCCGGCGCCGGCCGTGCACAGCACGTCGGACACATGCCAGCCCTGCCCCGATGCCAGGTTTTGTTCGCTCGTCGTCATGGCTTGAAAGATAGCAATTTTTCCCAAGCGCGACACCCGGTCGGGGCCTATCGCTTGCAGCCTCCTGACATAACGAAGGCAGCAAGTATGATCGGTACATCCTCCTTTGCCGAAGCGCTCCACAGCGACGGTCCCAACCCCGGCCTGGCTGAAAAGCTTGATCTCTACGGCCGCTTCGTCGGCGCCTGGACATTCGATGCCACGCGCCATCTCGAGGACGGCACGGTTCTCACCGGAGGCGGCGAGGTGCATTTCGGCTGGGTCCTGGAAGGCAGGGCGATCCAGGATGTATGGATCCTGCCCGCGCGGGATGCCGGCCCCTCGCCTTCTCTCGGCAAATGGACTTTCTATGGCACAACGCTGCGGGCCTATGATCCCGGCTCGGATGCCTGGCACATCTTCTGGAGCGACCCGCGCAACCAATACTACAGCCGCCAGCTTGGTCGCGCCGAAGGCGACACGATTGTGCAGGTCGGCGCCGACGGCACTGGTTCCTCGGTCCGCTGGAGCTTTTCGCGCATCACCAAGGACAGCTTCCGCTGGCTCGGCGAGCGTTCGCACGACGATGGCAAGACATGGCGTCTCGAAGTCGAGTTCCTGGCGCGCCGCGTCGCCCAGGACTGATGACGCAACATATTGCAAAAAAGGTGAAAAAACATGCTTGACCATGTCTCGATCGGCGTCCGCGACACCAACGTTTCGAAGCCCTTCTACGATGCCGCGCTAAAGCCGCTCGGTTATTCTTGCCTCGGCCAGTCGCCAGGCTCACTGGGTTATGGTGCGCAAGCCGTCGCGCTGTGGGTGAACGACGCGGAGCGGCCAGTGCCATCGGACGAGAAGTTCGGTCTGCATTTCTGCTTTAGCGCGCCGACGAGGCAGAGTGTCGTCGCCTTCCATGCCGCCGCCTTGCGTGCAGGCGGCAGCGACAATGGCGCGCCGGGCCTGCGCGCCGACTATGGCGAGGACTATTACGCTGCCTTCATCGTCGATCCCGACGGCTATCGCCTGGAGGCCTATTGCAACGCTGCCGCCTAACATAGCCGGCGTCTCCGGTATCGGCATCTCAGACGGTTCCCACCGGGCAGGCTTTGCTCTACCACTATCGTGGCGCAGGGGTCCGGCCCGGCGGGAGGGGTCAGCGATGCCGAGTTTCGACAGCCTGTTCAACGCCTTCGTCACCATTCTGGTGACCATCGACCCGCCAGGTCTCGCGCCGCTCTTCCTCGCGGTGACACGCGGCATGAACCGCGAGGAACGTCAGCAGGTTTCAGTGCGCGCCTCGATCATCGGCTTCCTGGTGATGGCGCTGTTTGCGGTGGCCGGGGCGTCCATCCTGTCGGTGTTCGGCATCACGCTGCCGGCTTTCCGCGTCGCCGGCGGGTTTTTGCTGTTCTTCATCGCGTTCGAAATGGTGTTCGAGCGCCGCCAGGACCGCAAGGAGAAGATCGGCGACGTCGCCATCACCAAGGACATGATCCACAACATCGCGGCCTTCCCGCTGGCGATCCCGCTGATCGCCGGCCCCGGTGCGATTTCGGCGACCGTGCTACTGTCGGGCTCGTTTCAGGGTTTTGCAGCACAAGCGGCGCTGGTCGGCATCATCTTCGTCTGCCTTGCCATCACCTATCTGGTGTTCGTGCTGTCGGAGCGCATCGACCGCATCCTCGGCCAGACCGGCCGCTCGATCCTGACCCGCCTGCTCGGCGTCATCCTGGCCGCGCTTGCGGTTCAGTTCGTCGCGGATGGCATCAAGGCGCTGATGGCGGGGTAAACGGCAGCCCCTGCTCCCTGCTCCCTGCTCCCTGCTCCCTGCTCCCTACTCCACCGCCGTATCGACGACCTTAAAATCGTGGGTGATGACAGCCGTCTTGGCCAGCATGGCCGAGGCCGAGCAGTATTTCTCGATCGACAGGTTGATGGCGCGCTGGACCTTGTCGCGCGACAGCGCGTGGCCCGTGACGATGAAATGCATGTGGATGCGGGTGAAGACTTTCGGGTCGGTTTCGGCCCGGTCGGCGTCGAGTTCGACAACACAGTCCTCGATCGCCTCGCGGCCTTTTTCGAGGATGTGAACGACATCATAGGCCGAGCAGCCGCCGGTGCCGATCAGCACCAGTTCCATCGGGCTCGGACCCGGCGTCTTGCCTTCCGGCCCGGAGGCGGTTCCCAGCACAACCTTGTGGCCGCTGCCGGACTCGCCGACGAAGGTGCGCTCCTCGACCCATTTGATCCGGGCTTTCACGGCAATCTTCCTTTCAGAAAGCGTCACTGGCCGAAGACGACCGTGTGCATGATCCGCCCCGGCAGCAGCGTGAACACGCCGGCGCCGATCAGGGCGAAAACATACAGCGATATCATGACCCTGCGATGTTTGGCGACCCGATGCATATGCGCGTGCCAGACCGCAAGCGGCACGGCGATCAACACTAAAATCGACAAGAGATGGATCGGGCTGAACGGACCGACGAGGCGTATCTGCTGGATCCAGAAACTGGAGACGGCGACGACCAGCATCAGCGCCGCCCAGGCATAGCCGACGACACGATGACGCGTCGTGCCTTTCGGCAGCGCCAGTTGCGTAGCGCCAACGGCCAGCGCGGCAAGGGCCGCGAAGGCGTGCCATGGAATGGGAGGGCGCGCCGATAGAAGCGGTCCGAGCGACACCGCACCCTCTCCTCAGATATCGCCGACTATCGTCAGCTCAGAACGGGATTTCGTCGTCCAGTTCGCGCGACGAGCCGCCGCCACCGCCGCCCTTGGAACCGCCGCCACCGCTGTTGCCGCCGCGGTTGAAGCTCTCATTGGGGCCAGACTGGCCGAAATCCGAGCCACGGCTCGCGCCGCCGCCGCCGGCATAGTTGCCGACCTGACCGCCGCCCTCGCCGCGAGAATCGAGCATCTGCAGCTCGCCGCGGAATTTCTGCAGCACGACTTCGGTCGTGTACTTGTCGGCGCCGGTCTGGTCTTGCCATTTGCGTGTCTGTAGCTGGCCTTCGACGTAAACCTTCATGCCCTTCTTCAGGTACTGCTCGGCGACCTTGGCGATCTGGTCATTGAAAATGACCACGTTGTGCCATTCGGTCTTTTCCTTGCGCTCGCCGGAGTTCTTGTCGCGCCAGCTTTCCGACGTGGCGATGCGGATGTTGACGACCGGATCACCGGAATTCAGGCGGCGGATTTCAGGGTCCGCGCCGAGGTTGCCGACCAGAATGACCTTGTTGACGCTACCCGCCATGACACTTCTCCGTGCTCATCCGAAACAAATTTCAAGTCGTTCACCTTACAGGCCGCGCACAATCCTGGCTTGCCGCGGCTGGCTTTTCCCACAAGGTTTTTGTTCCCTTTTCGTTCCTATACTGTTAACCACGGATTGTCAAGGAATGGCAGCAATCGCCGACGCGGGCGCGTGGATTTAGCTGACACGCAGCGGCGAGAAGCGGTGTCGTCAGCGCCGATTTTTCGCTGGTCGCAACGGACCGAAAAAGCCGCTCCACTCCATGCCCATGGCATGGGCGCGCTGTGCGATCACGGTTGGCGCCGACATCAGCCCGACTGCAGGTTCAGATTTCAGAGCCGGGTCATTCAGCAATTTCCCGATCGCGCGCCCGTGCCACCACACCTGAGCGACGAGCGCCGCTACCACCGCGATCAGGCCCCAGGTCCCCAATCCTTCGCCGAAGATGTAAATCCCGTATGGCGGCGATAGCGCCGTACCCAGCTTGGCCAACAAGATCACGGCCACGAAACCGATGACGGCGATGGCGCCTATACCGAGGACGAGGCGGCGATAGAGCCTCAGAGCCTCGTTGAGGTTCTCGGCGGACGAAAGATCGACGTTGGAATTCATAAATACTACTCCTGCCTCGCCATGAGCGGCCCATCTTGTTCCCCATGGATTAGAGGCCCGGCAGGATCCAATCAATACGGGGCATTCAAAACACCCCTTGCCAAATCGATAAGTATCGACTTATGCTTTTGCCATGATCGAAGCAGAGATTTTTCGCGCCCTGGCCGACCCGACGCGACGCGCCGTCTATGAGCGGCTGACTTCCGGCGAGATGAGCGTTTCGGAGTTGCGCACCGGCATGAGCGTGTCGCAGCCGGCGGTGTCGCAGCACCTTGCCGTGCTGCGCGGCGCAGGCCTGGTCAGCGAAAGACGTGCCGGCCGCAACGCCTACTACCGCGCCGATCCGCAAGGGCTCGAGCCGCTGCTCGGCTGGATCGAACGCTACCGCGCATTCTGGCCGGAGCGCATCGAAAGACTGAAGGCCGTTTTGAAGGACATGGACCAATGACCGACGAAAAGCAGACGCAGACCGCCAAGGATGCCCTCGCCTTCGAATGCGATCTGCCGGACGCACCGGAAAAAGTGTGGCGGGCACTGACCGTGCCGGATCTCTTGGCGGAATGGATGATGCCGAACGACATCAAGCCGGAAACCGGCAGCCGCTTTGCCTTTGCCGGGCCTGAGAAGCCGATCGAGTGCGAAGTGCTCGATGCCGAACCGGGGCGCCTGCTGCGCTATTCCTGGCGCGAGCGTTCCGGCGACGCCGACCGCGAGGAGCTGGAGAGCATCGTCACCTTCACACTCGCCCGCACCGTTTCCGGCGGCACGCATCTCCGCATCGTCCATGACGGGTTTGTCCTGACGCCTGCGGTTGCGATGGCCGGCGCCGGCTGCCGGCTCTCGCTGCACGCATATAAGCCCAAGCCGCCAGTCGCCGCCAACGCGCCGCGCCTGTTGCTGCGCGCTGCCTGAACCGGAAAAATCAAAACGGAGACAATGAGATGAGCGGCTTTGCCAATCTGGTGCCGATGGTGATCGAGCAATCGAGCCGCGGCGAACGCGCCTTCGACATTTTCTCGCGGCTGCTGCGCGAGCGCATCATCTTCGTCAATGGCGAGATCAATGACGGCATGTCGGCGCTGGTCTGCGCCCAGCTCCTGTCGCTGGAATCCGAAAACCCCGACAAGGAGATCTCGCTTTACATCAACTCGCCGGGCGGCGTGGTTACCAGCGGCTTCGCCATCTACGACACGATGCAATATGTCAGCTGCCCGGTGTCGACCGTGTGCATGGGCTTTGCCGCGTCGATGGCCTCGTTCCTGCTGATGGCGGGAACGCCGGGGCGGCGCATCGCGCTGCCCAATGCCAGCATCGTGCTGCATCAGCCTTTGGGCGGCTTCCAGGGCCAGGCCTCCGACATCCAGCGTCACGCCGAAGGCATTTTGCGCACCAAGCGGCACATGGCCGACCTCTACGCTCACCATTGCGGCCGCACCCACGAAGAGGTCGAACGCACGCTTGACCGCGATTTCTTCATGACCGCGAAGGAAGCCAAGGACTGGGGCCTGGTCGACCACGTCTTCGACACCCGCAAGCAGGCAGCGGCCTGATCGGCGGATTGAATTCAGGCCGGTGTTCCCTCAATTGCAACGCTGCTGGTCTGGCCTCGCCTTGAGCGCGGCACTATAGTCTTGCCATGCGCTACCACCTGAACAGACTGACCATAGCCATTGCCATCACGGCGGCGACATCGAGCATGGCCTTTGCCGGGGGCAGCACCAGCACGTCGCGGAAAGGCGCCCTGCCCGGCGTGACCGGCGACTACCGCATCGCCAAGCCCGCGCCGCAGCCGGAGCCGGACGACGCGCTGTCTGCCGGCGAGAACGGCACGTTCAAGATCGGCGGCACCGATGTCAGGATTTCCGGCAGCATCACTGTCGATGTCGGCACGGGTGGGATCAAGCCGCCGCGCCGGTAGCCCCTTCTCCCAGCTACTATACGGGAGAGAAAGCCTGCGCCGACGACTTCCTCGCAAAAGAACAGCCCCGCCGTTGCTTCCGCTAACGGTCGGGGCTTTTTTTGGATTCCAAATCCAAACTGCCGGTAGTGTTATACCGACTTTGATTTCGGATGCTTCGCGGCGTTCAGCCGACGATCCGACTAGCCGTCTCTGATTTTTGTGGGATTCGGCAGGTCACGGTTTGTCGGGTGGTTTGTTGGATTGTCGCGATGCGTCCATTTGGACACATACACTTCAATGCCTCGAAACTACCTGGCACTTATGCCCGCCGCGGCTCCACTAGCAGGTGGAGCCTCAAGGGACTATCCGGTGGCGTCATGCTCCGCTCCTATGTCCGTTGCGACAGGTGTCAATCCGAAGCACAAATCGCAAAAACCTGCGGCGTCTCGCAGGCCGCTATGGGCGGCGAGGCCATCAAAGACGGCCGGCTCCGTTGACTCCGGCAGAGTGCGCCCCTGATTCGACGGCGTCAACCTTGAATAGCCGGTTACGGAAAATGTGATCGTCGGGAGCTTACGTTAGGGTCAGTTTCTGAAACACCCTTGTCAGTTTCTGCACAGCTTTGTCAGGAGCGTGTTCGGTCTTTGTTCTTTCCGCTTGCCCGTTCGCGCGAAAGACGGTTAAACGGCTTTGGTCGAGAAGTGTGGCGTCTCTCGACGTGGCGGCAAAAATACCTACATAGGGAATGGCCGGGAAAACCCGCCGATCCCACTGACACCAGACCTGAGGCGGCGACCGGCGATGGCCGACCATAAATACCTTTCCATTCGCGGGGCACGCGAACACAACCTAAAGAATGTCGATCTCGACCTGCCGCGTGACAGCCTGATCGTCATGACCGGCCTGTCGGGCTCCGGCAAATCGTCGCTTGCTTTCGACACCATCTATGCCGAGGGCCAGCGCCGTTACGTCGAGAGCCTGTCGGCTTATGCGCGCCAGTTCCTCGAAATGATGCAGAAGCCGGATGTCGACCAGATCGACGGCCTGTCGCCGGCCATCTCGATCGAGCAGAAGACCACGTCGAAGAACCCGCGTTCGACGGTCGGCACCGTCACCGAGATCTACGACTACATGCGCTTGCTGTTCGCGCGCGTCGGCATCCCCTATTCGCCGGCGACCGGCCTGCCGATCGAGAGCCAGACGGTTTCACAGATGGTCGACCGGGTGCTGGCGGTCGAGGAAGGCACGCGCCTTTTCCTGCTGGCGCCGATCGTGCGCGGCCGCAAGGGTGAGTATCGCAAGGAACTGCTGGAGCTGCAGAAGAAGGGCTTTCAGCGCGTCAAGGTCGACGGCGTCTTCTATGAGATCGCCGATGTGCCGGCGTTGGACAAGAAGTACAAGCACGACATCGATGTTGTCGTCGACCGCATCGTCGTGCGCGGCGACCTGGCGACACGGCTTGCCGATTCCATCGAAACGGCGCTCAAGCTGGCGGAAGGGCTGGCGGTGGCCGAGTTCGCCGACCGGCCGCTCGACGCCAGCCAGACCGGCGAGGACTCGGTCAACAAATCGAAGAACGAGACGCATGAGCGCATCCTGTTCTCGGAAAAATTCGCCTGCCCGGTTTCCGGCTTCACCATTCCGGAGATCGAGCCCAGGCTGTTCTCGTTCAACAACCCGTTCGGCGCCTGCCCGACCTGCGACGGCCTCGGCAACCAGCGCGCCATCGACGCCAGCCTGATCGTGCCGGACGAAAACGTCTCGCTGCGCGACGGCGCCGTCAGCCCGTGGGCGAAATCGACCTCGCCCTATTATGCGCAGACGCTGGAAGCGCTGGGCAAGGCATACGGCTTCAAGCTCGGCGACAAGTTCAAAGACCTGACCGAAGAGGCCAAGGAAGCCGTCCTGCGCGGCACCGGCGAGCGCGAGGTCACCTTCCAATATGATGACGGCCTGCGCTCCTACAAGACCACCAAGACGTTCGAGGGCGTCATTCCCAATCTCGAACGGCGGTGGAAGGAAACCGAATCCGCCTGGATGCGCGAGGAGATCGAGCGCTTCATGTCGGCGACGCCCTGCCCGGTCTGCAAGGGATACCGGCTGAAGCCGGAAGCGCTGGCGGTGAAGATCGCCGGCAAGCATATCGGCGAAGTCACAGAGCTGTCGATCCGCAAGGCCGACCAGTGGTTCACCGAACTGCCGCCACATCTCAACGACCAGCAGAACGAGATCGCGGTGCGCGTTCTCAAGGAAATCCGTGACCGCCTGCGCTTCCTCAACGATGTCGGCCTCGACTATCTGACGCTGTCGCGCAATTCCGGCACGCTGTCGGGCGGCGAGAGCCAGCGCATAAGGCTGGCGTCGCAAATCGGCTCCGGCCTCACCGGCGTGCTCTATGTGCTGGACGAGCCGTCGATCGGCCTGCACCAGCGCGACAATGCCCGCCTGCTCGACACGCTCAAGCATCTGCGCGACATCGGCAACACGGTGATCGTCGTCGAGCATGACGAGGACGCCATCCTGCATGCCGATTATGTCGTAGACATGGGTCCGGCCGCCGGCATTCATGGCGGCGAGATCATCGCCCAGGGCACGCCTCAGCAGGTGATGGCCAATCCCAACTCGATCACCGGTAAATATCTGTCGGGCGCGCTCGAAGTCGCCACGCCCGGTGTCAGGCGCGAGGCCAAGAAAAACCGCCGGCTGAAGATCGTCGGCGCGCGCGGCAACAATCTCAAGAACGTCACTGCCGAAATCCCGCTCGGCACTTTTACCGCCGTCACCGGCGTGTCTGGCGGCGGCAAATCGACCTTCCTGATCGAGACGCTGTTCAAGGCGGCGTCGCGCCGCATCATGGGCTCGCGCGAGCATCCGGCCGATCACGACCGCATCGAGGGCCTCGAATTCCTCGACAAGGTCATCGACATCGACCAGTCGCCGATCGGCCGCACACCGCGTTCGAACCCGGCCACCTACACCGGCGCCTTCACACCGATCCGCGACTGGTTTGCCGGGTTGCCCGAGGCCAAGGCCCGCGGCTATCAGCCGGGCCGCTTCTCCTTCAACGTGAAGGGCGGCCGCTGCGAGGCCTGCCAGGGCGACGGCGTCATCAAGATCGAGATGCACTTCCTGCCCGACGTCTACGTCACGTGCGACGTCTGCCACGGCAAGCGCTACAACCGCGAGACGCTGGATGTCGTGTTCAAGGGCAAGTCGATCGCGGACGTCCTGGACATGACGGTCGAGGAAGGCGTCGATTTCTTTGCCGCCGTGCCCGGGGTGCGCGACAAGCTGGAGACGCTGAAGCAGGTCGGCCTCGGCTACATCCATATCGGCCAGCAGGCGACGACGCTGTCGGGCGGCGAGGCGCAGCGCATCAAGCTCGCCAAGGAATTGTCGCGCAAGGCGACCGGCAAGACGCTCTACATCCTCGACGAGCCGACCACCGGCCTGCACTTCCACGACGTCGCCAAGTTGCTGGAAGTGCTTCACGAACTGGTCGACCAGGGCAACACGGTGGTGGTCATCGAGCACAATCTCGAAGTCATCAAGACCGCCGACTGGGTGCTCGACCTCGGCCCCGAGGGCGGCGATGGCGGTGGCGAACTGGTGGCACAGGGCACACCGGAAGCCATCGTGCGCGAAAAGCGCAGCTACACCGGCCAGTTCCTGAAGGAGCTTTTGGATCGGCGGCCCGGAGGCAAGCGCGAAGCGGCGGAGTAACTGACAGACCGGTCGGGCGCCTGGAGAGCTTTGAATGACAGTCCGACAGGCGCTTGCCGGTGATCTCGACGCAGTCGTCTCGCTGACGCAGACCGCCTATGAGCACTACACGCCCCTGTTAGGCGCGCCGCCGCTCCCAGTCACCGAGGACTATGCGCCACGCATCGAGCGTGGCGAGGTCTGGCTCTTGGAGAGCGGCGCGGAACTCGCCGGGCTGATCGTTATTGAGCGCCATCCCGATCATGCGATGATCTTCAGCGTCGCGGTCTCCCCCGCTTTCCAGGGCAGGAAACTCGGCACCGCGCTGCTCGACTTCGCCCAGGAACAGGCGCGGCTATGGGGTGTGCCGGAGGTGCGGCTCTACACCAATTCGCGCATGGAGCGGAACATCGAGATCTATACGGCCTATGGCTTCGACGAAACGGGCCGCCGAGCCAATCCCCACCGTCCCGGATGGACCGTGGTCGACATGATCAAACCGGTTGGAAAAATAGCCTGACCGCATTTTTAGAACTGGGAGGAAGACGATGATCAGCCAAGGAACAATCCGCGCCGGGATGGGCGGCTGGACTTTCGAACCCTGGGATACGTCCTTCTACCCGGACAAGCTTTCCAAGGCCAAACAGCTGAGTTACGCCACCCGCCAGGTACCGAGCATCGAGGTCAACGGCACCTACTATTCCAGCTTCAAGGAGCCGACCTTCGTCAAATGGGCGGGCGAGGCGCCGGACGGTTTCGTCTATTCGCTGAAGGGCAATCGCTTCGTCACCAACCGCCGCGTGCTTGGCGAAGCCGGCGAGTCCATGACGCGCTTCCTCGGCTCCGGCATTGCCGCGCTGGGCGACAAGCTGGGCCCGATCCTGTGGCAGTTCGCGCCGACGAAAAAGTTCGACGCCGACGATTTCGAGGCCTTCCTGAAGCTGCTGCCGGAAAAGCAGGATGGCGTGGCGCTGCGCCATGCGCTGGAAGTGCGCAACGACAGTTTCAGCGTGCCGGAATTTGTGGGCCTGGCGCGCAAATACAAGGCGGCAATCGTCTATGCCGACCATGCCAAATATCCTGGTATCGCCGACATCACCGGCGATTTTATCTATGCGCGGCTGCAGACCGGCAGCGACGACAATCCGGATTGCTATACGCCGAATGGCCTGGACGAATGGGCAGCGCGGGTGAAGACCTGGGCGCAAGGCAAGCAGCCGGCCGATCTGCGGCGCGCCGATCCGACTTTCGACGCGCCGGTGAAACCGCGCGATGTGTTCGTCTATTTCATCACCGAGGGCAAGGTGCGCGCGCCGTTCGGCGCCATGGCGCTGATGAAGCGGGTGAGCTGATCGGTTAAAGCGCGTCGCGCTGAAACGGATTCATACGACGCGATTTAAGTCTTTGATGCATGCCGTTGTCCCAGAACCGCGGCACACTTCTGGGCGACATGCATTAGGAGCAATTCCAGGAAAAGTGCGGACCGGTTTTCCCGGAAAACCGGGTAGCGCTTTCCCTTGAAAAGGGTTTCAACCCAGAATTGCTACGATCAACCGAAGCGTGATAGCTTATGCGCATCGTAACCTTATCGATACCTCCATCCTGCATAAATCCGGTGCGGGTCCTTTCTAGAGGCCGGCCGCCGCGCGCAAGGACGAGGGCATGTCGCTCGACTACAGTTCCCTTCTGTTGGCTGTTGGGTTTTCCGCCGCTTGCCTCGGCCTGACGCTGTTCGGCATCTGGCTTACCGCGCGCTCGGAAAAATTCCTGCTGACCTGGGCGGTCAGCGTGCTTCTGATCGTCGCCGACGTCTTCGCCTACCAGGCCTATATCGACGCGCCCGGACGCCTGCTCGGCCTCGCCAGCTTCACGTTCCTGCTGCTCGGCTTCGCGACCATGCTGGGCGCGGCCCATCAGTTCACGACCGGCCGCTCGCCATTGCCGCGCATCGCTGTCGGCGCCGGCGTCTCGCTGGCAGTCGCCTTGCCGCCGATGGCGCTTGGCTATGACGGGCTGGGCTTCATGCTGGAGAATGCCTTCGCCGCGCTGCTTTTGTTTGCGACGGCCTATGAATACTGGAAGGGTCGTACGGAATTCCCGGCCCCGATCCTCGGCATTGCAGGGCTCTACACCGCCACCGCAATTTCCTTCGTGCTGTGCTCCGGTGCACTTGTCTGGGATGGCAGGCTGGTGCTTGGCCATGCGCCGAGCAACTGGGCCGAGGATTTCAGCCTCATCGTCGTCATCGCCTGCATGACCGGCATCGGCGCGCTCTCGCTGGCGCTTAACCAGGGACGCCTGGCGCAGCATCATCGCCGCGAAGCGCTGACCGATCCGCTGACCGGACTGCTCAACCGGCGCGCTTTGTTCGACCTGCACGGCAAAACACCGGTCCGGTCCTTCACCGCCGTGATCGTGTTCGACCTCGACGGCTTCAAGGCCATAAATGACGAGTTCGGCCATGCCACCGGCGACGAGGTGCTGAAACTGTTCGCCAAGGATTTGACCGCCAATCTCCAGCCGGGCGATGTCGCCGCGCGCATGGGCGGAGAGGAATTTGCATTGGTGCTCGATCGCACCTTGCCTGAAAAGGTGGAATTCATAGCCGAGCGGATCCGGGCCAGTTTTGCCATGCGCCGGATCGATACCGAGACCCGCCTGCTGTCCTGCACCGTCAGCGCCGGCTACGCCTTCGGCAGCGAGGGCGGCACCAAATTCGACAAGGTGCTCAGCGCCGCCGACAAGGCGCTTTACGGCGCCAAGCGCGGCGGCCGCAACCGTGTGCTCGCCTTCCGGCGCGCCGGGTAGGCTGGGCTGATATTCAGCCGGCCTGAACCTCACCACACGTAAAACAACACCCCAAAGCGCGTCGCATGAGGCCGTTCAGGCGCGACGCGCTTTTAGGCCGCTATGACGATCTCGTTGTAAGTGTCGAGGTCGACGTAGAAAACCTTGGTGATTTCGCCGATCAGCTCATCCTGCTGGTAGCCTTGCGAGCGCAGAATGTTGATGGCGGTGATGATGTCGACACGCTCTGTCAGCCGTCGTTTCTGGTGGTCCTCGACGAACCGTTCCATAGCCCTATTCTCCTGGCAAGATTATCTGAACGCATTGACCGACAATCAGAACTGCGAGGGAAGCTAGGGTGGCTTGCTTGCGTGGAACTTGCAGGCTGAGCCAGCATATTCCCTCGATCTGCTACAGAACCAGACTGATACGGAAGCGGCCAACTCACCGAGGCCTAGGAAAGACTAGCATGCAGTATTCGGCGTGCCAGAGTGTGGCGGCCTCGGACGAAAGTCCGACGCAACGGGTGCGGACCTTCGCGACTTCATCATCCTTGGGCGTAGCGACGCGAAGCGGAGCGAAGACCCAGGGATCCATGCCGGGACGAAGAAGCGTCATTAACGGTGCAGAATGTGGAATGCCAATGTGCCGCAGAAGCGATCTTGTTCTGCATCGCGGCACTCTTTGGCTGATGTCGCGGCATGGATTCTAGGGTCTGCGCGCGTCGCTCCGCTCCTTGGCTCCGCCCTAGAATGACGAAGTGATTGTGGGCATTTCAGCCAATCTTCGACGTGTACGATCCGTGCAGCCGTCGACCTGCGTTAAACCGTCAGAAACTTCCTGACGTCCGCCCGGTCGAGATCTTCGGCCGGGCCGGTGTGGACGATCTGGCCGCGGTCCATGATGTTGACCTCGTCGGCGAGCTCGCGGCAGAAATCCAGATATTGCTCGACCAGCAGAACGGCGATACCGGCCTGGTCGCGCAGATAGCGGATGGCGCGGCCGATGTCCTTGATGATCGAGGGCTGGATGCCTTCGGTCGGCTCGTCGAGCACCAGCAGTTTCGGCCGCATGACGAGCGCCCGGCCGATGGCGAGCTGCTGCTGCTGGCCGCCTGAGAGATCGCCGCCGCGGCGCCCCAGCATCTGCTTCAGCACCGGAAACAGTTCGAAGACATGCGCCGGCACGTTGCGGTCGGCGCGCTTCAAGGGCGCAAAGCCGGACTCCAGATTTTCGCGCACCGTCAGCAGCGGAAAGATCTCCCTGCCCTGCGGTACGAATGCGATGCCCGACCGGGCGCGATCATACGCCGCGCTCCGGTCGAGCGCCTTCCCCTCGAAGGCAACGCTTCCGCTCGTCAGCCGGTGGTGGCCGACGATCGATCTCATCAAACTGGTCTTGCCGACGCCGTTGCGGCCGAGCACGCAGGTGATCTTGCCGGCACCCGCCGTCAGCGACACACCGCGCAGCGCCTGAGCAGCGCCGTAATGGAGCGTGGCGTTGGAAACTTCGAGCATGTCAGCGCCTTCTCCAGAAGCGGAGGAACGAAAAGTCGAAGCGATGGAATTGCACCCGCCAGACCATGCTCATCTCCCGAGATAAACTTCGACGACCCGCTCGTCGGCCGAGACGAAATCGAGCGAGCCTTCCGACAGCACCGAGCCCTCATGCAGGCAGGTGACCTTGACGCCGAGTTCGCGCACGAAATGCATGTCGTGCTCGACGACGATGACCGAATGCTCGCGCGCTATGTCCTTGAGCAGCCCCGCGGTTTCCTCGGTCTCGGCATCGGTCATCCCTGCGACCGGCTCGTCAACCAAAAGCAGCTTCGGGTCCTGCGCCAGCAGCATGCCGATCTCCAGCCACTGTTTCTGGCCATGGCTGAGATTGGCTGCCAGATCGTGGCGCTTGTCGCCCAGCCGGATGATGCCGAGGATGTCGTCGATCTGTCTGGCTTCGGCGGCCGAGCGGCGATGGAACAGCGCCGGAAAGATCGAGCGCGGGCCTTTCAGCGCCAGCATCAGATTGTCTTCGACGCTGTGGCTTTCGAAGACGGTCGGCTTCTGGAATTTGCGGCCGATGCCCATCATGGCGATCTCCGCCTCGTCGTGCCGGGTCAGGTCGACCTGGCCGTCGAAGAACACTTCGCCCTCGTCGGGCCGGGTCTTGCCGGTGACGATGTCCATCATCGTCGTCTTGCCGGCGCCGTTGGGACCGATGATGGCGCGCATCTCGCCCTTGTCGAGCACCAGCGACAGATTGTTGATGGCGCGAAAGCCGTCGAAGGAGACCGAGACGCCGTCGAGATAGAGGATGGTGTTGGACTTCGACATCGTTCTATTCCGCCGGCTGCGGTTCAGGCCCGGACGCGGACCAGGCACCGGGCGTTGTTGCCGCGCTGCGCACGATCTTCGGTGGCGGCGGGACATCAGGGTCTGTGCCCGCTTCCTCTGCAATCGCTGCAGCCCGCATCGCCCGAGCGTTACCGCGCCAGGAATCCCACATGCCGACGATGCCCTTGGGCAGGAACAGGGTTACGGCAACGAACAGGCCGCCGAGCGCAAACAGCCAGAATTCCGGCAGCAGGCCGGTGAACCAGGATTTGCCGGCATTGACGAGCAGCGCACCGACGATCGGGCCGACAATGGTGCCGCGCCCACCGACGGCTGCCCAGATCACGACTTCGATGGAATTGGACGGCTCGAATTCGCCGGGATTGATGATGCCTACCTGGGGCACATAGAGCGCGCCGGCGATGCCGGCCATGACAGCCGAGACGGTAAAGGCAAACAGCTTCACGTTCTCCGCCCGCCAGCCGAGGAAGCGGGTGCGGCTCTCGGCGTCGCGCACCGCCATCAGCAGCTTGCCGTATTTGGAGCCGACGATCGCCCAGGTGATGAAGACGGCGAGCGCGAGTATGATGGCGCTGGCGGCAAACAGGGCGGAGCGGGTGGCGTCGGCCTGCACGTTGAAGCCCAGAATATCCTTGAAATCGGTCAAGCCGTTGTTGCCGCCGAAACCCATGTCGTTGCGGAAGAAGGCGAGCAGCAGCGCGTAGGTCATCGCCTGGGTGATGATGGAGAGATAGACGCCGGTGACGCGGCTGCGGAAGGCGAACCAGCCGAAGACGAAGGCGAGCAGGCCGGGCACCGCCAGCACCATGATGGCGGCGAACCAGAAGTGGTCGAAACCGGTCCAGAACCAGGGCAATTCCTTGTAGTTCAGGAACACCATGAAATCGGGCAGGATCGGATTGCCGTAAACGCCGCGCGAGCCGATCTGGCGCATGAGGTACATGCCCATCGCATAGCCGCCGAGGGCGAAGAAGGCGCCATGGCCGAGCGAGAGGATGCCGCAATAGCCCCAGACGAGATCGAGCGCCAAGGCAAGCAATGCATAGCAGAGGTACTTGCCCGTCAACGCGACGATGTAGGACGGAATATAGAACGCGCTTTGCGGCGACACTGCGAGGTTGAGCAGCGGCACGATAATGGCGGCCGTCAGCAGGATGAAAATAGTGATGGCGATGCGACGGTCGGCACCCGCGGCGAAGAAGCGTCCCGTGATCATGTTTCCACCGCCCTGCCCTTGAGCGCGAACAGGCCGCGCGGGCGCTTCTGGATGAACAGGATGATCAGCACCAGCACGACGATCTTGCCGAGCACCGCGCCAGCATAGGGTTCGAGAACCTTGTTGACGATGCCGAGCGACAAGGCGCCGACCAGCGTGCCCCAGAGATTGCCGACGCCGCCGAAGACCACGACCATGAAGCTGTCGATGATGTAGCCGCGGCCGAGATTGGGCGAGACATTGTCGATCTGGCTGAGCGCGACGCCGGCAATGCCGGCAATGCCGGAGCCGAGCGCAAAGGTCAGCGCATCGACCCAAGGCGTCCTGATGCCCATCGAGGCGGCCATGCGGCGGTTGGCGGTGACGGCGCGCATCTGAAGGCCCCAGGGCGTGCGCTTCATAACAAAGAGCAGCACGCCGAAGACGGTGAGCGCGAAGACCAGGATCCAGAGGCGGTTCCAGGTGACGGCGAGTTGGCCGACATCGAACGATCCCGACATCCAGGAGGGGTTGCCGACCTCCTGGTTGGTCGGTCCGAAGATCGAGCGCACCGCCTGCTGCAGGACAAGCGAGACGCCCCAGGTTGCGAGCAGCGTTTCCAGCGGCCGGCCGTAGAGGAAACGGATGACGCCGCGCTCGATGATCAGGCCGACGGAAGCGGCAACCAGGAAGGCGAGCGGCAGCGCGATCACCAGCGACCAGTCGAACAGGCCGGGGAATGAGGTTCGGATCACCTGCTGGACGACGAAGGTGGTGTAGGCGCCGAGCATCACCATCTCGCCATGCGCCATGTTGATGACGCCCATGACGCCGAAGGTGATGGCGAGGCCGATGGCGGCCAGCAGCAGCACCGAGCCAAGCGAGATGCCGTACCATATGTTCTGGCCGGCATCCCACAGCGCCAGGCTCGAATTGATGCTGGCGATTGCCGCCGTCGCGGCATCCTTGACCGCGCCTTGCGCATTGGCCTCGACCGCGGTGAGCAGCGAGACCGCGTCGCGGTCGCCGCGCGCGCCGATCAGGGCAATGGCGGCAAGCTTGTCGGCCTCCGGCTTGTCGGAGACCAGCACCGATGCCGCGCGCGCCTGTTCGAACAATGCCTTGACCTTGGCGTCGGTCTCGGCGGCGATGGCTGCATCGAGCGGCTCGATATTGGCGGCATCGGGGGTCTTGAACATGGTGTCGGCGGCGGCGATGCGGACAGAAGGATCTTTCGCGCGCAACGTCAGCGTTCCCAGCGCATCTCGGATGACACGACGCAGCGTGTTGTTGACCTTGATCTTCGTGATGTCGGCCTTGGGGGCGTCGCCGGCTTTCTCGCCACTCAGCGGGTCGAGCAGCGTGACGCTGTCGGCGGCCTCACTGCCGACGAAGACGGCTGAATCGGCTTTACGGATGTAAAGGTTGCCTTCGGCGAGCGCTGCAAGCGGGCGCTCGACCAGCGGATCGCCGGTGGCGGCAAGTTCGCGCACGACGGCCTCAGTGGCGGCAAAGCCCGTGCCCGTGGCGAATTTGGCGACGATGGCGCGCAGATCGGCTTCGGCTGCGTTCGACGGCAATAGGCTTGCCACCAGGAACACCAGCATGAGGCCGAGAGTGCGCAACAGGATCATCCGTTCAGATACTCTTCTGTGGGGAAATTCCGCGTCCGGGCGGGCTGAAGCGCCCGGACGCTTGGCGGTACCGATCGTGGACGCGTCCACGATCGGTCGGTCCCGGGAGGGATCAGTTCGTGCCCTTGCCGCCGCATTTGCCGGTGGCAACGTTGAAGTTGCCGCAGGACAGAGGCGCGCGCCAATCCGAAATCAGGTCCTTGGAATCGGGCAGATAGTCGGACCATTCGTCGCCCATCACGAGGCCGGGCGTCTGCGACACGGTCTCGAACTGGCCGTCGGCCTGGATCTCGCCGATCAGCACCGGCTTGGTGATGTGATGGTTCGGCATCATGGTCGAATAGCCGCCGGTGAGGTTCGGCACGGACACGCCGACCATGGCGTCGATGACCTTGTCGGGATCGGTGGTGCCGGCCTTTTCGACCGCCTTCACCCACATGTTGAAGCCGATATAGTGAGCTTCCATCGGGTCGTTGGTGGTGCGCTTGTCATTCTTGATGAACTTGTGCCAGTCGGCGATGAACTTCTTGTTTTCGGGTGTGTCGACGCTCTCGAAATAGTTCCAGGCAGCGAGATGGCCGACCAGCGGCGCGGTATCGAGACCGGCCAGTTCTTCCTCACCGACCGAAAAGGCCATGACCGGGATGTCCTCGGCCTTGATGCCTTGGTTGCCGAGTTCCTTGTAGAACGGAACGTTGGCGTCGCCATTGACGGTCGAGACGACGGCGGTCTTCTTGCCGGCCGAGCCGAATTTCTTGATTTCGGAGACTTCGGTCTGCCAGTCGGAGAAGCCGAACGGCGTGTAGTTGACCATGATGTCTTCGGCGGCGACGCCCTTGGCCTTCAGATAGGCCTCGAGGATTTTGTTGGTGGTTCGGGGATAGACGTAGTCGGTGCCTTCCAGCACCCAGCGCTTCACCGAGCCACCGTCCTCGCTCATGAGATAATCGACGGCAGGAATCGCCTGCTGGTTCGGGGCGGCGCCGGTGTAGAACACGTTGCGCTCGCTTTCCTCGCCCTCATACTGGACGGGGTAGAACAGGATGTTGTCGAGTTCCGAGAACACCGGCAACACCGATTTGCGCGACACCGAGGTCCAGCAGCCGAACACGGCGGCGACCTTGTCCTTCGAGATCAGCTCGCGCGCCTTTTCGGCAAAGAGCGGCCAGTTGGAGGCCGGATCGACAACGACCGCCTCGAGCTTCTTGCCGAGCAGACCGCCCTTGGCATTCTGCTCTTCGATGAGCATCAGCATGGCGTCTTTCAGCGTCGTCTCCGAAATCGCCATGGTCCCCGATAGCGAATGCAGAATGCCGACCTTGATCGTGTCTTCGGCGGCCTTGGCCGGAGACGACATCGACAGGCCGGCGGCGATCACGCCCGCCGAAAACATTTTTGTTATTGTGGAGAAATTACCCCTCATACCGAAGACTCCCAAGCTGTTTGATTGCACCGCGACAATGCAAAGCAACTGCCGTGCCAAACGCGAAGGCGCCGCTCACAAAGATGGAATAGCCGAGCGTTATCAGCCGGTTGGTATATTAGCCTGGAGAAACAAAAAGGCAGCCGGTAAAAATTGATTGAGGCAAATTTGCGCAGCGCACACCACTTTTGCCTAATTTTCGCCCAATTGAGACAAATGCCTAGTTTTTGATCTCCGGCCGTGGGTTCCGGGCGAACAATGTTGCGGCACCGCGCAAAAATAGGGCAAGCTCGCCCTTCAAAAGAGAGACGTCATGACATCTCGCATCTCACGCATTTCCTGCATCCTGCTGCTGATGGCAACGAGCGGCGCCGCGCGCGCCGATTTCAGCGAGGGCAAACTTCCTGACGGCACCTATCATTGCGAGGTCTATTTGCTCGGCGCCTTCCTCAACCTCGGCGACATCACTATCAAGGGCAATGTCTATACCGGCCCGGTGACGTTCGGAACGGCGCTGCAAGGCTACAACTATCAGATGAACGCCAATGGCGAGATCACCTGGCTCGGGCCGCTGGGCGGCTATACCACCGGTGGCAACTCCGTCTCCACGACACAGGCAACACTGGACGGCGAGACCGCCCCGTCATTCGACATCATTCTGAAGCAGCCCGACGGCGCCTTCACCGCCTCGACCTGCACCAAGGGCTGAGCGATGCGTAGTGCCGCGCCCAGTTGCGGCAAAACCTTCCTCTTATGTCATGTGAATGTTGCCTAAGCAGACTAGGGCAACGGTGCGCCGTAACATCCACCCTGAGAGGCAGACACCATGGCCAATACACCGTCTTCATCCTCCCCCGTCATCCGCGAAATCATTGCCGAGCGCGTCTCGCGCCGGTCTCTTTTGAAAGGCAGCCTCGCCTCCGGCGCGCTGATTGCCGGCGGCAGCTTTGTCGGCTCCTTGTTTGCCGGCGAAACGCATGCCGCCACAGCGCAGTCGACGCTCGGCTTTCCCGAGCTGAAACGGGTCTACGGCAAGACCCATGCCGCCGCCGAAGGCTATGAGACGACCATCGTCGCGCGCTGGGGCGACCCGCTTGCAGCCGGCCTCGCCGAATTCGACGGCAACAAGGTCGCGGCGGAGGAACAGGAAAAGCGCTTCGGCTACAATTGCGACTACATCGCCTTCATGCCGCTGCCCAAGGGCACGGTGAATTCCGATCATGGCCTGCTCTGCGTCAACAACGAATACATCTCGCCCAATGTGATGTTTCCGGGGATGACCGAGGGCGATGCCGGCAAGACGATGACCAGGGAACAGGTCGATCTCGGCATGGCCGCGATGGGCCATTCGATCGTCGAGGTGCAATTGAAGGACGGCAAGTGGGCAAGCGTGGCGGACAGCCCGCTCAACCGCCGCATCACCGCCAACACCGAAATGACCGTTTCCGGACCGGTTGCCGGCCATGCGCTGATGAAAACTTCGGCCGACCCGACTGGCACGAAAGTGCTCGGCACCAGCTATAATTGCAGCGGCGGTTTCACCCCCTGGGGTACGGTGCTGACCTGCGAGGAAGGCGTGTCCGACATTTTCGGCGGCGACCCGAAAAAGGCGCCGACTGCCGACCTGCTCGACCGTTACGGCTTCGACGGCTCCGACATCTATGGCCGCGGCCGCTTCCATGACCGCTTCAACCTCGACAAGGAACCGAACGAGGCCAACCGCTTCGACTGGGTGGTCGAGATCGACCCTTACGATCCTCAGTCCAGGCCGGTGAAGCGCACGGCACTTGGCCGCATGTCGCATGAGGCCTCGACCGTGGTCCTCAACAAGGACGGCCGCGTTGTCGTCTATATGGGTGACGACGACTATTTCGAATATATGTACCGCTTCGTCTCGGCCAAGGCCTATGACAAGGCCAACCCGGCCTCCGGCGCCGATCTGCTCGACGATGGCGTGCTGTCGGTCGCCCGCTTCGATGCCGATGGCTCGATGACGTGGCTGCCGTTGGTGCACGGCCAGGGCAAGCTTACCGTCGAGAACGGTTTTGCCGACCAGGCCGAGGTGCTGTTGAAGACGCGGTTTGCGGCAGATGCGCTCGGCGCCACGCCGATGGACCGGCCCGAGGACATCGAGACCAATCCGGTGACCGGCCGCGTCTATGCGGTGATGACCAAGAACAAGAAGCGCGACCAGTCAAAGGTCAATCCGGCCAACACGCGGCCGGAAAATCTCTGGGGCCATATTGTCGAACTGATCCCGCCCGGCGGCCGCGGCGCGGACGCCGACCACACGGCCGAAAACTATGCCTGGGACCTGTTCGTGCTCTGCGGCAATCCCAGGGATGCCAAGGTCGGCGCCACCTTCCATCCGGATACGTCGGACAATGGCTGGTTCGTCTGCCCCGACAACATCACCTTCGATCCGGCCGGGCGGCTGTGGGTGGCGACGGACGGCGCCAATGATTTCGACCTGCCGGACGGCGTCTATGGCGTCGACACCGAAGGTGCGGCGCGCGGCCTGCCGAAGCTGCTGTTCACCTGCCCGCACGGCGCCGAAGCGACCGGCCCGTGCTTCACGCCGGACGGCTCGACTTTGTTCCTGTCGGTGCAGCACCCTGCGGAAGATGCAGAGACGCTCGACAAGGCGCAGACGCTGTGGCCCGACTTCAGGGATGGCCAATTGCCGCGGCCGTCCGTCGTCGCCATCCGCCGCAAGGACGGACAGCCGGTCGGCGCATAGTGTCCTAGGGAAAAGGGCGGAACGCGCCATGCGCGTTCCGCGTAGCGATCCGGGAGGACGGCTCAGATCGTCTTGGCCGACATTTGCGAAGCGATGTATTCGGCCTGGCGGATAGCCAGCGACACGATCGTCAGCGTCGGATTTTCAGCCGCGCCGGTGGTGAACTGGCTGCCGTCCGACACGAACAGGTTTTTGATGTCGTGCGCCTGGCCGTGCTTGTTGACGACGCCGTCTTCCGCCTTTTCGCTCATCCGGTTGGTGCCGAGATTGTGGGTTGAGGGATAGGGCGGCGTCGGGAAGGAGCGCGTCGCGCCGACCGCATCGTAAAGCGCTGTGGCCTGCTTGTAGGCATGATTGCGCATCGCCGTGTCGTTGGGATGATCATCGAAATGCACGTCGGCGATCGGCATGCCGTGCGCGTCCTTCTCGTCCTTGTGCAGCGTGACGCGGTTTTCCGCGCGCGGCATGTCCTCGCCGACGATCCACAGGCCAGCCATGTGATCATAGTGGTCGAGCGCGGTGGTGAAGGAACGGCCCCAGCCGCCGGGATTGAGGAAGGCGGCCATGAAGGGCAAGCCGAGCGACAGCGTCTCGAATTCATAGCCGCCGACAAAGCCGCGTGAGGGATCGTGCCGCGCCTCGTCGCGGATAATGCCGGCCATGGTGGTGCCGCGATACATTCGCACCGGTTGGTCGAAAATGGCGTAGACCGAACCGGTGGTGTGGCGCATGTAGTTCTTGCCGACCTGCCCCGACGAATTGGCAAGCCCTTGCGGAAACTTCGCTGACTCGGAGTTCAGCAGCAGGCGCGGGCTTTCAATCGAGTTGCCGGCGACGGCAACGATGCGGGCCTTCTGCTCCTGCAGCTTGCCGTCCTTGTCGGCATAGACGACGCCGGTCACTTTTCCGCTAGCGTCATGGTTGATCTTGATCGCCATGGCATTCGGCCGGACTTCGAGATGGCCGGAGGCCTCGCCCTTGGGGATCTCGGTATAGAGCGTCGACCATTTGGCGCCCCATTTGCAGCCCTGGAAGCAGAAGCCGGTCTGTTGGCAGGAGTTCCGGTCATCACGCTCGACCGAATTGATTGCCATGTTGCCGGTACGACATTCCTTGTAGCCGAGCTTGTCGGCGCCGGCCTTGAGCACCTTGAAATTGTTGTTGCCGGGCAGCCGCGGCCAGCCATTGGTGCCGGTGACGCCCATCTTGGCTTCCGCCTTGGCGTAGTAAGGCTCCATCTCGGCCAATGTGACCGGCCAGTCCAGCAGGTTGGCGCCTTCCAGCTTGCCGTAGGTCGAGAGCGTCTTGAACTCATGCTCCTGGAAGCGCAGCGAGGCGCCGGCCCAGTGCGTGGTCGAGCCGCCGACCGATTTGACTATCCAGGCCGGCAAATTCGGAAAATCCTTCGACACCCGCCAGTCGCCGGACGTCGTGCGCTTGTCCGTCCAGGCGAGTTGGCTGAAGGAACCCCACTCGTCATTGATGAAATCCTCGTATTCGTGACGCGCGCCGGCCTCGAGGATGACGACATCGACGCCTTTCTGGGCGAGTTCGTTGCCGAGCGTGCCGCCGCCGGCGCCGGAGCCGATGATCACGACCACGCCGTCGTTGTTGAGATCAAATGAAGCTGCCATGGTTTCCTCCCATGAATTCCTGTTTGCGGGGTTTCAGAACGACGGAAGGGCTCAGAGCCACTCTATGTCGTCGAAACCGCGCGCGATGTAGCCGCCCTTGGAGTAGGATTCGCCCTCGTAGCCGAAGATCGGCCACACCTCCTGCTGGTTGTAGAGGCTGACGACGAGGCCGCCGCGGATGGACTGGAAGAACGGCGTCGCCTCGATCTGCTGTAGCACGGCAACGCGCTGCTCCTCCCAGCCGAGGCCGCGATAGCCGCCCTCGCCCGACTTCTTGTCGAGGTCGGCGATGCCGTCTTCGATCATCGTCTTGTAGGCAGCGTCCTTGCCGGCCTGCTCGTCATGCCCTTTTACGGCGATGGCGTAGTATTTGTCGGGCACCTGATCGTGCGGATAGATGTCGCGCGCCATCTGGATCAGCGTTGCCATGGTTTCGGGCTTGAGCGCCGATGTCTCGAGCCCCCAGGCATTTTCAGGGCTGATGACGGCGCTGCCGGAAATGACGAGCAACGCGCCGATGCCGCCGCGTTTGAGAAGTTCACGACGTGAGAGCCTCGCGTCATAGATCGTGACCATTTTGTTCCTCCCTGCTTGCTGTTTGCGCCCTTGAACAGCGCCGTTGCTGGCGTCGCGCGGCTGAATGCGGCCGATAATCCCCTACTGGAAGCGCCCTCCACGCTGCAGAACCTCGATCTTGTAGCCGTCGGGGTCCTCGATGAAGAAAAAGCGCGCGATCAGCGATCCGTCGCGGTTGAATTCGACGATCTTCATGGGGTTGAGGCCGAGCGCGCCGATCCGGTCGTGTTCGCTGTCGAGATCGGACACCGAGACCGCCAGATGGCCGTAACCGTCGCCTAGCTCATAAGGCTCGGTGCGGCCCTTGTTCACGGTGAGTTCGAGCTCGAACCCCGTTTCGGCGTTGGCAAGGTAAATCAGCGTGAATGTCTCGAAATCCAGCCTGTCGGCGACATCGAGCCCGAAAGCGTTTCTGTAGAAATCGACGGATCTGGCCTCTTGGAGAACCCGGATCATGGAATGGATTGCCTTCGCCAAATCAGTCTCCGCCGCTGCATGTTGGAGGCGATTATGGGCGGCACGCGCGAAAGGTGGTGGCAGCCGGTTACCACGGCTAAATTTGCAATCGCTGCTATGCCTGCGCCTAAAGACGAAAGTCCGATTGCCGATTCGGCCCACAAGGCCGAACATGCAGGGACAACCACAACTTGAAGGCGCGACACGCTGCGCCCAAAACCAACAATATCGGGAGGTAAGGATGTGCAGGGTTTTTGCCGGGCAGGATCCGGAAGGCTATCGACAGATCAACCGGTCGATCCGCATCGACGGTCACTCTACGAGTATCCAGCTTGAAGGAACGTTCTGGGCGCTGCTTGACGAAATTGCCGACAGCCAGGGCCTGATGACGCCGAAGTTCATCTCAAAACTCTATGACGAGGCGATCGAGATCAACGGCGCCATCCCCAATTTCGCGTCGATGCTGCGTACCACCTGCGCGCTCTATCTGCGCGGTCACCGGCCAGACATGGATGAGCTGACGCCGAAGCGCAAAGCGGCCTGAGGAAGCTAGCCTTCCGCCGCAACGTCGAACCCAAGCCGCGCCATATCAGTGAACAGCGCCTGACGTTCGGAATAGGCAGTCTGTTCGCCGGTCACGATGTTGTCGACGACGGTCAGCAGCGACAGCGCGCGGGCGCCGAAATGCGCCGCGATTCGGTAGAGTGCGCTGGTTTCCATATCGACAGCGAGAGCGCCAAGCGCCTGCGCTTCGGCAAAGCGGTCGCGCCCTTCAGGGTGGTAGAAGACATCGCTGCAGATGGTCAGCCCGGCCTGGTGGTCGATGCCGAGCTGGGCGGCGCAAGCCAAGGCGTGGGCGAACAGGCCGGGATCGGCCCCGGCGGCAGCATCGTAGAGGCCGAAGACCTGGCCGCTTTGGTCGCTTTCGGCGCGCACCGACTGCGAGATCACCAAGGAGCGCAGCGGCACGCGGGGTGTCAGGCCGCCGCAGGTACCTGTGCGGATCAGCGTTTTGACGCCGTGAACATCCAGGAGTTCATGCACATAGACCAGGAAAGACGGGACACCGATGCCGGTGGCCTGGATGCTGATGGGACGGCCGCGATAGAGGCCGGTGAAGCCGAGTGCGCCCCGGCGGCGGTTGACGCAGCGCGACGCCTCAAGAAATGTCTTTGCCATCCACTCGGCGCGTTGCGGATCGCCCGGCAACAGCACCGTTGCGGCATAGTCGCCCCTGGCAGCCTCGTTGTGCGGCGTCACGACATGCTCCCCAAAACTCGCCGCCCGTTTCGCCTGCAATCATGGCAGTGTCACGTCATTGCGCAAGCTTTGAATTAGGGCGCCCTAGGACTCCAATACATCCTTGACCACGGTGGCCAGTTGCTTGAGGGAGAACGGCTTCGGCAGGAAGCCGAATTGCGCGTCCGGCGGCAGGTTTCTGGCGAAAGCGTCTTCGGCATAGCCGGACACGAAGACGAACTTGATGTCGGGCTGGCGCTTGCGCAGTTCGCCGAGCAGCGTCGGTCCGTCCATTTCCGGCATCACCACGTCTGACACGACGATATCGACCTTGCCGCCGAGCGCTTCGAAGACTTCCAGCGCCTCGACGCCCGAGGAGGCCTCATGGACGGTATAGCCGCGCGAGGTCAGCGCCCGCGAGCCGCCCATGCGCACGGCGTCTTCATCCTCGACGAGGAGCACAGTGGCCGAGCCCGACAGGTCCTTGGCGCTGTCGGCGGCTTTCACCGGCGCAGCCGGCGCCTCGCTGACGTCGCCGGGCTTCTTCGCCTCCACGATATGGCGCGGCAAGAAGATGCGGAAGGTCGAGCCCTTGCCGACTTCGGAATCGCAGAAGATGAAACCGCCGGTCTGCTTGATGATGCCATAGACCATCGACAGGCCAAGGCCGGTGCCTTTGCCGACTTCCTTGGTGGTGAAGAACGGCTCAAAGATCTTCTTCAGCACGTCCGGCGCAATGCCCGAGCCGCTATCCTCGACCTCGACCACGACATAGTCGGCAGGCGTGAGCTCGCGGTAGGAGAAGCTCTTGCATTGTTCGGCGGTGACGTTGCGGGTGCGCACGGTGAGGTCGCCGCCAGCCGGCATGGCGTCGCGTGCGTTGACGGCCAGGTTGACCACCACCTGCTCGAACTGGCCGATATCGACCTTGACCGGCCACAAATCGCGGCCGTGGTCGACCTTCAGCTTGATCTCGTTGCCAACCAGGCGGGCAAGCAGCATCCGGAGATCGGCAAGCACGTCGGTCAGGTTCAGCACTTCCGGCCGCAATGTCTGCTTGCGCGAGAAGGCGAGCAACTGCCGCACCAGCGAGGCCGCCCGGTTGGCATTCTGCTTGATGTTCATGATGTCGGGGAAGGACGGGTCCGACGGCCGGTGATTGGTCAGCAAAAGATCCGACGCCATGATGATGGCGGTCAGCACATTGTTGAAGTCGTGGGCGATGCCGCCGGCGAGCTGTCCGACTGCCTGCATCTTCTGGCTCTGCGCCATCTGGCCCTCGAGCGCCTTCTGCTCGGTGGTCTCGACGGCATAGACGATGGCCGATTCCTCGGCGCCCTCGCCGGTGCCGTCGGCGACGGCGTTGACGTAGAAGCGGATGTGACGCTCCTCATTGCCGGGCAGCAGCGTGTCGATCGGCTCGATGTCGGCCTGCCTCAGCCGCGCCTTCTCGAAGGCGGCGGCAAAGGCCGGCCGGTCGCGCTCATGGATCACGGTGTCCAGCCGCACGCGGCGGTCAACCGCGTCGCCGTCGACGACGGAAGAAAACAGCGACAGGAACGGCGCGTTGGTGCGCAGGATGCGGCCGCCATTGTCGACGGCGGCAATGGCCATCGGCGTCGAATTGAAGAAGCGAGTGAAGCGTACCTCCGAAGCCCGAAGATCGGCCGATGCGTCCTCGCCCTGCGTGCGGTTGAGCACGATGGTGCGGGTGGGACCGTTGGTCCCCTCGCGGCTGGCCGAGACCCGATGCATGAAGCGCACCGGCAGCGCCTCGCCGGTCGTCGTCGTAAGATCGAGATCGATGACGGCGTTGCGGGTGGTGCCGGGATCGGCCTTGACCGAGCGCACCAGCGCCATGCCGTCGCCGGCGACGATTTCCGGGAGTGTCACGGCGCCAGGGGTGAAGCTCGCCAGATCGATGCCCAGCCATTCGGCGAGCGTGGCGTTGATGTAGGTGACACGGCCTTCCTGGTCGGCCGAGAAGAAACCGGCCGGCGCATGGTCGAGATGGTCGATGGCCTTCTGCAAGTCGAGGAAGAAACGCTCCTGCTCGGCCCGTTCCTGCGAGATATCGGCAAGCTGCCAGGCAAGCATCGGCAGGCGCTGACCGGGAACGCTGAAGGTCCGGGCCCGCGCCCGGTACCAGCGCGCGCCGGGTTCGGCGCCCGGCCTGATCGACTGTGCTAGCCGGAACTCACCGTCGCCGGCCTGGCCATCGCGCAAGCCCGAGGCCAGCCGGTATATGGTCACCGAAGCTTCGGGGACATCGGAAAGCAGGCCTTCGACCGTCTTCAGATCGGCGGCCGACGCAGCACCGGTCATCTCGGCGTAGGCCCGGTTGGCGTAGACGACGCGGCCCTTGGTGTCGGTGACGATCAGGCCCTGCGACATCGAATCGACGAAGGCCTTCGACAGTTCGTCCCCGGTCGAACGCGGCGCGATCTGCACGAAGCCGATGGCCGTGGCGAACAGGAAGCCGACGCCGATCATGGCAAGCACGCCCAGCATGCCGAGCAGGAACGGATCGCCAAGACGCTCGCGGAAAATGCCGAAAACGATCGCGGCCCCAGTCAGGACGATGATGAACACGATGAGCCGGGTAACCGCGCCTGGCCGCGTGTTCTGATCGACGATCGGTACCGGATAGAAATCGCCTCGCGTTTCCCTGGCCATATGCCCCCTGCTCGTGAGTTGTCCGACACCGCCCCCGGCCGGTTGAATCACATTCTCCTAATCCGGAAAAGGCCTTGGCGGCAAATGTCGGATAAAAATGACGCGTCGGTGTTTTCAAGCTGTTCACGAAGCGTGAAGGCAACTTGCGGTGGCTGGCCGCAACGGTCTAGTGTCCCTCCACTTCAAAAGCCGATTGGGGGCACCGATGCAGTGGCTGGATAATGTGGCGGGTCCCGGATATGCCGCAGCGCTGCTGTGGACGTTTGCTGCCCTTGTCCTGCTGGTCATCGTGCTCATCATCATCAGGCTGGTCCGCAACCTGACCTTCGGCACCTTCGTTGCCGGCGGCAGGAACCGCAAGACACGGCTGGCGGTCATGGACGCGACGGCGGTCGACAGCCACCGCCGGCTGGTGCTCATCCGTCGCGACGACATCGAACACCTGCTTTTGATCGGCGGCCCGACCGACGTTGTCGTCGAGCGCGATATCAGACTTGCAGCGCCACGCCGTCCGGCATTGACCGGCGATGGCGGTGTTGGCCAGCAGCAACAGGCGCCGCGGCCGCGCGCAGCACAACCCGCTCCGGCCACGCCCGCAAGGCAGGCGCCGCCGCCGCAACCGGTAAGGGCTGCTCCGGCCGCCGTTCCGCCGCGCCAGGCCGCGCCGGCGCCGAAACCGGCTCAAATCTACCAGGCGAGCAATGTGACACCGCTGCCGGCCTATGGCTCCGCCGCCAATACTGCCCGGCAGGCCCCGCCACCGAAGCATGAGTCCATCGACGATACCCTGATGCGGGAGCTCGAGGTCTCGCTCGACGATTCGCACCCCAAACCGGCAAGCAAGCCGGCTGCGAAGGCACCGCAGTCTCTCGACGACGAGATGACCAAGCTGCTCGGCGAACTCGCCAGCCAGAAACGATAAAGCCCGGCGAACCGTCACATCTTGCCGATTCCCGATCGGAACGGCGCTTAAAGCGCGTCGTCCGTTTCAGCGCAACGCGCTTTAACTTCGTGCGACTAAACCCTTCGGCCAAAAACAGAAATGGCCGGGAAACCCGGTCATTTCTGATGAAACAGTCCTGCCTGACGGCAGCGGCTCAATCGTCGCGATAGACCTTCTCGCGGCGTTCGTGGCGCTCCTGCGCTTCGATCGACAAGGTCGCGATCGGACGCGCGTCGAGACGCTTCAGCGCGATCGGCTCGCCGGTTTCCTCGCAATAGCCGTAAGTGCCTTCATCGATGCGCTGCAGCGCCGAATCGATCTTTGAAATGAGCTTGCGCTGGCGGTCGCGGGCGCGAAGCTCGATGGCGCGGTCGGTTTCCGAGGAAGCGCGATCGGCGAGATCGGGGTGGTTGGCGTTTTCCTGCTGCAGGATTTCGAGTGTTTCGCGCGCTTCGCGCAGTATGTCGGTCTTCCAGGTGACGAGCTTCAGGCGAAAGTAGGATTTCTGCCGTTCGTTCATGAACGGCTCGTCTTCGGAGGGTACGTAATTGGCTGTAACGATATCGTTCATTCGACTCACCCAACAACCCCAAATTTGGCGCCTATATATTCGCGCAGAGAAGGCTGCACAAGCGTAATCCGCGCGCGTTTCACGCAATTATTAATGCCCGCGCGGGCGATCCTCAGCAAAGCCTTCCATAGCAGGGGCGCGGGCGAATTCGCACATGATTCGTTGCGCTTGGGCGGCGGCGCCCATTGTGCCTCAGGCCTTTCTCGTGGCTAATCCAGTTGTGTCATTGGTGGGCAGCACACCATTGGGGGTCCGGTGAGCAGACTGTATCTGTTGAGGCATGCGAAGGCTGGCTGGGCCCTGCCCGGCGTGCGCGACTTCGATCGCCCGCTCGACGCATCCGGCATTGCCGATGCCGAAATGATGGGGACGGCGATGCGTGCCCGCAACTACATCCCCGATATCACGCTCTGCTCCAACGCCAAGCGGGCGCGCCAGACGCTGGAAGGCATCGCCGGCCACACCGATACCGGCCGGGTGCTGTTCTTCGACACGCTCTACAGCGAGGATGCCGCCGGCTACCTCGCCATCATCCGCAGCAATGGCGGCCCCGGCTCGCTGCTGGTCATCGGCCACAATCCGATGACGGAAGACCTTGCCATGGCGGTCTCGGGCGACGGCGACGAGGCTGCTCGGGCCATCATGAACCATGGTTTCCCGACCTCCGGCCTTGCGGTCGTGCGCTTCGACGGCACCCTCACCGAGGCTGCGCAAGGCGCGGGCTACCTCGAAGCCTTCCTGACGCCCGTCGATCTCTGAGCCGAGCCGGCCGAGGCCGGGCGCCATTTCAAACTTGAACCGCAAAGCCTATATCGGGCGCAAGAGCACGCCTGAGAGAACAGATTTTGGCATCATCGCTGACCACTTTCACCGACGAAGCGAGAATTGCCCTGGATACGCTGTCGGGGCGTGCGAGCGGGCTTTTTTCGCCGTCGCTTCGGCTGGGCGTCACCGGCCTGTCCCGGGCCGGCAAGACGGTGTTCATCTCGGCTCTCGTCCACAATCTCATCCATGGCGGGCGCCTGCCGCTGTTCGAGGCGCAGAAGTCGGGACGGATCGCTCGCGCCTTCCTCGAGGAACAGCCGGACGATGCCGTGCCGCGTTTTCAGTACGAGGACCATATCTCCGCCCTGGTCAACGACCGTGTCTGGCCGGACTCGACGCGCGCCATTTCGGAACTCAGGCTCACCATCGAATATGAGTCTGCCTCCGGTTGGAACCGGATGTTTTCCAGCGGCCGATTGTCGGTCGACATCGTCGACTACCCCGGCGAATGGCTGCTCGACCTGCCGCTGCTCGGCAAATCCTTCGCCGATTTTTCGCATGAAGCTTTTGAGATGGCTATGCTGCCGGTGCGGGCCGACCTGTCGCAGGACTGGCGGGCGCTGTCGGCGAGGATCGACCCCAATGCCGACGCCGACGAGATGACGGCGCGGCGCCTCGCCGAGAGTTTTGCCGCCTACCTCAAGGCCTGCAAGCTCGACGAGCGGGCGCTTTCGACCTTGCCGCCCGGCCGTTTCCTGATGCCTGGCGACCTCGAGGGATCGCCGGCGCTGACCTTCGCGCCCTTGCTGCTCAAGGGTGAGAAACGGCCGCGCTCCGGCTCGCTGCAAGCGATGATGGAGCGCCGCTACGAGGCCTACAAGACGCATGTGGTGAAACCGTTCTTCCGCGAACACATCACCCGCCTCGACCGCCAGATCGTGGTGATCGACGCCATGCAGGCGCTGAACGCCGGCCCCGGCGCGATGGCCGACCTGGAACGCGCGGTGACCGAAATCCTCTCCTGTTTCCGTCCTGGCCGAAGCAATTTCCTCACCGACCTGTTTTCACGCCGCATCGACCGCATCCTGGTTGCCGCGACCAAGGCCGACCATTTGCATCACGAAAGCCATGACCGGCTGCAGGCAATCGTGCGGCGGCTTGCCGACCGCGCCGTGGCGCGGGCAAATTTCACCGGCGCCGATGTCGACGTGGTCGCCATGGCGGCGGTGCGCGCGACGCGCGAAGGCACGGTCAAGCAAGGCCGCGAAACCCTGCCGGTGATCATCGGCACGCCGCTGAAGGGCGAGAAGATCAACGGCGAAACCTTTGATGGTAAAGCCGAAACCGCCATATTTCCCGGGGACTTGCCGGAGAAAATTGACGCGGTTTTCGACGTTTCCGAAGCCGACCACCGGCAGAGCAGCGACGATCCGGCGATCCGTTTCGTGCGCTTTCGCCCGCCAAAGCTCGAACGCACCGCCGAAGGCGTCACGCTGTCGCTGCCGCATATCAGGCTCGACCGCGCCTTGCAGTTCCTGATCGGAGACCATCTGGCATGACCGCGCCCCGCAGACCGGCAGCTTTCCGCATCGACCCGGAGGCCGAACCGAAGCAGGAAACGCGCCGCCCCCATGCCGAGCCGCCGGCACGCAAGTCGCGCGCCGTCGTCGTGCCGGCCGAGATCGATCTCTTCGACGAACCCGACATTGTCGCCGCCGAACCGCCGCCGGCGACCGCGCCGCGCAGGCGCTCGCTGTTTGCCAGCCTGTTTTTCGGCGCGGTCGGCGTGCTGGTTTCGCTCGCCGTCGGCCTGTGGACCGACCAACTCATCCGCGACCTGTTCGAGCGCGCAGAGTGGCTGGGGTGGCTGGCAGCGGGAATGGCCGCAATTGCCGTGTTGGCGCTCGCTGTCGTGCTGGTGCGGGAATTCCTGGCTATTGCCCGGCTGGCCGAGGTCGAAAAACTGCAAAAGCGGGCGCTCGATGCCGTGGCGCGCGACGATCCGAAGGCTGCAAGGGCCGTCGTCGAAGAGCTTTCGGCCTTTGTCGCTGCGAAACCCGAAACCGCGGCCGGCAGGCGCTCCCTGGCCGAATTGCGCGGCGAGATCATCGATGGCGGCAATCTGGTGCGACTGGCCGAGACCGAGATTCTCGGGCCGCTCGATGCGAGAGCCAAGGTGATGATCCTCGAAGCAGCCAAACGCGTGTCGCTGGTCACCGCCGTCAGCCCCCGCGCACTCGTAGACGTTGCCTATGTCGTGTTCGAGGCCGGGCGCCTGATCCGCCGCTTGTCCGAACTCTACGGCGGCAGGCCGGGCACGCTGGGCTTTTTCCGGCTGGCGCGCAGCGTTCTTGCCCATCTGGCGGTGACCGGCTCGATCGCCTTCGGCGACAGCTTTGTCCAGCAGATCGTCGGCCATGGCCTTGCCGCACGGCTTTCGGCGAAACTCGGCGAAGGCGTGGTCAACGGCATGATGACGGCGCGTATCGGCATTGCTGCCATGGAGACGGCGCGGCCCCTGCCCTTCATTGCCGGCAGGCGGCCGGGTATGGGCGATTTCCTGTCGGCGCTGACCTCGTTTGCGGCCAGAAAAGAGAATGAAGCACCCGCCTCGACCAAGTGAACGCCCTCTCGCGGTCACCAAGCATTAACCAATCTTGTTCATGGTCGTCCGACAACAGCCTCCTTGTTGCCGGGTGTCGTCTATGAAAAGCGTAATCTTGTCCTGCGTCCTGCCCCTGGTCGCGCTTGCAGCACCTCTGGGCCCGACCGGGAAAGCCTTTGCAGCCGAGCCCGACAAACAGTTCTTCCGCACCGTCGAAGGCAAATGGGTCGGCCCGGGCGAAATCATCGCCGGCAAATACAAGGGCACGAAGTTCACCTGCAGCTTCGACGGCTCGACGCCGGACAACAAGACCGGCATGACGCTCGATGGCGACTGCCGCGTCGGTGTCTTCACCCAGAAAATGTCGGCGACCGTCGAGCGCAAGGGCCGCGACTACAAGGGAAATTTCATGGGCGGCGCCGCGGGGTCGGGCCTGGACATCATCGGCGGCAACGTGGTCGATGCCCGCAAAGTCGTCTTCACCATCAACCGCAACCAGCTGCGCGGCGTCATGCAGGCCCGCATTCCCGACGACAATTCGATGACGGTGACCATCGCCGTGCGCGTCGACCAGCAGCTGGTGCCGGTCATCGGCATGAGCCTCAAGCGCGTCGATGCCGTCGAAGTTGGCTCCATCGCCAAAAACTGACTCTCAAGCGGTTCCCCCAAAAAGCGCGGAACGGGGTTGCACTGCGCGATAGCTGAGCGATTCCGCTCAGCTCGATGTCGGGAAATGACAGGCCACCTTGCGGCCGGCTCGGCGCTCCTCAAGCACGGGCCGCTCGGTGCGGCACCTTTCTGCCGCGATCGGACATGTGGCGCGCAACCGACGATGTCAGCGTCTCCGACGGCCCAAGCCACAGCAAGGCCAACGTGTCAGGGTCCTGTGCGTGCCGGCCGTCCTTCGTGTCAGCGCGATGCGCTTTAAGAACACCAGCAAAAAAGGCGGCGGCTACTCGAGCCACCGCCTTTCTCAATTTCCGAACGAAGAATCAGCCCTTGATGGCGGCCGTCAGCTCGTCATAGGCCTTGCAGGCGTCGGCCGGCGTGGTGGCGCCCTGATATTTGGTCGTCACAGCCTGCACCTTGGCGGTCAGGTCGGCGGCCTTGGACGGATCCTTCGTGATCGCTTGCTGCAGCGCGGCGGTCATTTCCTGCGCCTTCTTGGCCGCGATTTCCTGCGTGCATTCAGGCGCCTTCGAACAGGCCGATGCGGCGAGCATGGCGACACCCACGCCGACGAGCAAAAACTTCTTCATGTCAGTCATTCTCCTCACGAAGGCAGAACTTGATCGTCGCTGCCTTCCAACGGCCGAAGCCTGGCGTCCCATAGCCGCCGATTGCGGCAAAACGCAACGTGTGCGGCGCATAAACTTGTGCAGCGCTGCTGCAACGGCGCGGACGGCCTGATTGAGGCCGCCCGTGTCAGACGAAGCAAGGTTTCAGCCACGAGGCTGCAGCAGCGCCAGTGCGGCCGTCGCCGCGGCAAGGACGGCGGTTAGGGTCAAAGGTCCCGTAGCGCCATAGGTGTCCACGACATAGCCGCCGACAACCGCACCGACGGTGATGGCAACCTGGAAGGAAGTGACCATCAGGCTGCCTGCTGCTTCCAGCGCATCAGGTGCCGCGCGAGACATATTGGTCGGCAGCACCACCGGCGCCATGCCGAAGGCGAAGCCCCACAGCGTAACAAAGCCGAAGGCAACGCCGGTTTGCGCGCCCCAAAGCACCAAAGCGAGTGCCGCAAACGCCATCAACGCGGCGGTTACTGCGAGGGCCATGTGGATGTTGGTGTCGGCCAGGCGGCCACCGGCAATATTGCCGATCACAGCGGCGATGCCGAACCCGAGCAGCGCCAGGGCAATCGGCCCGGTTGTGAGGAGCGTCACCTGTTCGAGGAACGGGCGCACATAGACCGAGCCGGCAAAATGCCCGGTCATCAGCAGAACAATGGCAAGCATACCGAGTTGGATGCCACGCCGCCGTGTCAGCCGAAAGACGTCTGCAAGGCTGTTGCTTGCCGCCGCAGGCAAGGTCGGCAGGCTGAGAAGCTGCAGCAGCATGGCAAGCGCGGCCAGCCCCGCCGTCATGGCCATGGCGCTGCGCCATCCCAGCCAGTCACTGATCAACGCACCCATCGACGGCGCGGCAATGGTGGCGAGCGAGACGCCGAGGGTCACGATCGCCATGCCGCGACCTGTCGCATTGGCGCCAACCAGCCGCGCCACGACGGCAACGGAAAGTGCCCAGAAAGCGCTAAGAGCGATCCCCAACCCGGCCCGGCCCAGCAACAGCAGCCAGAAATTGGGCGCCAGCGCCGCAAGAATATTGGAACCGACCGCCAGGGCCATGAGGCCAACCAGCACCGCCTTGCGGTTCAATCGGCCGATGAGAACATTGCTCAACATGGCCGTCACGGCGCCAACGGAAGCGGTGGCGGTGACGACCTGTCCGGCCGTTCCCTCGCTGATGCCGAGATCGCGCGCCATCGGCGTCAACAGACCTGCCGGCAAGAACTCGGCTGACACCAGGGCAAAGCTGGTTGCCGCCAATGATAGGACCGCGAACCAGGTGGCCGCGCTCCACGCGGCTGGTGCATCGGCATCAAGGCCGATGGCGGCGTCTTCAAGCTGTAATGTTGTGTCAGTCACGGGAAGATCTCCAAAGTTTGGAGATCTTAGATAGGCGAGTCCGTCCGGATGTTATGTACCTTAAAATCCGAAATTCATATCCATTCGTCCGGGAATTGTGCGACGCACAACGCCTGGCGAGACATTGGTGATGCGCTTGAACGCGCGGGCGAAGGACGCCTCGGAATCATAGCCCAAACGGGTAGCGACTTCGGCAACAGACAAGCCGTTTTGGCCCAGCAATTCGCGGGCAAGCTGCATGCGCAGGCGGGCGAGATAATGTGCGGCACCCTCCCCCAATACCGCGCTGAAGCGCTCGGCGAAAATCGAACGCGATTGGCCTGCCACACCGGCGAGGCTTCCCAGCGTCCAGTTGTGGCCGGGGTCGCGGTGCATGGCCGCCAGAGCGCGCCCTATATGGGGGTCTCGGATGGCTGCGAGCCAACCGGTGGTCGAGGCGCCGTTGCAATTGACCCAGCACCGGATGAGCCTGGCTGTCAGCAAATCCGCCATACGCGACAGGATGGTGGCGCTGCCCATCTGCGGTTGCGCGGCCTCCACCGTCATGGCCGCCAGCAAAGGGCCGACCATCGGGTCATTGCCGGCTACGTCGCAACCCTTGATGAGAGGCGGCATCAACGTGATCAACGGATTGAGCGCACAGGAGCCGAGAGACATGGAGCCGCAGAAAAGGGTGCTTGTCGCGCCCGTTCCCTGCCGTATCACTTCGCAAACGTTGCCGCCCAACTTGATCACCTGGCAGCCCTCGAGCGAATCGCCCACCACGTCCGGCGCACTCGCCAGCCGATGGGCGATGCCTTGCGGCAGCAGCACCAGATCGCCATCGCGCAACTCCTGCCAGCCTTGCGCTTCGGTGTGAATCCAGCATGGACCCTGGCCGACAAAGTGAAAACGAAGCAGTTGTTGTTGCGGAAAGTCTATGCTCCATGGGTGCCGGAGTTCGCAGCGGCCATAGTTGACACCACTCAAGCGAAAGTCTTGCAGAACTTCGCTGAGCGCATCCATCGGGATATGTGGCAGCGGCGACGGCCGGGACGAATAATCAGGCATTTGTCAGATATAGATACCGGCCGTCCGACAGGCAAGCGCAGACTGTTGTTCCACCGGGGAATCGCTGCCGCGGCACCCTACCCATCCTGGCAGGCTTCCCGCCCTTGCCTCCCGCTCCCAGTGCATGCAAGGAGTGCTGTCGGACACAGGGACAAGAGGCATGGCAGCGGAAGCATCGGGCAGCGATCTCATTCAGGTGGTGGCGCTGCTTGCCGCAGGCGTCGTCGCCGTTCCGATCTTCAAACGCATGGGGCTGGGCTCGATCCTCGGCTATCTCGCCGCGGGCGTGGTCATCGGCCCGTTCGGTATTGGCATTTTTTCCGAATCGGAAGCCATCCTGCATGTCGCCGAACTCGGCGTGGTCATGTTCCTGTTCATCATCGGGCTGGAGATGCAGCCGTCGCGGCTATGGGGCCTGCGCCGCGAGATTTTCGGCCTCGGCGCGCTGCAGGTCGGCGTCTGCGCCTTGCTGCTCACCGGTGTTGGTCTCGCCGGCGGCTTTCCGATCGCGCAATCCTTCGTTGCCGGCGCCGGCTTTGTCCTGACCTCGACGGCGATCGTCATGCAGCTTCTGGAAGAGCGTGGCGAGATGGCCAGCCCCAAGGGCCAGCGCATCGTGTCCATCCTGCTGCTCGAGGATCTGGCAATCGTGCCGCTTCTGGCGCTGGTCGCCTTCCTGGCGCCGGGCGGCAGCGAGATGACCCTGCAGCAAAGGCTGACCGAAATCGGCATCGGTCTTGGCGCCATCGTCGGGCTGGTGGTGGCCGGCCGCTATCTGCTCAACCCGTTCTTCCGCATCCTGGCCGACGCCAAGGCGCGCGAGGTGATGACGGCGGCAGCACTTCTGGTCGTGCTGGGGTCGGCGCTGGTCATGCAGCTTTCCGGCCTGTCGATGGCGATGGGCGCGTTCCTGGCCGGCGTGCTGTTGTCGGAATCGACTTTCCGCCACCAGCTGGAGGCCGACGTCGAGCCATTCCGCGGCATCCTGCTTGGCCTGTTCTTCCTCGCCGTCGGCATGTCGCTCGACCTGCATGTGGTGGCCGACAACTGGCGGCTGATCGCCGTCTATGTCGTCGCCTACATGGCGATGAATGCGCTCGGCATCTACCTCGTCGCCCGCATGCTGAAGAGCGGTCATCGTGAAGCGCTGGAACGCGCCGTGATCATGGCGCAAGGCGGCGAATTCGCCTTCGTCCTCTATTCGGCCGCAGCGGCGGTTGGCATCATCGACAGCCGGGCCAACGCAACGCTGACCGCTATCATCATCATCTCCATGGTGCTGACGCCGCTGGCGATCATTGCGCTCAAATATGTGACGCCGCGCGACGAGCAGTCGCTTGAAGGCGTCGACATCGCCGACGGCCTTACCGGCAGTGTGCTGGTCATCGGCTTCGGCCGTTTCGGCCAGATCGCCAGCCAGCCGCTTTTGTTGCGCGGCATCGATGTGTCGATCATCGACAATGATGTCGAAATGATCCAGGCGGCCGCCGATTTCGGCTTCAAGGTCTATTATGGCGACGGCACGCGGCTCGACATTCTGCGCGCCGCAGGTGCAGGCCGCGCCCGCGCCGTGCTGATCTGCGTCGACAAGCCGGACGCCACGGTGCGCATGGCGGAACTGATCAAGGCGGAGTTCCCGTTGCTGACTGTCCTGGCGCGTGCCTTCGATCGCGGCACCGCCCTGTCGCTCATCCGCGCCGGGGTCGACTTCCAGCTGCGCGAGACCTTCGAATCGGCCCTCGTCTTCGGCGGTTCCGCGCTCGAGGTTTTGGGCGTCGAGCCGGAAGATGTCGCCGATGTCATCGAGGATGTGCGACGGCGCGACAATGCCCGACTGGAGACGCAGTTGGCCGAAGGCGTCCGCGCCGGGCAACGTTTCCTCAGGGGCAATACCGGCACGCCGATCCCGACGCCGCTGACGCAACCGCGCCGGCCCGGCCAGGCGCTGAACGAAGAGACGGCCGGCGTGCTGCACAAGCCCGAGCCCGCCGATCAGGGGGAAAGCTGATGGCCGCATTGGATGAGCGCGCGCTCGCCGTCACAAAATTCTGGCGCGAGGCCGGCGAAGACGCGTGGTTCGAGAAGAACGACGCCTTCGACGCGAATTTCCGCAGCAGGTTTCTCGACCTGCACTTTGCCGCCGCGCGGCGCGAGTGCGACGCATGGTCGGAGCATGCCGAGGGTTCGCTGGCGCTGATGATCCTGCTCGACCAGTTTCCACGCAACTGCTTTCGCGGCTCAGGCCATATGTACGCCACCGATCCGCTGGCAAGGCATTTTGCCGCCAAGGCAATCGCCGCCGGCCATGACCTTTCGCTGGAAGAAAACCTGCGCGTCTTCCTGTACCTGCCCTACGAACATTCGGAACTGCCCGCCGACCAGGACAGATCGGTCGAGCTCACCACCGCCAGGGCGCCGGAGTATGTGAAATACGCCATCGAGCACCGCGACATCATCCAGCGCTTCGGCCGCTTTCCGCACAGGAACAAGATGCTTGGCCGCGAGACGACGGCGGACGAACAGGCATTTCTCGATGGCGGCGGCTTCTCCGGTTAACCCAGCCACCAATCGCGGCCGGAAGCCAGCCGCTCTATGCCTGACGTATCGACGGCGCTGAGCCGCTCGGTCACGCTCCTGCCGCCCACCGCCAGATCCGGCGCGATCTCTGCCAAGGGCGCCAGCACGAAGGCGCGCTCCACCATTCGGGGATGCGGCACCTCCAGCCCGGTTTCGTGGATTGTGCGGTCGCCGAACACCAATATGTCGATGTCGATCAGGCGCGGACCCCAGCGCTCCTCGCGCACCCGCTTCAGCTTGCGCTCGGCCTCGAGGCAGAGGTCGAGCAGCGCCCTTGGCGCCAGCGAGGTCGAGATTTCGGCAGCGGCGTTGAGGAAATCCGGCTGGTCGAGCTTGCCCCAGGGCGGCGTGCGATAGAGCGAGGAGACGGCGATGACACGCGTGTTCTCGTCGGCGTCCAGCAGGCGCAGCGCCGTGGCCATCGAGGCCGAGGGATCGCCGAGATTGCCGCCAAGGCTGAGATAGACCGTGTTATTGTTACTCTGGCCAGACAACGGTCACCTCGACATAATCGAGCACGCCGGGCACCGGTGCGTTGGGCTTGCGCACGGTGATCTCGGCCTTCCTGATCTGCGGAAACCGTGAAGTCAGCGCCTTCGCCACTTCGAGCGCCAGCGCCTCGATCAGGAAACGGCGATGTCCAGTGACGATCTTTTCAATCACCGTGAAGGCGATGCCGTAATTGACGGTATCCTCGATGGAATCATCCTCCAGCGGGCGGCTGGGCTCGACCGTCAACTCGGCATCGACATAAAAACGCTGGCCAAGCGCCTCTTCCTCATCCAGCACGCCGTGCCGGGCAAAGAAGGCGCAGTTCTTCATGCGGATGACGTACATTTCTTAGTGTCCTGGGCTCAGCGTCCTGGCTTTTCGCGCGCCAGCATAGCATCGGCGACGGCCAGTGCGTCCATGTTGATTGCGACATCGTGAACGCGAAACAGATCGGCGCCCTTCAGCCTCAGGATGACACTGGTGGCTGCCGTCCCGGCGGCGCGCGCGCCGGCTTCGCGGCCGGTGACGGTGCCGATGAAGCGTTTTCTGGAGGTGCCGGCCATCAAGGGAAAACCGAGCTCCTTAAGCTCGGAAAACCGCGCCATCAGGTCGAGGTTTTCCTCAGCCGTCTCCTTGGCGAAGCCGAAGCCGGCATCGAGTACGATATGATCGTCCGCAACGCCGCTGCGCCTGGCGATTTCCAGCGAAGCCTTGAGGAACAAAAACTGGTCGGCGATGACGTCGGGCAGTTTTTGCCGCTCGCGCCCGGTATGCATGATGACCAGTCCGGCGCCGGTCTCGGCGGCGACGCGGGCGATGCCGGGTTCACGCTGCAAGCCCCAGACATCGTTGACGATATGCGCGCCGGCGGCGACGGCGAGGCGCGCGGTTTCCTCGCGATAGGTGTCGACCGAAATCAGGGCTTCGCCTGAACCGGCGAGTGCTGCGATCACCGGCAGGATGCGGCCCTGCTCTTCTTCAACAGTTACGGGCGATGCGCCGGGGCGTGTGGATTCCCCGCCGATGTCGATGACGGCGGCGCCCTCTTGCGCCATACGGCGCGCCTGCGCCACCGCCTGATCGGGCGTGATGAACAGTCCGCCATCCGAAAAACTGTCCGGCGTGACGTTGAGAATGCCGACCACAATAGCTTTCTCGCCAAGTTCGAGATGGCGCCCATGCGCCAGTTGCCATCGCCTTGTCGTCATTGTCCTTCAACCATGTGTCTCGTTGGCATGTGGCTCATTGGCATGTGGCTCATCGAGCGCTTGCAATCCATCAACGATGCGTGATCGGTGGAAGATCAATTCCGTTGCGCCGGCAACGGCCGTAAAGCAAGGTGAGTGAAGAGGCAACATGATGAAACGACCCCTGCTCTGCGCCCTGATGCTGGCTTTGACCGTCCTGCCGGCGAATGCTGCCAATCTGGTGAAGACTTACAGCTATTTTGCCATCGGCGGCAGCACGCTCGATGACATCGAGACGCAATTGTCGAAGCATGGACCCGAGGTGAAAAGCACCGGGATGCGGCATCCAGGCGCCACCCAGATGGCGTTCACCACCCGCATCAGCTACGCGCAAACCGCAGACACCTGCCGCATCGCCAAGGCCGCCGTTACCGTCAAGGTCAAGGTCATCCTTCCGGAGTGGCGCAGGCCGCGCAAGGCCGATCCCGATGTCAGGCTGTTCTGGGATACGCTGTCGGCCGACATCAAGCGCCATGAGGAGCGTCATGTCGAGATCGCCAAGAACCACGGCCGTCTGCTCGAAGACGCGCTGAACGCGAGCTTTGCGCAAAAGACCTGCGCCGGGGCAAAGGCGAAGGCGGCGCAGATCACCGCGGCCGAACTCGCCAGGCATGACCAGGACCAGTTGCGCTTCGACCGCGTCGAAGGCGTGAATTTTGAAAGCCGCATCCTGCGGCTGCTGCGCTACCGCATGCAGCGCGTCGAGAACGGCCAGCTTCCGCCCGGCTGAAACACGGACTGATACGAAGCCAATTCTGCCGAAACATGAGGCCAGCCCCAGAAAATTTTCGGGCATAGGTCGAAATCGGCCTATACGGGACGACATATGTCAGGCTCGCAAGATATGTCAGGCTGGCAAGGCCCGAGCTTCGAAACACCAGATCAAGACCAATTGAGGCGGCGTATAGCGGAGCGGCCATTTGGCGCCGCGCAATCGCTCTCAAACGTTATGGATGAACTGATATGGACCAGGCTGTCGACAAGCCGGCTAGGCTGCCCCCCGCCGCGCCGCTGACGGAAAGCGAGAAGAACGTCATCATCGCCGGCATCCTTTTGTCGATGCTGCTGGCGGCGCTCGACCAGACAATCGTCGCGCCGGCCATGCCGACCATCGGCCGTTCGCTCGGCCATGCCGACTACCTGCCGTGGATCGTGACCGGCTATCTCCTGACGGCGACCGCCATGGCGCCGCTCTACGGCAAGATTTCCGACGTCTATGGCCGCCGGCCGACCGTCTATGCGGCGATCCTGATCTTCCTTCTGGGATCGCTGGTCAGCGCCATGGCCCCCAACATGTTCGTGCTGGTCATCGGCCGGGCGATCCAGGGTGCGGGCGGCGGCGGCCTGTTCGCCCTGGCGCAGATCGTCATCGGCGACCTGGTGCCGCCGCGCGAACGCGCGCGCTATGCCGCCTGGATTTCGGGCACCTGGGCTGTCGCCAGCATCGCCGGGCCTTTGCTCGGCGGCGGATTTGCCGAACATCTGCATTGGTCGCTGATCTTCTGGATCAACATCCCGCTCGGCATCTTGGCCATGGCCATCATCAACAAGCCGCTGCGCAAACTGCCGGTCGCCGCAAAGCGGCATCGCATCGACGCGCCGGGCGCGCTGCTTCTGGTGGTGGCGACGGCATTGCTGCTTTTGGCCCTCAACTGGGGCGGCAGCGCCTATCCATGGGCCTCGCGCGAGATCGTCGGGCTGCTCGCCTGTTCGGCGGTTTTCTGGGCTGCGTTCGCATTGCGGCTGATGCGTGCGGCCGAGCCGCTGATTTCGCTTGAAGTGCTGAGCAATCCGATCGTGCTTGCCGGCACGGCGTCGATGTTCCTGCTGCAGGCCGCTAATATCGGCCTGTCGGTGTATCTGCCGGTCTATCTGCAGTCGATCATCGGCCTGTCGGTCAGCCAGTCGGGCCTTGCCATGCTCGGCCTGCTGCTCGGAACGGTCGCCGGCGCGACCTTCAGCGGCCGCACGATACCGCGCTTCTTCCACTATAAGCGCATCGCCATGGTCGGCGTTCTCTTCGCCATTGTCTGTCTTGGCGTGCTCAGCCTGGTCGCTGGCCGCGCCTCGCTGCTGGTCGTCGAGCTCTTGACCATCTGCATCGGCCTTGGAAGCGGCACCACCTTCCCGGTCGCCACCGTATCGGTGCAGAACGCCGTCGACCGCGCGCATCTCGGCGTTGCCACCGGCGTGCTGACCTTCCTGCGTTCGCTGGGCAGTGCGCTCGGCGTCGCCATGCTCGGCGCCGTCGCGCTCGGCTATGGCCTGCCGCTTGCCGGCGAAGGCGCGCCGGCTGCCGGACAGATCGTCTCGGCGACGCCCTTCATGATGATCTTCCTTGCCGCGGCGGTCACGCTCGTGCTGGCGCTGATCACGCTGGCTCTGATGCCGGAGAAGTCACTGCGCGGCCGCGACGACGCCGAGGCGCCGGTCGTTCTGGTGGAGTGATCCGGAAAGCCCTGTAGGACCTACTCCACGACGCCGAGCTTCTTCTGCAGGCTGGTCGACGACGTCGTGTACTGGAAGACGATGCGCTCACCGGGGCTGATGATGCGCTTGGCGGCCTGCGCCATCAGCGCCACCTCGTGAAAACCCGACAGGATCAGCTTCAGCTTGCCTGGGTACCAGTTGATATCGCCGACGGCAAAGATGCCTGGCACCGAAGTCTGGAATTTCTCGGTATCGACCGGAATGAGGTTCTCATGAAGGTTGAGCCCCCATTCGGCGATTGGTCCCAGCTTCATGGTCAGGCCGAAGAATGGCAGCATGCGCGTGCACGGCACCTCGATGTCGCCGTCAGGCCCGCCCTTGATGGTAGCAGAGGCCAGCTCGCCGTCGGCGCCGGTCAGGCCGCTCACCTGGCCGACCCGGAACTCCAGCTGCTTCATCTCCTGCATGGCATACATCTTATTGACGCTGTCGGGCGCCGCCCTGAATTCCGCGCGCCGGTGGACCAGTGTCACGCTTTTTGCCACCGGCTGCAGGTTCAGCGTCCAGTCGAGTGCGGAATCGCCGCCGCCGACGATGACGAGGTCGTGGCCGCGGAATTCCTCCATACGGCGCACCGAATAGAAGACGCTCCTGCCCTCATAGGCCTCGATGCCGGGAATGGGCGGCCGTTTGGGCTGGAACGAGCCGCCACCGGCGGCGATCACCACCACCTTGGCTTCGAACACCTCGTTCTCGTCGGTGGTGACCCGAAATGAGCCGTCGTCCAGCTTTTCCAGGCTGGAGACCATGCGGTTGAAGGTAAAATCCGGCTTGAACGGGTGAATCTGCTCCAGCAGTCTGTCGACCAGCCCTTGCGCCGAGATCGAGGGCCAGCCTGGAATGTCGTAGATCGGCTTTTCCGGATAGAGTTCGGCGCATTGGCCGCCCGGCCGGTCGAGGATGTCGATCAGATGGCACTTCATGTCGAAGAGGCCGAGTTCGAACACCGCGAACAGGCCGACCGGCCCCGCCCCGACGATGAGTGCGTCCGTCTTGATTACATCGGTCATGCCAGGCGAGCCTCATTGTCAGACTGGGGCGAAACTGGCGCGAGACTGCATGAGCATTGGCCCGCTGCCAAGCGGCGGCGGGAAAAATCAGATGGTACGGGAGATCAACCCTGGCGAGCCGGCACGCGCACGACCAGGCCGTCAAGCGCGTCGCGCACCTTGATCTGGCAGGACAGCCGCGAGTTCGGCTGGACGTCATAGGCGAAGTCCAGCATGTCCTCTTCCATCGCCTCCGGCTCGCCGACCTCGGCCGTCCAGGCTTCGTCGACATAGACATGGCAGGTCGCGCAGGCGCAGGCGCCGCCGCATTCTGCCTCGATGCCCGGCACCGCGCTACGGATCGCATTCTCCATGACGGTCGAGCCGTTTTCGGCCTCGACATCGAAAGGAGTGCCGTCATGGGCAATGAAGGTCAGCTTGGTCATTTGTCACCTGAAGGGAGTCCCAGCCGAGATAATCACTCCGCCGGACAAGTCAACTGCCGCGCGAAAGCGCCGCTTTGTGACGTTTTTTCGGAAAGCTGGCCAAAGCACGCCCTGGCCCCGTCGATTCATCCCGGTGGCCGCTGCCGAGCGGCAGCCATTACCGGCTGATGGCGGCGATGAAATCGCGCACTTCCTCGATCAGGGCGCCGAGGCGCTTGAGGATGCGCGCATCTTCCGGCTGCTGTTCGATCGAGGTGGCGCAGTCGGCGATGGCAAAGGCGCCGACCCCGCGCGCCGAACCTTTCAGCCCATGCGCCAGAAGCAGTCGCTCCCTGACGTCGGCATCGACTATTCTGTCCCGGACGGAAAGCGCCTGCTGTACGAACAGTGCCAATACCTCCTGTTCGAGGGCGCGATCGCCCATTGTCTGACGGGCCAGGTGGGCCAGATCCACTGGGCGCGAACGGGCCGGTCCCGACGCATCGCCGCCCGGCATTGAGAAGGCAATGCCGCTTTCACCGCGTACCAATTTGAAACTCCTTGTGCCGATCGCCGAAAAAACTAGGCGATTTCCGTCGCCAACGCGTTAATGAATGGGCTGGAAAATTGTTGCCGCTGAGGCGGTTAGATCACGTTGTCGTTAACCTTATATTTAAAGTTTTACGTATCTCGCGGAATGCATGTTTTCTTTACCCCTGTGTGTCATTACGATACGAAGGTCCATTTTCAGCCTCCTGCGTGGGATAAGACGAGCCAGAATCAGGCAAAAATAAGAAGTCCCTCGGCAGCTAGTACAGGGTAGCGAAGGCATGGCGAAGAAACCAACGACGACCAGAACTCTCGACAGCGACGTAGCCAGGGAACTCGAAAAGGCACTAGACCTCGATCTCAGCGGAGACGGCAGCGGCGATCTCGATATCGCGGCGTCGATGGAAGATCTGGAAGCGCAGATATCGCAGGCCGCGGACGAACTGGCGCGCGAAGGCCGCCCCCAGAAGCCCGCCCCCGCTCAAAACGCGCCCATCCAACAAAACCAGAGTGCGAAGCCGGCAGCCAAGCCCGCCGAGCTGCGCCCGGTCGAATCGCGCAACAGCGCTCAGCCAGCCGGCTTCAAGCCGGCAAACGATGACCGCCAAAAAGATTACAAGACGCTGCTGCACAGCCTCAACCGGCGCGCGTCTAGCACGATCTATTGGGTCGTGGCGTTCGTGTCGCTGGCCTGGATCGCCGGCGCCGGCGGCCTTGCCAATTTGCTGTTTGGCCCCAGCATCTGGAAAATTCGTACATTCGATCAAATCCTGGCCCGCCCTGAACTGATCGGCCTGGCGATCGCGGCAATCATACCGGTCGTCCTGTTTTGGGCCTTCGCGGCGATGATCCGCCGCGCGCAGGAAATGCGCATTGCCGCGCAGTCGATGACGGAAGTGGCTTTCCGTCTGGCGGAGCCGGAAAACCTCGCCCAGGATCGCGTGATGATGATCGGCCAGGCCGTTCGCCGTGAAGTGGCGGCGATGGGCGAAGGCATCGAGCGCACGCTGGCGCGCGCCGTCGAGCTCGAAACGCTGGTCCACAGCGAGGTCAACCAGATCGAACGCTCCTATTCGGAGAATGAATCGCGCATCCGGTCGCTGGTCGACGGGCTGGGCAGCGAGCGCGAAGCCGTCGTCACTCATGCCGAGCGCGTGCGCGCCTCGATCACCGGCGCGCATGAAACGCTGAAGGACGAGATCGGCGCCGCCTCCGACATTATTCGCGACTCTATCCTCAACGCGTCGACCAAGCTGTCGATGACGATCACGAATTCCGGCGACACGCTGATCGACCGCATCAATGAAAGCTCGATGTCGATCTTCGATTCCGTCGAAACCCGGCTGGATTCAATCACCGACAGGCTGTCGACGTCGGGCGAAGCCTTTGCTTCGCTGCTCGACACCCGCATCGCCAAGCTGACGGACACCACAGACGGCCTGACCCGGTCGCTGACCGACCTGCTCGACGACCGCACCACCGGTATGGTGTCGCTGCTCGGCGGCGCCGCCCGCACCCTGAGCTCGGAATTCGAGTCCAGCCTGAACGGCATCGAGCGGACGCTGGCCGAGCGCGGCCAGGCGCTGATCAGCGAATTCCAGACCCGCGCCGAAGCACTCGATACCGGCACGCAGAAGCTCAACGCCGCGCTCGAGGCGCGCGCCCGCCAGATCAACGAAACGCTGGTCGAGCGCGCCCGCGAGATCGCCCACACCTTTGCCGAGAGCAAGGATCATTTGTCGGCGATGATCGATCAGGGCAAGACCCAGATCGGCGCCGACATGGCCGACATCGTCTCGTCGACCTCGTCGATGCTCGAAGCCCGCGCCAGCGATTTCGCCGGCCGCATGGAAGCCGCCCGCCATGTCGTGTCGCGCTCCTTCGACACCGACATCCAGCGTCTTGCCGATGCCCGCGTCGGCATCGAGGACGCCGTCGAAAACCACAGCCGCAAGCTGTCCGAAAGCCGCGAACGCATGGCGGCTGCCATGCAGGCGGACCTGGCGAAGTTCGCCGAGGGCCGCGCCGGCATCGATGCGGCCGTAACCAACCAGGTGCAGAAGCTGGCCGAAGGCCGCAACCTGATCTCGCGCGCCCTGGAAGAGGATCTACGCAAGGTCAACGAGTCGCGCGCCGCCATCGACGCGTCGCTGGGAAGCCATCTCGAGCGGCTTGAAGAAGGCCGCAACCGGCTCAACCAGGCTTTGCATGAAGACTCCGGAAAACTGGTGCAAGCCCGTACGATCATTGACGAAATGGTCGCCGGACATGTCGGTAAACTGGCCGAAGGCCGCAACATTCTGTCGCGCGCCCTGGAAGCCGATCTCGGCAAGCTCGCCGACAGCCGCGCCTCGATTGACGGGCTGGTCGCCGGCCAGGTTGAAAAGATCGCCGAAGGCCGCGCCATCCTGACCAAGGCGCTCGAAAACGACATTATCGGCATCAAGGGCGTGATCGAGAACCACTCGGCGAAACTGGCCGAGGACCGAACCGAACTCAGCAAGGCGCTGGAGAACGACCTATCCGGCATCAGGGGCCTGCTCTCCGACCATTCGAGCCGGCTTGCCGACGATCGTGGCCTGTTGTCACAGACGCTCGAGGCCGACCTCGCCAAGCTCGCCGAGAGCCGGTCGAGCATCGACGGGCTGGTCGCCGGCCAGGTCGAAAAGCTGGCCGAGGGGCGCGATATCCTCAAGCGCGCGCTCGAAGCCGACCTCAACACCATAAAGGGTGCCATCGCGGGTCATTCCGACAAGGTGGCGGAAGAGCGCGGTCAGCTTTCCAAGGCACTGGAAGCTGATCTGCAGACTGTGAACAGCCTGATCGCTGACCACTCGAGCCGGCTTGTCCAGGATCGTTCGACGCTATCCCAGGCGCTTCAGGATGACCTTCAGAATGTGAACAGCCTGATCACCGACCACTCGAGCCGGCTTGTCCAGGATCGTTCGACGCTATCCCAGGCGCTTCAGGACGATCTGCACAATGTCAGCGGCATCATGGCCGATCATCAAAACAGGCTCGTCCAGGACCGTTCGGCGCTCTCAAAGGCACTGGAAGACGACATCGCCAAACTGGCGGAGAGCCGCTCCAGCATCGATGGGCTGGTCGCCGGACAGGTCGAGAAGCTCGCCGAGGGCCGCGACATCCTCACACGGGCGCTCGAAGCCGATCTCAATGCGATCAGGAGCGCCATTGCCGACCAGTCGCAGAAGCTGAGCGAAAACCGTGGCGAGTTCGCACGGGTGCTGGAAGCGGATTTGGAAAATGTCAACAGCCTGATCGAGGGTCACAGCGACAAGCTCGTCCGGGATCGCGCGACGCTGTCGAAGGCTCTCGAGGACGACCTCGCCAAGCTGGCCGAGAGCCGGTCGAGCATCGACGGACTGGTCGCAGGCCAGGTCGAGAAGCTGGCCGAGGGGCGAGACATCCTGAAACGTGCGCTGGAAGCCGACCTGCAGAAGCTGTCGGCAAGCCGCGGTGAGGTTGACGACATCATCGCCGGCCATGTCGGCAAGCTGGCCGAAGGCCGCAACATGTTGACCCAGGCGCTGGAAGACGATCTGGCAAAGCTCGCCGACATACGCAAGGATGTCGACCGCTCGCTGTCGGGCCATATCGACCAGATTGCCGGCAGAAGCACCGATATCTCGGCGGCAATCGCTGCCGATGTCGAGAAGATCGAGCAGGCCTTCAGCAAGCAGACCGGCATCATCGAAGAGCGCGCCGGAACCATGGAGCGCGCGTTGTCGGTGGGTGTCGACAATGTCCGCAGCGTGCTCGAAAAGAGCGCCGTCTTCGTTGCCGGCGCGCTGCGCGAGAAGGTGATGGAAGTCACCAGCGCGCTGCACGAACAGGCCGGTGCTGCCTTCAGTGACGCCGACCGCAAGATCGCCGAGCGTGCCGAGCAGACCTCGTCCGCCCTTTTGGCCCGGGCCGAGGACATCGCCCGCACCTTCGAGGACGCGGATCGCCGTCTGCACGCACGTGCCGAGGACACATCGAGCGCCCTGCTTGCTCGCGCCGAGGATACGACGAATGCCTTGCTTGCTCGCGCCGAAGACACAACGAGCGTGCTGCTTGCCCGGCATGACGAGACGTCGAACTCGCTGCTCGCCCGCGCCGAAGAAACGGCCGGACGGCTGGCTGCCCGCGCCGGCGAGATCGCCGGCACGTTCGACGCCGCCGACCAGAAGCTGGTCGCCCGCGCGGTCGAGACGGCGCAGTCGCTGGCCGACCGCGCCGGCGACGTCCTGCGCAACTTCGAGGGCGCCGACCAGCGGCTGAGCATGCGCATCGGCGAATCCGCCGAAGCGCTGGCCGCCCGCGCCTCGGACCTTGGCCGCATCTTCGACGCCGCCGACCAGCAGCTGATCTCGCGCATTGCCGAGGGTTCGGACGCGCTGTCGGCACGCGCCACCGAGATCAGCCGCATCTTCGACGAGGCCGATCACCGCCTGGTGTCGCGCATCGCCGACTCCACCTCGACCATCGGCGAGCATGCCGACAACATCGTCGGCGCCTTCGCCAGCACCGAGCAGCGCGTTGCCGAACGTGCACGCCAGACCGGCCAGGAACTTGCCGTCCACGCCCGCGAGATGGAGCAGGCTCTTGCCGGCGCCGACGAGCGGCTGGCCGCGAGCGTTGCGTCCGCAGCTTCGCGCGTCGAGGAACAGGTCGCCCGCGTCGAGAACCGCCTTCTTTATACGACGGAGACGATGGGCCAGAAGCTCAACGAGCAGGTTTCCAGCGCAGAAGCTCAGCTGATCTCGCGCGCCAACACGATTGCGGAGACTTTTACCGCGGTCGGCCAGCACATCGGCCAAAGCACCAACGACGCTGCCAAGACAATCGGCACCAATACCCGCGAGCTCAACACGATGCTGGCGGCGCGTTCGGCCGAGATGGCGAAGATCCTGGACGAAACCGCGCGGCCGCTGGTCGAGCGCTTCGCCCAGGGCGGCTCGGAACTGCAAAAGAGCATGGAAGAGGTCACCGAACGCGCGACCGAGAAGCTGCGCAGCGAAAATGCCGCCCTCGTCAACGCGCTCGCCAGCCGCACCGCCGAAACGCTGTCGGCCGTCGAAGGCGCGCGCTCGTCGCTCGCCGATAGCGTCGCCGACCTCATCGGCCGCATGAGCGTCTCCAGCTCGCAGCTTGGTGAGCTGATCGAACAGGCGGCGATCAACCTCGGCCAGGTCGACGAACGTCTGAGCGGCAGCACGCAAAGCTTCGCGGCAACCACCGAAAAGGCCGCGCAGACCTTCGCCAGCTCGGCACGCCTGGTCGATTCGAACACGACGCGGCTTACCGAACTGTCGTCGTCGACCCTGCGCGAAGTGGCCTCGATCGCCACCAAGTTCGACGAGCACAGCCGCTTGCTGTCCTCGGCTTCGGATCTGTTGAGCTCGGCGCAGAGCAATCTAGAGCACACGCTTGAGCGGCAATCGTCGCTCGAAGATCTCGCCGTCGGCTTGGTCAAGAAGTCGGAAGACCTCGAGAAGGTGATGCGTTCGTTCGAAAACCTTGTCGGCCAGACGATGCAGAATGCCGAAGGCAAGACGCTGGCATCAGCCGACAAGATCCGCATCGCCATAACGGAAGTGGTCGATTCGGCAACCAGCCGGTTCGCCGATGCGACCGAGGAGATGCGGCGCACCGCAAGCTCGATCAAGAGCGAGCTCGACCTCACCCGCGCCGAGCTCAAGAAGGGCGTCATCGAAATGCCGGAAGAGGCCAAGGAATCGACCTCGGCGATCCGCCGTGCCGTTGCCGAGCAGATCAACGCGCTCAAGGAACTTTCGGATATCGTTGCGAAATCGGGACGTGGCGGCGACAATGCCGAACCGCGCGCCCTGCGCCCGGCGCCTCAGGCGCCAGTGCAGCGCCCGGCCGAGCCGGTACGCCGCCCGCCGCCGGCGCCACAGCCGGAGCGCCCTGCTCCGCAGGCGCCGCTCGGCGGCCTGCGTGGCACGCTCGATATCGAACGCCCTGCCGAAGCACCGCGCCAGCGCGACGCCAACGCCCGCACGCCGCAAGGCGGCTGGGTGCGCGATCTCCTGACCGGAGCATCGCGCGAGGAGGAAGTCGCCAGGCCGGCAGCGCCCGCGGAAGCACCGCGCGCAACTCCCGCCCAGCGCTCGCCCCTGCATGTCATGGAGTCGCTCAATTCGCTCTCGGTCGATATTGCCCGGGCGATCGACCACGACGCCTCGATCGAGCTGTGGAACCGCTACCGGCGCGGCGAGCGTGACGTGTTCACGCGCCGCCTCTACACGCTCAAGGGCCAGCAGACCTTTGACGAAATCCGCCGCAAATATCAGGCCGAGGCGGAGTTCCGCGCCGCCGTCGACCGCTACTGCGACGATTTCGAGAAGCTGCTCAAGGACGTCTCGCGCAACGACCGCGACAACATCATGGCGCAGACCTACCTGACGTCGGACACCGGCAAGGTCTACACCATGCTGGCCCATGCGAGCGGCCGTTTGCACTAGCTACGATTGCTGCATCAAAATGAAAAAGGCGGGAAATTTCCCGCCTTTTTCGTTTGTCATGGATCGAACAATGACGAGCGCAAAGAACTCAGGCTGCCCTTGCTGGCGCGATGGGCTGCAAGCTATGCCTCCAGCATGAGGAAATACGGTCGCACTTTTCATCTGCCGATATCGGTCGGAGCCACCAGCGACGACAAGGTCATGGCGTCGCTTGAAGGACTAAGGGTGGCTGATCTTGTGGTCACCGAGAAGATGGATGGAGAGAACACAACCCTTCATCGCGATGGCTCTCACGCGCGCAGTCCCGATAGCCGTTATCATCCATCCCGAGACTGGCTGAAGGCATTTGCAGCAAATGTTTCACCGCAACTTGCTGACGATGAACGGATTGTCGGCGAGAACCTCTATGCCCGACATTCGGTTGCGTATGATGCGCTGCCGTCATTTTTTCTTGGCTTTGCATGGATCATCGGGACCGAGATTCAACCGTGGGATTTGACCCTGGCCCGGTTTGAGGAACTGGGCATCACTCCTGTTCCCACGCTCTATCGTGGGCCTTTCAGCCCCAACCTCTTCGATAATCTGGCTGCGTCCCTGGATAAGGCCAAGCAAGAAGGCTTTGTGGCTAGGGTTGCCGAAGCATTTGCTGAGGCAGACATGCCCATTCGAATGGGCAAATATGTACGGGCAGGACATGTCCAGAGTGAAACCCACTGGATGAAGGCAGAACTGGTCACCAACCGTCTGGCAGGCGGCTAAGGTTCCTGGGTCTCAAGCGCCTCGCCGGGTTCGCTCAGATCACCGAGTCCGTCCAGCTCACGATATCCTTCGCCGCCTCGCCGAAGGCGCTGTCGAGCGCGCTGACATAGGCCGGATTGCCGCTGCCCGAGACGGGAGCGGATGCGGTGAAGCTCTTCGAGGCGCGCACCTCGCCGTTGCGGTCGTTCAGGATGCGCACGAAGAGATTGACCTCGGCATGCTCGCCACCATTGACGCGGACTTCGAAGGAGCGGATCTCGACGATCACCTGGTAGTCGATCGCCAGCCCCTCGCCCGGCTTGCCGACGCCGGCAAAGCTTCCGGAGCGCTGGAAGGTTTCGGCGAGCCTCGCCTGCACGATCAGCGGCAGCCGGTCGGCCCATTGCGCGCCCTTGAGATACTGGATCGAGCGATCTGACGGCTTGATGACGATGTTCTGGCTGTCCAGCGCCTTGAGCGCGGAGGGCTGGGCGATCAGGATCTGGCGGCGGCTGTGGCCACGGGCGTCGATCGACGGGGCGGACAGCTCGAACGTATCGAGCGGCGCCGGCTTGCCTCCCAATGCCGCGCAACCAGCCAGCGTCAAGCCAAGCAAAACGACTGCCGATCTATACCCACCCAACCCGAACGTCACGCGTGATCCCCACTGTCCCCGGATCGTATGATGAATCCGCATCCGCGGTCCATGTAATTGCTGCGGGCGGGCAGGGAAGTCAACGCCGTGCCCTGCCATCGAACTGCCGGACCTCGCCGTCGCCGCCCGACAGGATGCGCTGCGGGTTGCGGCTGAGATCGGTCACCGCCTCTTCGATGCGGCTGATCGAACGCCGGCTGTCCTGGACCAGCGCCTCGACATTCGACAGGCCCTGGCCCGAGAAGCGCGTAATATTGTCGGTGATCGTGCCAAGCCGGGCGTTCAGCGTGTCGGCGACCTGCTTGAACGACTTCAGCGTGTCCCTGGCATCGGCCATGACGCCGTCGGCCTGGCCCGAACCGAGCAGCGTATCGACCCTTTTCAGGATGCCGTCGACGCGCACCGAGGCATCGTTGAGGCGCGACGCAAGCTGTTTGGCGTCCTTGATCGTCTCGTCGATGTCGTCGGCCCGGTCGGCGAACTTGTCAGTCACCTGGGCGATGTCGGCGGCGGCCTTGTTGGCATTTTCGCTGGCCTTCTGAATGTTGGCGAGCGCCACGCGCACTTGTGCCGGATCGATGCCGTCGAGCACATTGTCGACCTTTGCCAGCGTGCCTTGCGTGCGCTTGGCGAAATCGTTGACCGAGCCGACCGCGGTATCGACGTTCTTGATCACGCCGTCGAGCTGTCCGCTGGTCTCCTTCAGATTGGCGGTGACGGCGTCCACATTGGCGACGATGCTCTTGATCTTGTCCTTGTCGACGGCATTGAGCAGGCCTTCGGCAGCCTTCAGTGTGCCGTCGAGCTTGCCGGAAACACCCTTCAACTCGTCCGACAGCGCGCTGACGGCGGTCAGGAACTTGTCGATGCCATCGGCATTCCTGGCCAGCGCATCGGAAAATGTCTGGGCGTTCTTGACGGTCTGGGTCAGCGGCCCGCGCACATCCCTGGTGAAACCTTCGAGTTCGGAAAGCACCTTGTCGGCACGGGTGAAGATATTCTGCGCCGTCTGCAGCAGGTTGGTGACCGCCGATGGATTGGCGATGATCTCGGCGGTCCTGCCTTCCTTTGCCGCCTCTTCCAGCAGATTTGGTTCCTTTGGATCGGCGCCCTTCAATTCGATGTTGACCTGGCCGGCAAGGCTGGCGATGCCGATATCGGCCTGCGTCGATTTGGTGAGCGGCGTTGTCTGGTCGATCTCGGTCGTAGCAATGGCGGCATTCGGGTCATTGCGGTCGAAATAGACGCGCTTGACCACCCCGACCTTGACGCCGTTGAACAGCACCAGACTGCCGGGGCCGAGGCCGGAGGCCGAACCCTGAATGCGCACGCGCAGCTCCGCCGTCTCGCCGCGATCACCGATCTGGGCGGTCCAATAGACGAACCCGAACGCCGCCAGGATTGCAGCCAGGGTGAAAATGCCGACAATTACGTAGTTGGCTCTGGTTTCCATTGCCCCACTTATGTCTATGCGCGCGCGGCAAGATCAAGTTGCCGAGCGCGTTTTCCGCGGAAATAGGATTTGACCCACGGTTCTTCGCTTTTCAGCATGTCGTCGATCGTGCCTTCGACCAGGATTTTCTTGTTGCCGAGCACCGCCACGCGGTCGCAAGCGGTAAACAGCGTGTCGAGATCGTGCGTCACCATATAGACCGTCAGATCCATTGTATCGCGCAGCTTGACCACCAGTTCGTCGAATTCGGACGCGCTGATCGGGTCGAGGCCGGAAGTCGGCTCGTCGAGGAAGACGATGTCGGGGTCGAGCGCCAGCGCCCGCGCCAGGGCGGCGCGCTTGATCATGCCGCCCGAAAGCTCCGAGGGAAATTTTTGCGCGGCGTCCGGCGGCAGGCCGACCAGTTCGATCTTGAGCAAGGCCAGCTCGTCCATCAGTTTCTTCGGCAGATCGAGATATTCGCGCATCGGCACCTGCACGTTTTCCTGCACGGTCAACGCCGAAAACAGGGCGCCGTGCTGGAAAAGCACGCCAAGGCGCATGTCGATGCGCAACCGCTCGATGTCGCTGGCCTTTTCGAGGTCGAGGCCAAACAGCTTGATCGTGCCGGACTGCTTGTGCAGCAGGCCGAGAATCGTGCGCAGCAGCACCGATTTGCCGGCGCCCGAGGCGCCGACGAAACCGAGGATTTCGCCGCGCTTGATGTCGAGCGCCAGTTTGTCGAGGATCAGCTTGTCGTCCAGGGAAACGGTGATATCGCGCACCGACAGCACGATATCGTCTTCTTCCATTCCCTGCACAGCCTTGGTCGCCTTTGAGTTTCTGCGCATCATGTCAGAACTCGATCGACGCGTAGAAGATGGCGAAAAGGCCATCGAGGATGATGACGACGAAGATCGACTTCACCACCGAGGCGGTGACGTGCAGCCCCAGCGATTCGGCGCTGCCGCCGACCTTCATGCCTTCTACGGAAGCAATGGTGCCGATGATCATGGCCATGAACGGCGCCTTGATCAGCCCGGCGAAGATGGTGCTGATATCGATCGCGCCGCGCAGCCGGTCGATGAAGGCCGTCGGCGCAATACCGGAATAAAGCCAGGCGGCTAGGATGCCGCCGCCAAGAGCGGCAAAATTGGCGACGATGGTGAGACAGGGCAGCGCGATCACCAGCGCCACCAGGCGCGGAAACACCAGCACGCCGATCGGGTTGAGGCCGATGACCTTCAGCGCGTCGACCTCCTCGCGCATCTTCATCGAGCCGATCTCGGCGGTGATGGCGCTGCCGGAACGGCCGGCGATCATGATGGCGGTCATCAGCACGCCGAGCTCGCGCAGGATCAGCACGCCGACCAGATCGACAACGAAAATGTTGGCGCCGAAATAGTTGAGCTGGTAGGCGCCCTGCTGGGCGACGATGGCGCCGACGATCGCCGACATCAGCACCACCACGGGGATGGCGCCGACACCCATGCGATCGATCTGGTTGAAGATCGCCGCCGGATTGATGGCATGGCCGCGCCCGAGCTTCATCTGGGCGCCGCCGATGGTGGCGCCGAGGATGTTCATCGAGGCGAGGAAATCGTCGCGCATCTCATAGATGCGGCGGCCGACCGCCTCCAGCCCGCGGAGGATGATGTTGGGGCGCCGGACGCCGCGCGATTCGGGCTCGCGCCGGACAGCTTCGCCAACGGCGCCGAGCAGGATCGAGGCGACATCGCTTTGCCCCTGCATCTTGATCACGACACCCTTCTTTTCGAAGACACTGACCAGGCGATCGATCAGCCAGGCTCCGGCGGTGTCCATCTTCTCGATGTGGGAAAGATCCAAAGCGAGCGTCTGGAAGCCTTTGCGCTGCTCGATCTTGCGCATCTCGGCGTCGATCAGCGCCACTGTCGTCGTCGTCCAGATGCCGGAGAAAGCGCAGCCGAGGACGCCGCCCTCCTCGCCGACCGCAACGCGGGGCTGGTGGTCGGCCTCCTTGGCGGCGTTGCCGCTTGCGTCGCGTTTGCCGATGGTCAACATGGCGTCCTGTTTAGCCTGACGGGTCGTACCTGTCGATTTGCCGACGACGCGTTGTCGCATAGCCGGAGCAGAAAATTATGGCGCGTGTCATTTCGGTTGAGGCCGAGCGTTTTCCCATTGCCGGCACCTTCACCATCTCGCGCGGGTCGAAGACCGAAGCCGAAGTCATTACCTGCACGATCAGCGATGGGGACAATCGCGGATGGGGCGAATGCGTCCCCTACAAGCGCTATGGCGAGACCATGGAGGGGGTGCGCGACGCCACCGAGGCCATGCGCCGGCAGATAGAAGGCGGCATCAGCCGCAAGGAACTGCTCGATGCGATGCCGGCGGGTGCTGCCCGCAACGCCATCGATTGCGCCTTGTGGGACCTGGAGGCCAAGATCAGCGGCGTTGCGGTCGCCGACGCCATCCACGTTGTGCCCTTGTCGGCGCTGGAGACGGCCTACACGCTGTCGCTGGGCGAGCCGGAGGCAATGGCGGCGCAAGCCCGCGCCAATGCCGGGCGGCCGCTGCTCAAGGTCAAGATCGGCGGCGACAACGACTTGGCCCGCATCCGCGCCGTGACCGAAGCGGCGCCCGACAGCCGCATCATCCTCGACGCCAATGAAGGCTGGACCGATGCCAACATCATCGAGAATCTCGCTTTCGCCGCCGAACATGGCATAGCCCTGATCGAACAGCCGCTTCCCGCCGGCCATGATGCCATCCTGCGCCACATCGCGCATCCGGTGCCGATCTGCGCAGACGAAAGCGTCCACGAGGCGAAGGACCTCGAAGCGCTTGTCGGCCTCTATGACGCCGTCAACATCAAGCTCGACAAATCCGGCGGCCTGACCGCCGCCCTTACCCTTCGCAACCGCGCCCGGGAGCTGGGATTCGGCGTGATGGTCGGCTGCATGGTCGGCACGTCGCTGGCGATGGCGCCGGCTGTGTTGCTTGCACAGGGCGCCGAGTTCGTCGACCTCGACGGCCCGCTGCTGCTTGCCCGCGACCGCCAGCCCGGGCTCGTCTACCAGGGGTCGCTGGTGTCACCGCCTGACAGGATGCTGTGGGGCTGAACGCGCGGCGAGCCCGATCAGCGCCAGGCCGATGATGGCGATCGGGATCATCGCCAGGAAGCCGTCGACGCCGTAGCGCTCATAAAGCGGGCCGGACGCCAGCGTCACCGCCGCCATGAAGAAGCCGTTGAAGAAATAGGCAATACCTTGCGCCGCACCCGTGCGTTCTTCCGAAACCGTTTCGCCGATCATCTTCTGCAGGCCGATCAACACCATCGCCACCGACACCGAATGCAGGGTCTGCACGCCGAAGAAACCGGCAACGCCAAGCCCGAGTGGCCAGATCAACGGAAAGGCGATCCAGCGCACGATGGAGCCGACGCCGGCGATCAGCATCACCTTGACGACTGAGACGGAGGCAAAAATACGGTTGAAAAACACGAACATGCAGACCTCGGCCACCACGCCCCAGGCCCACAGCAGGCCAACGACGGAATCGCTGATGCCGACCGATTTCCAGTAGATTGAGACAAAGCCGTAGAGGAAGGCATGGCTGGCGGTGATGATGCCGACGCCGAGGGTGAAATACAGGAAATACCGATTGAGAAGGCTCGGCGCCTGATGCTGGATGTCGGCGGCCGATAGCGGCGAAGCCCGGCGCGGGCGGCCAAGCCGCGGCGCCAGCAATCCGGCGACGAGCGCGGCAGACAATGCCGCAAAGATGATTACCGGCACGGCCTGCGGGCTCGTCCAGGCGAGGATAAAGCCGCCTGCGACATTGGCGCAGAGATAGGAAATCGAGCCCCATTTGCGCATCGCGGTGTAGTTCGAGCCGAAGCGGCGCACACCCGACAGTGCGAGCGAATCGGCGATCGGCGAATGCGGCGTCCACACCACCGTCAGCGCCAGCGATACGGCAAGCACCATGGCGTAGGTCGGGTTGAGGAAATAGCCGGCGGAAAGCACCATCGTCGCGGCCACCAGCGCAATATAGACATCGGCCCTGTCCTTCGCCCGGTCCGCCAGCGCGGTCAGCAGCGGCGTCGTCACCACGCGCAGGAACATCGGCGCCGCCAGGATGATGGCGATCTGCTCGGCGTGGAAACCCTGGGCATGCAGCCACAGCGGGAAATAAGGCACATGCGTTCCCAGCGACACGAACAATGTCGCGAAGATCAGGCTCATACGCAGTTCGAAATGGCGCGGTTTGACGAGTTGTTCAGGCGAGAGCGGCGGCAGCGACATGAATCGATCCAATTACGCTGCACAAAGGGCTGCAACGCAGATCGATCCCTTAACATGCGCGAAAGCGGTCCGAAACTGCCTGGACCAGTCGATTAACAGGAGGGTTATGCCGCTTCGACGACCCTGTCTTCGATCAGCAAGGGGATGAACGGCTCGTCCGGTACTTCGGGCAGCACCAGCGCCCAGTGGATGATCTCCATCTTGCCATCGAAATGTTCGACCACCGCCGTGCAGCTCTCCACCCAGTCGCCGGTGTTGATGTACTGCACATTCTCATAAGTCTCGATCGCGGCGTGATGGATGTGGCCGCAGATGACGCCGTCGACATGCGAGCGGCGGGCCTCCTCGGTCAGCACGGTCTGGAACGAGCCGATGAAGTTGACCGCCTTCTTGACCTTGACCTTAGCCCAGGACGAGAACGACCAGTAAGGGAGACCCAGCAAATGGCGGAGCTTCGTCACCACGCGGTTGACCAGCATCGCGGCGTCATAGGCGTAGTCGCCGAGATAGGCCAGCCAGCGCGCATTGTGGACGACGGTGTCGAATTGGTCGCCATGGATGACCAGCAGGCGCCTGCCATCGGCGGTTTCGTGGATGGCGCGGTCGGCAACGACGATGCCGCCGAAATGCACGCCTTGGAACTGGCGCGCGAATTCGTCGTGATTGCCGGCGATATAGGTGATCGAGGTGCCCTTGCGGGCCTTGCGCAGCAGTTTCTGGACGACGTCATTGTGGCTCTGCGGCCAGTGCCAGCTGCGCCGCAGCCGCCAGCCGTCGACGATATCACCGACGAGATAGATGATATCGGCGTCGTGATACCGCAGGAAATCGATCAGGAACTCGGCCTTGGCCGCCTTCGATCCGAGATGCAGGTCGGATATGAACATGCTGCGGAAAGTGCGGGTTTCTGTACCGGACATCAGATCGTCACCGTTGCTTTCGCGCAGGCTATGCCCCGATTCATGCAACAACCGTATGACGGTTGCGATTGGGCCAGCCAAAGGGCTAGCGTGCCGCGCCAATCACAGGAGAAAATCGTCATGGATCTCGGCATCAAGGGCAAGAAGGCCATCGTCTGCGCATCGAGCAAGGGGCTGGGCCGCGGCTGCGCCATGGCGCTGGCCGAGGCCGGCTGCGATCTCGTCGTCAACGGCCGCAATGCCGAGCTGCTGGCAAAAACCGCAGCCGAACTGCGCGAACGCTACGGCGTGAAGGTGACCGAGATCGTCGGCGACGTCTCGAAGCCCGACGTGCAGAAGGCGATCCTAGCCGCCTGCCCCGACCCGGATATCCTGGTCAACAACAATGGCGGCCCGCCCTTGCGCGAATTCCGCGAACTCGACCGCGCAAAGATCCTCGAAGGCGTGACGCAGAACATGGTGACGCCGATCGAACTGGTGCAGGCCGTCATCAACGGCATGGCCATGCGCGGCTTCGGCCGCATCGTCAACATCACCTCGCTGTCGGTCTACGTCCCGATTCCCGGCCTCGATCTGTCGTCCGGCGCGCGAGCCGGGCTGACCTCGTTCCTGGCCGGCGTGGCGCGCACGGTGATCGACCGCAACGTCACCATCAACAGCCTGCTGCCGGGCAAGCTCGACACAGACCGGCTGCGCGGCCCGCATGAGGCCGGCACGATGGAAGACCCGGCAGCGGCCGCAGCGCGCAAGACCCGCATCAGCGCCGACGTTCCGGCCAAGCGGCTCGGCACGCCGGAAGAGTTCGGCCAGATCTGCGCCTTTCTGTGCTCGGTCCATGCCGGTTATCTCACCGGCCAGAACATCCCCGTCGATGGCGGCCTCTATGTCAGCGCGTTCTGAAGGGCTCGATGGATAATCGGCAGGATTTCAGCGCAATCATTTGAAATAGTTCGATCTTTCCGGACCGGGTTGTTTTAGCCGCGCTTGCGTCATTTGGCGTCGCGAAAAACCATTTTTGCGTGCTAAAAGGCTGCAAAGCAGGTTTGAGGGAGCGGCCGCATGGAAGGCGAGAACAAGAAAACGGCACGTTCGGACCTCGACGAAGCCGCCCTCTACTTCCACAAGCATCCAAGGCCGGGAAAGCTCGAGATCCAGGCGACCAAGCCGCTCGGCAACCAGCGCGACCTGGCGTTGGCCTATTCGCCGGGTGTTGCCGCGCCCTGCCTCGAAATCCGCGACAATCCGGCAACCGCGGCCGATTATACAGCGCGCGCCAATCTGGTCGGCGTCGTCTCCAACGGCTCGGCCGTTCTCGGGCTCGGCAATATCGGCCCGCTCGCCTCCAAGCCGGTGATGGAAGGCAAGGCGGTGCTGTTCAAGAAATTCGCCGGCATCGACGTCTTCGACATCGAGATCGACGCGCCGGGCATAGAGCGCATGGTCGAGACGATCTCGGCGCTGGAGCCGACTTTCGGCGGCATCAATCTCGAGGACATCAAGGCGCCCGAATGCTTCGAGGTCGAGGCGCAGTTGAAGGCCCGCATGGGCATTCCCGTCTTCCATGACGACCAGCATGGCACCGCCATCATCGTCGCCGCCGCCGTGCTCAACGGGCTGGAATTCGCCGGCAAGACCATTTCCGACATCAAGATCGTCACCTCAGGCGCCGGTGCGGCAGCGCTCGCCTGCCTCAACCTGTTGGTCTCGCTTGGCGCCAAGGTAGAGAATATCTGGGTCACCGACCGCTTCGGCGTCGCCTACAAGGGCCGCACCGACGAGATGGATCGCTGGAAAGACCCCTATGTGAAGGACACCGAGGCGCGCACGCTGGCCGATGTGATCCCTGGCGCCGACGTTTTTCTCGGCCTGTCGGCCGCCGGCGTGCTGAAGCCGGAATTGCTTGATCATATGGCGCCTAAGCCGTTGATCCTGGCGCTGGCCAACCCCAATCCCGAGATCATGCCGGAGGTCGCGCGCGCCGCCCGTCCCGACGCGATGATCTGCACCGGCCGTTCCGATTTTCCCAATCAGGTCAACAACGTGCTTTGTTTTCCTTACATCTTCCGCGGTGCGCTGGACTGCGGCGCCAGCGCCATCAACGAGGAGATGAAGATGGCCGCGGTCAGGGCGATTGCTGCCCTTGCCCGCGAGGAACCATCCGACGTCGCCGCCCGCGCCTATTCCGGCGAGACGCCGATCTTCGGACCCGACTTCCTGATCCCCTCGCCCTTCGATCCCCGCCTGATCCTGCGCATCGCGCCGGCGGTGGCCAAGGCTGCCTGCGACACCGGCGTCGCGACCCGGCCGATCACCGACTTCGCCGCCTATATCGACCAGCTCAACCGCTTCGTCTTCCGCTCCGGCCTGGTGATGAAGCCGGTGTTTTCCTCGGCCAAAGCTTCGAACGCCAAGCGCGTCATCTATGCCGACGGCGAGGACGAGCGCGTGCTGCGCGCAGCCCAGGTGGTGCTGGAGGAAGGCATTGCCGAGCCGATCCTGATCGGCCGCCCGCACGTCATCGAGGTCAGGCTGAAGCGCTACGGCCTGCGTATCAAGCCGGGCGTCGATTTCGGCCTGATCAACCCGGAAGACGATCCGCGCTACCGCCATTATGTCGACCTTTTGATCGAGCTTGCCGGCCGGCGCGGCGTGACGACGGAGGCCGCGCGCACCATGGTGCGCACCGACAACACGGTGATTGCGGCACTGGCCCTCAAACGCGGCGATGCCGACGCCATGATCTGCGGCCTCGAGGGCCGTTTCGAGCGGCATCTGCGCAATGTGACGCTGGTCATCGGACCACGCGCGGGCGTCAAGGACCGCGACCTGTCGACGCTGTCGATGCTGATCTCGCAGCGCGGCATCATCTTCCTCACCGACACCCATGTCTCGGTCGACCCGACGGCCGAGGAAATCGCCGAAATGACCATATTGGCGGCGGAGGAAATCCAGCGCTTCGGCATCGAGCCGAAGGCGGCGCTGCTGTCGCATTCGGATTTCGGCTCGCGCGATTCTCCCAGCGCGCTGAAGATGCGGCAGGCAGCGGCGATCCTGGCGCGCGTTGCGCCCGACCTGCAATGCGACGGCGAGATGCATGCCGATTCAGCCCTGTCGGAGCATCTGCGCCAGCGCGTCTATCCGCATTCGCGGCTGAAGGGCGAAGCCAATCTCCTGGTGTTCCCCAACCTCGACTCCGCCAACATCACGCTGACCGCGCTGCGCACGATGATGGATGCGCTGCATGTCGGTCCGATCCTGCTTGGCACCGACAAGCCGGCGCATATTTTGACGCCGTCGGTGACGTCGCGCGGCGTCGTCAATATGACGGCGCTGGCGGTGGTCGAGGCGGCGCACAAGGCGCAGGCGGTGGTTCATTTCGGCTGAGTTTCTCACGCAGGCGCGAAGCGGTAATGCCCGGTCTGCTTGAAGGCGAACAGCGTGTCCTCCTCGCGGGCGCCCGACCCGATATTGTGGATGACCAGCGCTCGTTCCGGCACGTCCGCCGTGCGTTCGGAAGAGACGATGACGATGTGCGGCAGGTTGCCGGGCAGCATCTGGGTGACGATATCGCCCGGCTGAAAGTCGGGAGGATACTCGCTGGCGGGCAAGGAAACTCCGTTGCGCCCGAAAAAAGCGGCAAGATTGCCGACCCGTCGGTGGTCGATGTTGCGGTCGGTCGCTTTCAGGCCCCAGGTCTTGGGATAGGCGGCGAAATTGGCGGCCATATCCTCATGCACCAGTTTCTGCAGGTCGAGATTGAAGGCGCGGCGATAGGCGCGCACGATGACATCCGTGCACACGCCTCGATCCGGCGCGACGTCGCCGCCGGGATAGCCGAGGCGGACATAGGTCGGGTCGTAGAAGGTGGTGATGCCGATCTGCTCACGCGCGGCTTCGACCAATTTGCTGCGCCAGTTCGGAGCGGCTGGATTTTCCTGCGCCCGGGCGGCGGGCACCGCCAGGCACAACAGACCGAACTGCAGCGCGGTTCGACGGGTAATCGCGATCATGCCAGCTCCCCGGGGCATTGCTGGATCGTGGGATAATTCCGGGGCGATTGCGCCTTTTTCATGCAGCGGTGAGATCGCACAGTTGCCGCCCTATCCAAACGCCTCCTGCAACGCGTCTATGGGCTAAGACCATCTTTGGTTGTAGATTGAGGGAACGGTTAACCGCGAATCCGGTAGACAGGCAGGCAAGCGGGGTTCGGGCAATGACGGGCGGACGATGGAGGCTGAAGCATCTGGCTGCGCTGCTCGGCGCGCTTGTGCTTTCGGCCATCGCCACCACTGAACCGCAGGCCGCCTCCCGCGTTTGCCGTCAACTGGAAGCCGAGCTTGCTTCTTCATCGAATGGCGGCGGCAATTCCAGCATGGTGCGGAAGTATGACAAGGCCATCTCCCGCCAGTTCGAACAGCTATCAAAGGTGCGCGGTCGTGCGAGCGATGCGAATTGCGGGTTTTCGCTGTTTTCGCGCAATGTCAGCCAATGTGCCGCGCTGAACAGCAGCATCGATCGCATGAACGCCAATCTCGATGCGTTGCAAGCCAAGCGCGCGCAGCTTGCCGGCGGCGGCTCGCGGCGCGACCGCGGCCGCATCCTGGCCGCGCTCGACGCCAATGGCTGCCGTGACGAGCCCGCGCCGCGCCGGGAGCCGCTGCAGGAAGCCAGCCGCGAACCCGACGACGGCAATCTGTTCGACCAGCTTTTCGGCGGCAACCGGCAGATCGACACGCTCGATCAGCCCGATGATCCCGGCGAGGAGCGCAATGTGCGCCGGGTGCTCAATCAGCCCGGCGTGCCGGATTTCCCGACGGTTGGCGGCGAGTTCCATACGAGCTGCGTGCGCACCTGCGACGGCTATTTCTTCCCGATGTCGAACTCGGCTTCGCTCGGCGATTTCGAGCGCGACCAGAAGAATTGCGAATCGAGCTGCCCCGGCACCGAAATGCAGGTGTTCTATTCGCGCGGCATGGAAGACGATTCGGCCAACATGACGTCGTCGGTGACCGGCAGGCCCTACAGCAAGTTGCCGACCGCCTATCTCTACAAACAGCCCAACATGTCGCGGCCGCTGGCTTGTGGCTGCAATGCGCAGGCCGGAAATTTCGAGATCATCGGCGGCAACCCGCCACCGCCCGAGCAATCGCAGCCTGATACCGAGACAACGCCATTCATTCCGGTGCCGGCGGCCAAACCCGATCCGGGCGCGGATCCGGAGACGCTGGCGAACGTACAAGGCGGGCTCGACCGCGCCGCCATCAAGCGCCTTGCCGTCAAGCCGGTGGTGTCGCCGGTGTCGCTGATCCCGCCGGACCAGCGCAAGGTCAGGGTCGTCGGGCCAGCGTTCCTTCCCGACCCAGCAGCGGCAATAGATCTGCAAGCTCCGGCCCGGAAGCAAGTCCGGTAAGCGCCAGTCTCAGCGGCATGAACAGCGCCTTGCCCTTGCGGCCGCTGGCTTCCCTGATCCTGGCCGTCCAGTCCTTCCACACCGTTCCGGTCCACGGCTCTTCCGGCAACAGGTCGAAGGCCTGCTGCAGGAAGTCGCGATCCTCGTCGGAAAACTCCGGCGCGGGCTGCGGGCCGTCGGCAAGGATGCGCCACCAGCCGACCGCGTCGCTCAGCCGGTCGAGATTGCCGCGCACCGCCAGCCAGAACGGCTCGGCCTTGTCGCCGGAGATGCCGAGCACGATCAGCCGATCCCGCGCCTCGGAAAACGGCATGTGGTGCATGAGCGCACGATTGAGCACGAACAGCTCGTCCGGGTCGAATTTGGCCGCCGATTTCGACGTGGCGGCCGGATCGAAGCGCGCGGCCAGTGCCGGCATGTCATGCACCGCCGCGACATTTTCCGAGGTGCCGACAAGGACGGCCAGCGAAGCCACAGCCATCGGTTCGATGCCCTCCTCGCGCAGGCTTTCGATCGACAGCGCACCGCTGCGCTTCGACAGGCCCTCGCCCGAGGCCGTGGTCAAGAGATTGTGGTGGCCGAAGACAGGCGGCTCGGCGCCCAATGCCTTGAACAGCGCGATCTGCACGCCGGTGTTGGTGACGTGGTCGTCGCCGCGGATAACATGACTGACCCCCATCTCGATGTCGTCGACGACCGAAGGCAGCGTGTAGAGATAAGTGCCGTCCTCGCGCCGCAGCACCGGATCGGACAGTGAGGCCAGATCGACGGTTTCCTCGCCGCGCACCAGATCGTTCCAGTGCACTTCGGTGCGTTCGGGCTGCAGCGGATCGCTGGTGAAATTCGGCAGCAGAAAGCGCCAGTGCGGCCGGCGGCCATCGGAGCGGTATTCGGCGATCTGCTGCTGCGAAAGCGCCAGCGCCTCGCGGCCATAGACCGGCGGCAGGCCGCGCGTGCGGCGCACCTTGCGGCGCAGGTCGAGTTCTTCGGGGGTCTCGTAGCAGGGATAGACAGCGCCGGCTCTCTGCAGCCGCTCCACCGCCGCGTCGTAAGTTTCGAAGCGCCGCGACTGGTATTCGGTGGCGTCGGGAAAAATCCCCAGCCAGTGCAGGTCGTAGAGGATGGCGTCGGAAAATTCCTGCCTCGAGCGGGCAATGTCGGTGTCGTCGAAGCGCTGAATGAAACGGCCCTTGTTGTTCATGGCAAACAGCCAGTTGAACAAGGCGGTGCGGGCATTGCCGATATGAATGCGGCCGGTTGGTGAGGGGGCAAAACGGACGGTAACTGTCATGGGCGGGGCGTAACGGATGCTCTTGGAATTGACAAGACGCGCCCCCGCGCGACGCCAAAGACATAATGCACGCCAGCTAAAATGAAAAGGCTGTGAGCCAGAATCCGGCCGGGCCTGTCTCGGGTGAACCGCTCACCAGCGGTCCACGCCGGCAGAATCGGGCTTTCCTCAGCCGCTTTTTGTCCCCGTTATCCACATATGTGACACACAAGATGTTGGGGTCACAAAAGCTACGCAAACGAATCCTTGACGACGCAAACCGAGTCGCCTTTTATGTGCCATGTGCTCTTGTTGAGGGCGCGACCGGAGAGTTTCGAGCCCGGTCATTTTCCCGGATTTTGTGCGTTTTGGCCATGATTTCCGCCTGTTTACGAGGCTGGCGGAAGCGTTGGATCGTGGGGGCTTCGGGAGCGAAAAGGGAGATTTGTCGGACTGGAATAAATTGTCTGTTAACACTATATTTAGTGTTTGCAGGCAGGTTCGACGCTAGATAGTGTGAATTTCCCTCCGTCGAGGGAATCGAGGAAAAATTCAGTTTTGAGGGACCCGCAGGGTTCGGCGCAGAGTTGGAACAGCTGCTTCGCAAGAAGTTCGACCAGCAAGGCGACGAAGACTGCCACAAGGAGAGCCGGTGTTTTCGAACGCCGGCAGACGGCGGACATGCGCGTTTCGCATTGGGGGCAGAAATCCCCGGGGAAAAGCGCTATATATAGACAAAAGGGACCGGACCAATGCGCATCGAGCGTCGTTTCACCAAGCCAGGCCAATCAGCTTACGCGGAGATCGAATTCCGCAAGGCGCTTTCGGAGATCAAGAATCCGGACGGCTCGGTGGTGTTCCGCTTGGACAATATCGATGTGCCGGCGCAGTTCTCGCAGGTTGCCGCCGACATCCTGGCGCAGAAGTATTTCCGCAAGGCCGGCGTGCCCGCGCGCCTGAAGAAGGTCGAGGAGAACGACGTCCCCTCCTTCCTGTGGCGCTCCGTCGCCGACGAGGCCGAGCTTGCCAAGCTGCCGGAAGCCGAGCGCTACGGTTCCGAAATCGACGCCCGCCAGGTCTTCGACCGGCTGGCCGGCACCTGGACCTATTGGGGCTACAAGGGCGGCTACTTCAAGTCGGAAGAAGACGCGAGCGCCTTCCGCGACGAACTCGCCTATATGCTCGCCACCCAGCGCGTTGCGCCGAACTCGCCGCAATGGTTCAACACCGGCCTGCACTGGGCCTACGGCATCGATGGTCCGAGCCAGGGCCACTATTATGTCGACCCGTTTACCGGCAAGCTGACCAAGTCGAAGTCCTCCTACGAGCATCCGCAGCCGCATGCCTGTTTCATCCAGGGCGTGCAGGACGATCTCGTCAACGAAGGCGGCATCATGGACCTGTGGGTGCGTGAAGCGCGTCTGTTCAAATATGGCTCGGGCACCGGCTCCAATTTCTCGATGCTGCGCGGCGAAGGCGAAAAGCTGTCGGGCGGCGGCCGTTCGTCCGGCCTGATGAGCTTCCTCAAGATCGGCGACCGCGCGGCGGGCGCCATCAAGTCGGGCGGCACCACGCGTCGTGCGGCCAAGATGGTCATTGTCGACGCCGACCATCCCGATATCGAGGAATTCATCGACTGGAAGGTCAATGAAGAGCAGAAGGTGGCGTCGCTGGTCACCGGCTCCAAGATCGTGAAAAAACATCTCGAAGCGATCATGAAGGCCTGCATCAACTGCGAAGGCCATGATGACGACTGCTTCGACCCGTCGATCAACACCGCGCTGAAGCGCGAGATCAAGGCGGCCAAGAAGTCGGCCGTGCCGGAGAACTACATCTACCGTGTCATCCAGTTCGCCAAGCAGGGCTACACCTCGATGTCGTTCAAGACCTACGACACCGACTGGGATTCCGACGCCTACCTCACCGTTTCCGGCCAGAACTCCAATAATTCGGTGTCGCTGAAGGACAATTTCCTGCGCGCCGTCGAGGACGATGCCGACTGGCACCTCACCGCCCGCAAGGACGGCAAGGTGCTGAAGACGCTGAAGGCACGCGACCTCTGGGAGAAGATCGGCTACGCCGCCTGGGCTTCGGCCGATCCGGGCCTGCATTTCAACACGACGATGAACGACTGGCACACCTGCGCTTCGGCCGGTGCGATCCGGGCCTCCAATCCGTGCTCGGAATACATGTTCCTCGACGACACGGCCTGCAACCTGGCCTCGATCAACCTGCTGCCCTACCGCAATGCCGACGGCACGATCGACATCGCCGCCTACGAGCACACGGTGCGGCTGTGGACCGTCGTTCTCGAAATCTCGGTGATGATGGCGCAGTTTCCGTCGAAGGAGATCGCCAAGCAGTCCTACGAATACCGCACGCTCGGCCTCGGCTATGCCAACATTGGCGGCCTGCTGATGACGTCCGGCATTCCCTATAATTCCGACGAGGGCCGCGCCATCTGCGCAGCACTCACCGCCATCATGACCGGCGTCGCCTATGCCACCTCGGCCGAGATGGCCGGCGAGCTCGGCGCCTTCGCCGACTACGACCGCAATGCGCAGAACATGCTGCGCGTCATGCGCAACCATCGCCGTGCCGCCTATGGCGAAAAGCAGGGCTACGAGAAGCTCGCCGTCAATCCGGTGCCGCTGGTCGCGTCCGACCTGAAGCAGCAGGAACTGGCCGCGCACGCCAAGGCTGCCTGGGACCGCGCCATCGAACTCGGCGAAGAGCATGGCTACCGCAATGCGCAGGCGACCGTGATTGCGCCGACCGGCACGATCGGCCTGGTCATGGATTGCGATACCACCGGCATCGAGCCCGACTTCGCGCTGGTGAAGTTCAAGAAGCTTGCCGGCGGCGGCTATTTCAAGATCATCAACCGCGCCGTGCCGGAAGCGCTGCGCACACTGGGCTATTCAGAAAGCCAGATCGCCGAGATCGAGGCCTATGCGGTCGGTCACGGCAACATGAACCAGGCGCCGGCGGTCAACCCCGGCTCGCTCAAGGCGAAGGGTTTTACTGACGACAAGATCGCGGCGCTCAATGCAGCACTGAAGTCGGCCTTCGACATCAAGTTCGTCTTCAACCAGTGGACGCTCGGCGCCGACTGGGTGAAGGAGACGTTCGGCTTCACCGACGAGCAGCTCAACGACTTCTCGTTCGAGATGCTGCCGGCGCTGGGCTTCTCCAAAAAGGACATCGAGGCCGCCAACATCCACGTCTGCGGTGCCATGACTCTGGAAGGCGCGCCCTTCCTCAAGCCCGAGCATCTCGCGGTGTTCGACTGCGCCAGCCCGTGCGGCAAGATCGGCAAGCGCTCGCTGTCCATCAACAGCCACATCCAGATGATGGCGGCGGCACAGCCCTTCATCTCCGGCGCCATCTCCAAGACCATCAACATGCCCAACGATGCGACGGTGGAAGACGCCAAGGGCGCTTACATGCTGTCGTGGAAGCTGGCGCTGAAGGCCAACGCGCTCTATCGCGACGGCTCAAAGCTGTCGCAGCCGCTCAATTCGTCGCTGCTCGCCGACAGCGAGGATGACGAGGACGACGCGGTCGAGCAGCTGATCGCTGCGCCCGCTTCACAGCGCGCCGTGCAAGTGACCGAGAAGATCGTCGAACGCGTCATCGAACGTCTCTATCGCGATCGTGAAAAACTGCCGAACCGCCGCAAGGGATACACCCAGAAAGCGGTCGTCGGCGGCCACAAGGTCTACCTGCGCACGGGCGAATTCGATGACGGCCGCATCGGCGAGATCTTCATAGACATGCACAAGGAAGGCGCTGCTTTCCGGGCCATGATGAACAACTTCGCCATCGCCATTTCGCTCGGCTTGCAATATGGCGTGCCGCTCGAGGAATTTGTCGAGGCCTTCACCTTCACCAAGTTCGAGCCGGCCGGCATGGTGCAGGGCAATGACGCAATCAAGAATGCGACGTCGATCCTCGACTATGTGTTCCGCGAGCTCGCTGTGTCCTACCTCGGCCGCCACGACCTCGCCCATGTCGACCAGTCGGATTTCGACAAGACGGCGCTCGGACGCGGCATCAACGAAGGCAAGGCGACGCCGTTCTCGAAGGGCCTTACCCGCGGCGCGTCACCAGTGAAGTTGGTGTCGGGCTTAGGTGGCGAACCCAAGGGCTTTGCTGGATCACCTGCCGCGGCACCTGCCCGGGTCACTCCAACTGCGTTCTCAGGCTCCAACGTGTTGGCGCTTAAACCAGCAAGCGACGAAGCCATCGCCTACAAGCGCGACTATGAGGAGCGAGCCAAGGAACTGGTCGAAGATATTGTTTCCGAGGAGGCTGCCGACCCCACCGGGTTGTTCACCGACGAAGCAGCGAAAGAAGCGGCCGAGGCAAAGGCGCTTGCCTCTACGCGGCGTCAGCAATCCTTGATGCAAGGCTACACCGGCAACGAATGCTCGGAATGCCACAACTTCACCATGGTACGGAACGGAACCTGCGAGAAGTGCGATACTTGTGGATCGACGAGCGGGTGCAGCTGAGGAAAGTCCTAGCGCTAAAACGCAACATCATCGGCCCGGTCGCAAGATCGGGCCGATTTCGTATAGGCCTTTAAAAAAGCGATTGTTGGATTTCGTTCTCAACTCCGTGGTCGAGCCGGATCACGCCATTAATTAGCCATTGCGGATAGGCTTTGTGAGTACCCATCGCGAGAACAAAACCTTTTCTCGAGTACTCAACCCCAAATCTTTCGGTCATCTTTTGAAGCGTGTCGGTCTCGCCATAGAGCCGTTGCCACTTGAGAAAAGTGGCTTCTATCTCCCAATCCTGACAAGTTCCTTCCCGCAACCCGTCCATCGTTTCGTATTTATATTTGAAAAGAAATGGAGCCGGCTCATACGGAACTAAGCTCTTATCCAGAAATCCAAACAGGCTATTAGCCTCCTGGTCATGCCACATACGAAATCGCGCTTTCTCGTCCTCAAATGTAGCGCGATCTTTTTTTTCAATCACGAATTCAGCATTCTTCGGTCGAACAAGCGCCAGACTTCGACCTTCCTCCAGTTCAGTGTTGAGGCTAGGAACGACATGCCGCGCTAAGAATTGAGCCCGTGATTTTTCGGACAAACTGCCTGTTATTACGAGAGATTTATGCTCTAGCCTTCGGCTCTCTCTTCTTTGGTCGCCTTTAGGAAGGCTCCAGCCGTACTCAATGGTATCCCACCGACCGAACTTCTGAGCATCTTCTAGCGTCCGGAAAGCTACTGGATATAGCCGAATCCAGTTACCGCTGAAATCTAGCCCTGCACAACAGACCAGCTCGCCGTGAGTTTCTCCAACTCGTGGCGCCGCCTTTACCAAAATCACTGCAGAGTCACGCCGAGAGAGAGATGCCAATCACGCAGCCTTTAGACGAAAGCCCTTCGGAACACCAATATTTTTAATTGAACTCTTCTTAACTTTCAATATCTCTTCACAAATAATCGATCGATGGCAGTCTTTGTGATCCCTTTCAAAACACATTAAACAAATGTTCTTTGTCTCCGCCTGCAGTACTAATTCACGGATAATTTTCCCGGCTGCCTCATTTGCGATATGGTTTCTGAAGATGCGTTCAAACCGCGGACGATCACCGCTTCGAGCAGCCAACCGCCCCTCTCTGGGGTCACCAAGGATTTTTGTGTGCCTATAGTCGATCGAAGAGTTTTCGAGATGGCTCCTGAGCGAATTTTTGGAGAAGCCTGGTTTTCTCGACAAAGGTAGATCTCTCACGTCGACAAGCAATTCGACCTTCGCCGCCTTCAGTACGGATACGAAGTCGTCAATTTCAGAACCTTCATAGCCAATCGTCAGCAGCGCCATTGGTACATCTCATTGTCTGTTGTAGTGGTCATAGGCGATCAAACTTGTCCGAAGCGTGACGCACGATCAACCATTAGCTCGCAGGTCAGGGCGCACGGCACGGTTACAGTCGGTTTCGCGCACATAGACCCTACGGCAACATCCGCAGCGTCTGATCGTCGAACAGCGGCTCGTCCTGCCCCGCCCGAACGAACAGCACCCTCCGCCCCTCACCCGCCGGCGCCTCGAAATACTGAATACCATCCGGCATTTCGCCCCAGTCGCCGCAGGGCGGTTCGGGAACTTCGTCATTGGCAAGCGCTTTCAGCTCTATGGGATAGGCGGCGTCGGGGCTGAATGTGTAGAGTTTGACGCCGGTGGGCACGGTGCCCTCGGTGTAGGGCGTCAGCACGCAGCGGGCGCTGCCTGATTTGTCGGTCTTTTCCAGCAACAGGCGCAACACCGCGGCCTCGGCGGTTTCGCCTGATTTGATGTCGAACACCTCGACCAGCGGATCGGGCGCGCCGCCGTCGCTGTATTTGATGGCGAGCGCATTGCCGGCGAACTCGAAATGGATCTGGCGGAAGCCGAAATCGCAGCGCTGCGCCCAAGCGGCCAGCCCAACCGTCTTGTCGGCCATTTTTTCCCAGACGCATTTGTCGATCGGCGGGCGCGACGGCGACGGCTCGTCCGCATATGCAGCGGCTGATATCGCCGCGGCGGCAAACAGCACGCAAATCCAGACAATCGATCTCATGGCGCTATTCATCGCTGCATCCTGTCAATGTGAAGGCATCCCAGGCCGAGCCGTCCGGATTGGCATTGGCGAAATCGGCAAATTCGGTGAAGCCCGCGCCGAAATCGGGCAGCAACAGCCCTTTCGGCGCCGGTGTCGCTTCGCGTGAATTCAGCTGCTCGGCTCCGCCTCCGGTCAAGGCATAGCCCATCCATATCCGGCACATCCCGCTGCCGTCCTCCAGCCCCACTTCGCGGTCGTCGTCGGTGCAGGCATGGCGGATGGTGCCGAGCGGAAACGAATTTTTGCCATTGGTCCAGGTGATGTCGGCCGGCAAGCGCGTGTCGGTGTTGGGCACGGTCACCGAAAACACTTCGGCCGTCAGTGCCGCCGGCTCATTGTTCAGCGGCCGGAATTGCATCACCGCGCCCGAACGCGGCTCGCGGTAGGTGGCATGGCTCAGCAGACATTCTTTTGCGCTCGCTGCCTGCACGGCGCCGAGCAGAGCCAGGGAAACGACAGCCAGCCTGCGGACGATCATTGGATGTCTTGTCATGAAAGTGGGCGCCTCAGATAAAACCGACCAGCCACGCCGCGCCGCCCAGAAACGCGGCCGAACAGACCCACAGCAGCCAAAGCCCGCGCACCCTGCATTCGAGCACTGCCGAGGCGGGGTTGGCTGGGTCGTAATGCACGTCGACCTTGCCGCCCTCGGCATAGCTGCGCGCCTGGCCGCTGATTAAGCCGGGCATTGAAGCGGTGACCGTGGCGCCGAAGGTTACGCGATCGGAGGTGTAGCGCTGGCCGGCGACGCCGTAGCTGTAAACGATGCGGGATTTGAAGACGGTGCTCCAGCGTCGATAGCCGCTGTAGTTTCGCAGCGCCTGCAGGCCGGAGGAGTCAATGCGGCCGGCGGCGACCGGCCATTTTGCCGCCTGCTCGGCAAGCGACTTCTGGACGAAGGCCATGCGCAGGATCATCAGGCCCATGAACAGCAGCAGCGCTCCGGCGCCGAGGTTCTGCGGCTTGGGCAGGTGCGGCCGGATCGCCTCCAGCACGCCACCGAGCGAAAACACCAGCACCACCGTGCCGATCACCAGCCCGGCCGAGAGCTTGACCATGAACTTGAAGGCGCCGTCCGGCAGGGTGCGTTCGATCACGGCCTTGCCCGGATCGGCCGGATTGTAGAAGACGGTCACTTCAGCGCCGGTGGGAAACTGCGCCAGGGTTTCGGTGACTTCGAAATTCCCCAGATTCTCCTTCACGCTGTAGCGCGAGCTTTGAAATTTCTTTTTACCGACCTTGTATTCGAAGGTGATCGCCGGAAAATTGCGCATCTCGGTGGTGTCGCTGCTGTCCGAGCCGACGCCCGACCTTCTGACTTCGCGCGCCTCGACGCGCGACGAGATGATCTTGCCCGGCGCCGGCAGCCAGTGGCTCATCGCCTGCACCTCGCGCCATTTGACGAAGGTGATGAACGACAGACCGCCCGCGATCGCGCAGGCAAATCCGACAATCAGAAATTTGAGCTCTACGTCCACCGCGTCCCCCAGGAGTGCCGGAAGCTGCAAATAGATAGCACGGCGAAGGCAATGTCTTGATTATTCGCAAAGGACGAACCGCCCTTCCTCGGGTATCGAAGCCCCGCCAACTTTGTTAAGAGTCGCCCAAACTGTTAGGAGCCATGAGACCAGGATGACAGCACTGCGCGTTCTCTCGGATGCCTTCATTCCGGAACTCCCGAACCACTACAAAGGCAAGGTCCGCGAGAATTACGATCTGCCGGATGGCCGCCGCATCATCATCGCCACCGACCGGCTGAGCGCCTTCGATGTGATCCTGACCGCAATACCGCTCAAGGGAGAGTTGCTGACGCAGACGGCGCGCTACTGGTTCGAGGAAACGGCGGACATCTGCCCCAACCATGTGCTCGATTATCCCGACCCCAATGTCGTCGTCGGCACCAGGCTCGACATTCTGCCGGTGGAAATCGTCGTTCGCGACTACCTCGCCGGCACCACCAGCACTTCGGTGCTGACGAAATACAAGAACGGCGAACGCGATATGTACGGCATCCGCCTGCCGGACGGACTGCGCGACAATGAGAAGCTGCCGCAGGCCATCATCACGCCGACCAGCAAGGCGCTCGATGGCGGCCATGACGAGCCCTTGACGCGCGACGAGATCCTGACGCGCGGCCTGTTATCGGAAGAGCAATGGGACACAGTCTCGCGCTATGCGCTGGCGCTGTTTGCGCGCGGCAAAGCGTTGGCCGCCAAGCGCGGCCTGATCCTGGTCGACACCAAATACGAGTTCGGCACGGACAAGGATGGCGCCATCATCCTTGCCGATGAAATCCATACGCCCGACTCAAGCCGCTACTGGCTTGCGGCAAGCTATGAAGAGCGTTTCAAGGCAGGCGAGCGGCCGCAAAGTTTCGACAAGGACTTTATTCGCGCCTGGGTGACCGCGCGCTGCGATCCCTACAAGGATCGTATTCCGAAAATCCCCGCCGAGCTCATCGAGCAGACATCGCGGGTTTACACGCAGGCCTTTGAGACCATCACCGGCAAGACCTTCACCGCCGATATCTCGGGAAAGACGGTGCTGGACCGCATTCGCGAGAACCTGCGACCTTATTTCTGACGGCGGCTGGCGGCCGCCGGTCAACTTGCCGAGGTCGCGGACACGGACGGTTCTGGCGGAGCGCGCCACGTGCCGAGATATGATCCGCACAGGATGAGCGCGAAGGCCGCCACAATGCCGATATCGAGCGGCTCCGAAAGGACGAGCACGCCCGCTGCCACGGACACGGCGGGCGCCACATAGGTGATGACGACCGCCCGTTCGGGGCCGATCTCCCGCACCAACAAGAAGTAGGTGGCGAAGGCAATCGCCGTGCAAAACACGCCAAGACCGAGGATTGCGCCAACCACCGTTGTCGACGGCATGGCCGCCGGCCAGGCCAACGCCGCCGGCACGGCGTAGATCAGCGCGGCCCCTGCCAGACAGACTGCCGTCAGCGAGGTTGCCGGCACATCGTTCAGCCAGCGCGACGCGATGATCGAACCCGAGGCATAGCAGGCCGCGGCCATGAGAATCTCGACGACCGCGAGAAATCCGCCACCCAAGGTCGGCAGCGCCAGCACGAAGACACCGGCAAAACCGAGGAAAAGGCCGGTCCAGCGGCGTATCCCCAGCCGCTCATCCGAGCCCATCAGCTTTGAGAGCGCGACGGTTACGGCCGGCGTCATGGCAATCAGCAGTCCGGCGGTGGAACTGTCGATGCTGACTTCGCCATGGGTGATCAGCCCCCATGGCAGGATCATCTCGACCAGACAGAATGCGGCGACCGCCCGCCAATGTGTCTTCAGCCATCCGAAACTGCGCTGGACAAGGACGAAGGGCAGCAGCGCCAGGGCGCCGACGGCTGTTCGGGCAAAGACCAGGAAGGGCACCGACACCTCGGCAACCGCCAGCTTGATCAACAAATAGGGAATGCCCCACAGGAGGCTGAGCAGCACGAACAAAAACAGTCCGCGGCGCGTCATGACGGCCTCACAGCCAGAAAGGTGGTCCACTCTTCGCGATCGCGGCCGACGTTGAATTCGTCTCCGACAAGAACCAGCCCGGCGTTTTCGAGGCGGGCCGCGAAGTCGTCCCTGCGCCAGTAGACCGTATGATATTCGCCGCTCTTCTCGCCGTCGCCAATGCGCATCGAGACGAGGAAGGCGCCGCCCGGCCGCAGCGACCCGGCAATCTTGGCAAGCACCTGGTCGGCCTGCTCGCGCGGCACGTGGATCAGGACGCACAATGCGAGCACCGCGTCGTAGGGGCCGCCGAGATCGTCGGTGATGAGATCGAGAAACTCACCATGCTTGCCGCGTGCGGCCTGCAACTCGAGAAACCGCTTCGTTGCGTCTGTGCGCCGAACCTGGACACCGAGCCCTTCGACGAAGTCCGCATCGTATCCGGGTCCCGAACCGACTTCAAGAATCCGGCCACCTTTGCCGGCGATCTTCACCAGGCGCTTCAGCCATTTCTGTTCTCTTTGGTTCGGAACGTGCCGCACCAGAGCGTCGTAGCGTTCGGCATAGTCCTCATAGGCGTTGATCGTTTGTCGGCTCTTCGCCAGATCCTCGGATAACACAGTCATCTTTCCCTCCCCTGGTCAAAGAGCTTGCTTAGCCAATGGTGCCGGGAGGCACGCGTCCGTCAAGCATGCCGATATCCCTGAGGAAATGATCCGACAGCGAGCGGCGGTCGAGCAGGCCGTGCTTGCGAGGTCTGAACGGCGCGGTGAAGAGGTCGAGCATCGGCCGGCGAAGCGTGTTGTAGAGAGCGATGGTGGTGGTCATTGCCGTATCCTCCAGGGTTTGATCCGATGAATGCAGCATGCCGTTTTCCGGGCTTGGTTTCCAATCGAACGTCGCGTAGTATGCATCAGCAGGATTGATGCGTCATGAGCTGGGAACTGCCACCATTAGGAGCCATCAGGGTCTTTGAAGCCGCGGCCCGGCTGGGCAGTTTCACCAAGGCAGCCGAAGAACTCGGCATGACCCAATCAGCTGCCAGCTATCAGATAAAGGTGCTGGAAGAACGTGCCGGAACGCCGCTTTTCGTAAGAAAAACAAGGCAGATCGCGCTGACCGAGGCCGGACAGCAGCTGGCGCCGCACGCAACAGGCGCGTTCTCGACCCTGGCCGACGCATGGGTCGCCACCAAGGGTGGAGCGACCGGCGTGCTGTCGGTGACGACGATGGAAACCTTCGCATCGAACTGGCTGGCCGTATGGCTTGGAACATTCCAGCTGATGCATCCCGACCTTGCCGTGAAGGTGAATACATCGCACGGGCTGGTCGATTTCACGCGCGGCGACATGGATGTCGGCATTCGCACCGGCAGTGGAAATTGGCCGGGACTGACGGCTCACTATCTGTTCAAGGCGGACTATACGCCGATGCTCAGCCCGAGACTCGCCGAAAGCGTCGGCGGCATCCACCGCCCCGAGGATCTCTACCAACTGCCGCTATGCTGTGCCGACGATCCCTGGTGGGAAATCTGGTTCAAGGCTGCCGGCGTGCCGTTCGAGCCCGATCGCGTCATCGCTGGCCCGAAACTGGGTACGCAGGCCTATGATGCGATGGCGGCGCTGACCGACAAGGGCGCCGCGATCCTGACCAAAAACCTTTACAGCGCCCTGTTGGAAAAGGGCCAGTTGATACAGCCATTCGACGTGCTTGGATCGGACGGCGACGGCTATTGGCTGGTGCATCTGGAGAGCCGCCGCAACGCGCCCAAAATCAAGGTGTTTCGGGACTGGGTGCTGGCGCAGACGGCAGAGATACGCGAACGCGAAAAGCGCGACAGCCCTCTAGGCACCGCGATAAAACTCGCCCGCGCCTCAACCCTCAGTCCTTGAAGGTCAACCCGTACTTTGCAACCTGCTCCTTCGGCATATCCGCAAGCGCCTGGCGCGTGGTGTAGCCGCCGTAGATCACCTTGCCGTTCTTGATCATCCAGTCCTCGACGTCGGCCTCGGTTACCGTCATCCTGTCGCCCATCTTGTACTTGTTGCCATTGACCGGCACGTCAGCAAGCAGGCCGATATAGGAGCCTTCGCTGTAGCCCACCAGCTGCAGCCAGATATGCTCGGTGGCGCCGTTCTGGGTCAGCGGAATTTTACCGTGTAGGTGCCCGGCGTGCCGGCGTCCATCAGTTCGTGGAAGCGCTTGAGGGTCGAGCGGCCGCTGTCCTTGGCGGCCTGCATCGCCTTGTCCTCGGTGGAATAGGACACGACGTTCTGCTTCGACTCCGCCAGCGAAGCGCCACTTCCGCCCGGCATGTGGCCGAGCGAACTGAAAAACCCGTAGCCGACGGCGGCGGCAAGTGCGACAGCCACAACTGGATTGCGCATGGATCCCTCCGAAACCCGATCACGGGCACGTTACCGGAAGGCTGTTGCGATACCGCTAAAGGACACAGTGAGCGGATCGTTAGCGAGACGCTGAAAATTCACCCAAGGCGCAGCGGCAGGCAGCGCAGGCGCACCGGCACCGGCCTGACGTTCAGTCGGCGTCGGCGACGGTCGTCTGCCCGCCTGCCCATGCCCGCCAGGCGCGCTCGTCGCCATGGAAGACGTTGAGGTCGATGCGGCCGGTCACGCCGTGCGACAGGCCGGAGCCGGAGTACTGCCAGAACAGCCATTTGCGGCCGGGATAGACTTTTGAGGGATGCCGCGCCACGGCGCGCAGCCAGAACGGATAATCGAGAAACGCACCCTTGAGATTGTCGCGATAGAAATCCGGTGCGGTGTAGATGATGGGCCGCTGGCCGTAATGGCGCTCCAGCTTGTCCATGAACACCTTCATCTTTTCCAGCACGGTGGCCCGCGACGGCCGCCGCTTGCAGGAAGATTCGCCGTTCCACTCGACATCGATTACCGGTGGCAGCGCGCCTTCGACCCTCGGCACATTGCGGATGAACCAGTCGGCCTGCTCGCCCGCAGTGCGGCACCAGTAGAAGAAATGATAGGCGCCGCGCTTCAGCCCGGCGGCGTCGGCATTGCGCCAGTTCTTCATGAACATCGGGTCGAGATGGTCGCCGCCATCGGTCGCCTTGATATAGGCGAAGTTGGCGCCCTGGGTACGCAGCTTGCCCCAGTTGACATTGCCCTGCCAGCGCGAGACGTCGACGCCGTGGACGGCAAGGTAGCGTGGCGAAGCCTTGCCGAAATTGATCGGCTTGGCGTCGCGGAAACCGTAGCGGGTGACCGGCGAGGCCAGCATGGCCGGCGCCGCGCGCGTCAACCGCTTCGGCGCAGACATCAGAGCGGCGGGCTCGAGCTGTGGTCTGGTGCTCCCCTGCGGCGTGCCCGCGACGATGGCCTCTTCTTCCTCGACCATGGAAAAGGGCGGCGCATTGTCGGCCACAGCGTTGTCGGCCACCATGTCGGACCGCATCGGCGCGAGGTCGGCGGTCTCCGCCGGAGCCGCTGCGACCGGCGCGCTCGGACGCACGACCGAACTGGTCGTCTCGTTCGACGGTTGCAAGCCATCGACGCCCGCTGTGGACGAACAGCCGGCAAGCCACAGCGATGCCAACATGAAACTGACGACGGCTGAAATCCGCATCTGGACCTGTACGCAAAACACAACAGACCGAAGGCAAACAGACGCCGCCGGACAAACCGGCCTCGATTACTAACGAGAAATTACCAACAAAGTTTGAATCAAGTTGTTAGGAATTGGCCCTCTTGTCTTCTCCCCCTGTGGGAGAAGGGGAAGCCCTTACCTTCCCAGCCATTGCTGCATGCAGCTTTTCGCCACCACATGCGCCGGTGGCACGGCGTCGGCCGCCGGGCGGCGGGCACGTTCGAGCAGCAGGCGAACCTGTTCGGGGCGCACGCGGTCACGCTCCATGACGAGGAGGACCATCGGATCGCTCAAAAGCTCGTCCAGGGTGCTGATTCTGTCGCTCATCGGTCGTCTCCTCGATACCGGCCCGCAGACGATAGATAGGCAGCCAATCATGGCCCGCCAATGACGCTTTGCCGGCTATGTCGTGGTTTCGGGATTAATTTCCGGTAAGGCCGGCGTCAGTTCGGAGGCGGCGCGCCTTCATGGTGCGGCAGGCCGTCATCGAGCTGCAGCCAGGGCTGCTTCGAGGCGGTCCACATATGCATCTCCGGCTTGAACAGCGAGGGATCGTCGAGCGAGCCGGTGGTGATGCCGACGATGCCGGCGGAGTCGCGTCGGGAAAACAGCGTGGTGCCGCAAGCGGCGCAAAAGCCGCGCTTGAGGTCCGGAGAGGTGTTGACCGTCGCCACCTCTCCCTCGACGGTGACATCGTCGATGCGAAACAAAAGGCGGGCGTTGAAGGCCGCGCCGATCACCTTCTGGCAGCGCCGGCAATGGCAGACGCGCTGATTGAGCGGCGCCGCCTCGGTGCCGTAGCGCACTGCCCCGCAATGGCATCCGCCCTGGTATTTCGTCATCATTCGAACCCATCACACTGAAGGTCTCTTGATGATATCGACAGGTACCTTCCGGTCAATTGAAAAGCCCTGATGGCGCCATCGATTGCGCCGATAGGACTAATGGCTGCGCCAGGGCTTCGTGGTTTCGCAGGCACAAAAAAGCCGGCCGCCTCTTCGAGACGGCCGGCATGTATCTCAGGCAAGCTATTTCGTTTCGCTGAGGACTTCGTCCCAGGTCTTCACCTTGGTTTCGCCATTGAGGAAGGGCAGTGCCGCGGCCGTCAGCTCCGGTGCGAAGAAGACGTCGTAGTGGGTGCGATTGGGAATGATGGCCAGCCGGTTCTGCGACAGGTTCTCACGCATCCAGCCGGCATCCTTCAGCCCGCCGCCGATCATCTGGTAGAACCTGATCTCGTGCTCGGGCTTGTACATGTCGCTGTCGCCATAGGCCAGCATAACTGGCACCTTCAGCTTCGCCACATCGGCGGAATAGTCGTAATCCTTGCGCATGAAATTGCCCAGCGCGTCGAGCAGTTTGGGGAAATCGTCGGGACGTGGGGCGACGGCGACGTAGGATTTGTACATCGGCGTGTCCTTCATGAAATCGGCGGCGGCCGCGCTCACCTGCGCCTGCTGGCCGCGCATCTCGTCATAGAAGCCATTGGCGGCGAAGCCGGTCGAGACCAGGACCAGCCGGCGCACCGTCTCGGGATGCTGAACGGCCATGCGGAAGGCGACGCCGCCGCCCAGCGAATAGCCAAGCACGTCGACCTTGTCATAGCCGAGCGCCTTGACGATACCAGCCATGTCGTCGCCCATCCCCTCCAGGCTGAAGGGTCGCTCGCCGAGCGCGGTGCGGCCATGGCCCTGCAGGTCGACGGCAATGATGGTGCGGTTTTCCGCCAGCTTCGGCAGCAGCGGCGCGAACATGTCCGACGTGCCAAGGCCGCCATGCAGCAGAAGCAGCGGTTCGCCCTTGCCATAGACGGCATAGTAGTAATTCAGGCCGTCGATCGGCAGCAAGCCGGACTTTTCCGGCCTCGGCATGGCTGTTGCCTCGGTGGTCATGGCGGGCTTGGTCTCCTCTGCATTGGCTGGGCCGGGCGCTGCAAACAAGGCAGCGACCGAGGCAAGAATGGCGAAATAGATTCGTCTGGACATGTCGGTCTCCTCAGGTTCCCCCCAAGGACGAGCGAGCACGCCGCGTGCCGACATGCCCTGCGAAAAATCCGCGGAAGAATGACCGGTTTGGCTGTTGTCGATCGGTCGCGCGCCTCAGTGGCGCTTGGCCTGCACCAGATAGGCGTCGATCTCGGTCTCGCCGAGCCATTTGGCGGCTTCCAGCCGGTGCAGGCCCTCGACCAGGATGTGGCGCTTGCCGTCATGGCGAACCTGGATCGGCGTCTTCATGCCGTTTTCCAGTATGTCTTCGGCCAGATGCCGGACCGTTTCGGGATGCAGCGTCTTCTTGCGCGCCGTCGGCACGTAGATTTCGTCGACCTTGACCTTCTGCACTCTCAGCATACCGGCTCCCGAGGCGGAAAATGCCGCCTCGCCTGAGATAGTCGGTTTGCCAGGTGCGGCCAAGAGCGGCCAAGCAATTGTGTCGTATGCAATTGCTGGCCCGATCGTTTCCATTTGACGCTTGGCCGGCAGATGGCCGAAATGGCGGCCTGTCACTTTTCCGGTGTTCATGACCCAACTGCCGACCGAATTTCCCGATTTCGGACTGACGCCCGAGCAGCGCCGCGAGGCAGTGCGCGGCCATTACTATGAATGGCCGGGAATGGACGGCGAGCGGGGCGAGATCTGGTGCTATTCTGATCGATTTTCCTACCGCGCCGGCGAGACCGTGACGCTGCATGTCAGCTCGACGGCGCCGCGCTTCAGCATTGTCATTGTCCGCGACGGCGGCAGCGAGACAAAGGTCTTCGAGCAAACGGGGCTTTCGGCGCGCTGGCAGGATACGCCCGACCAGTGCTCGGTCGAAGGCTGCGGCTGGGAGGCGTCTTTCGAATTTCGCATCGGCAAGGATTGGCCATCCGGCGCCTATCGGCTGACGCTGACGGCGGACGGGCGCGAGCCCATCCATTGCCATCACCTCATCATCGTCGCGCCCCTGCCCGGCAGAAAACCCGGTCGCGTGCTGCAGGTGGCGGCGACCGGCACCTGGCTGTCCTACAACACATGGGGCGGCTCCAACGCCTATCAAGGCATCACCGGCCCGGGCCGCGACCAGTATGCGCGCATGGTGTCGACGCAGCGGCCTTGGTGCCGTGGCTTCGTGGTGTTGCCCAAGGACGCGCCGCGCGTGCCGCTGGAGGTTGCCGTGCCGCCGAAAACAGTGCCGCGCTATCCGCACATGGAATGGGCGTACGCCACGGGACATTCGAAGAAATACACCTCCTCCGGCTGGGCGAGCTATGACAGCCACTTCTTCCGCTTTGCCGAGCGCGCCGGCTACGGCGTCGATCTCGCCAGCCAGCACGATTTGCACTTCTCGCCCGAGATCCTCGACGGCTACGACTGCGTCGTCTTCGTCGGCCATGACGAGTACTGGACCTGGGAAATGCGGGACGCCGTCGACAGCTACGTCGAGCGCGGCGGTCATGCGGCTCGCTTTGCCGGCAATTTCATGTGGCAGACCAGGCTCGAGGACGAAGGCCGCCGGCAGGTCTGCTACAAATACCGGGCGCGGGCCGAAGACCCGGCCTATAGCGGCGACGTCACCCGGGCCACCAACTCCTGGGAAGCGCCTGAGATCGGTCGTCCCGGCGCAATGACCTTCGGCCTCAACGCGACGCGCGGCGTCTATGCCGGCTGGGGCGGATGCGCACCGCGCGGCGTGCGCGGCTTTCCGGTCTATCGGCCCGAGCACTGGGCCTTCGCCGGCACCGGCATCTATTATGGCGACCTGCTCGGCGCCGACAGCCATGTCTATGGCTATGAGGTCGACGGGCTCGATTTCGAGATCCGCGGCGGCCTGCCCTATCCGACACCGGACAGCGGTGCGCCTGACGGGCTGCAGGTGCTGGCCGTCGGCATGGCGAGCCAGGTCGAGGAAAGCGCCGATATCCCGATCGAGGACCAGTTTCTCACCGACGAGGATGGCCGCTTTACGGCCGAAACGCTGTTTGGCGAGGCGACCGACGCCAATCTGGAAAAGGTCAAACGCGGCAACGGCATGATCGTCAATTTTCCGCGCGGCAAGGGCGAGGTTTTCCACGCCGGAAGCTGCGAATGGGTCGCCGGCCTGCTCAGGCAGGATCCCATGGTCGAGCGCGTGACCAGGAATGTAATCGATCGCTACCTCGGAAAGTCCTGACATGCAGAAGCCCTCATCAACTGGTTCAGAAACGCGCGCGCCCTCGCACCTGTTCTACCTCTCCAGCCTGCGCCGGCCGCTGATCGACCGCGCCGAAGGCATTTATATGTGGACGCAGGACGGCCGCCGCTTCATCGACGGATCGAGCGGACCGATGGTCGCCAATATCGGCCATTCCAACCGCAACGTGCTCGACGCCATGAAGCGGCAGATGGACCGCGCCACCTTCGCCTACCGGCTGCATTTCGAGAACGAGCAGGCGGAAGAACTGGCGCGGGAGCTCGCCGGCAAACTGCCGGAGGGCATGGACCGAATCTTCTTCGTCTCCGGCGGTTCGGAGGCGACGGAATCCTGCATCAAGCTGGCGCGGCAATGGGCGGTCGCGACCGGCCAGCCGAAGCGCTGGAAGGTTATCACGCGTTTTCCCTCCTATCATGGCGGCACGCTGGGTTCGCTTTCGATAACCGGCGACGATGCGCTGGCCGAAACGTTCACACCGATGATGCGGGTGATGCCGACCGTGCCGGCGCCGACGGCATGGCGCGACCGCGACAATCTTTCGATGGAGCAGCGCGGCGTCCGTTATGCCGACATGCTGGAGGAGAAGATCCAGGCCGAGGGCCCGGACAGCGTGCTCGCCTTCATCATGGAGCCGATCGGCGGTGCGGCGACTTCGGCCCTCGTCGCACCGGACAGCTATTATCCGCGTATACGCGAGATCTGCGACCGCTACGGCATCCTGCTCATCCATGATGAAGTGATGAGCGGCGCCGGCCGCACCGGAAAATTCCTTGGCGGCGACCATTGGAACTGCAAGCCCGACATCGTCGCGCTGTCGAAGGGGCTTGGCTCCGGCTATGCGCCGCTCGGCGCGCTGGCCGCCCCGATGCGGCTGGTCGAGCCGCTGCTGGCGTCGGGCGGCTTCCAGCATGGCCACACCTATGCTGGCAATCCGCTCGCCTGCGCGGCCGGGCTCGCCGTGCTCGGCGAGATGGACCGCCTCGACCTGATCGCCAATGCCGCCGCGATGGGCGACGTGCTGATGGACGGGCTGAAAGGGCTGGCGAAGCGTTTTCCGTTCATCGCCGATGTCCGAGGCAAAGGCCTGCTCACCGGCGCCGAGATGGTTGCCGATCCCGAAACTCTACGGCCGATCGAACAGGGCAAGAAAGCCACGCAGCGCCTGCTCGACCTCGCCTACGAGCGCGGGCTGATCATCTACGGCCGCAGGGTCAAGGGCGGTGTCGACAGCGACAATTTCATGGTGGCGCCGCCGATGATCGTCACGGCTGAAGAGGTCGGCGAGATCATTTCCATCATCGGCGATTCGCTGGAAGTTCTGGCCGCCGAACTCGACCTGCCGGTCGAAGGCTGAGGGCTAAAGAATGGCGCCGAGGAAAGTCATCATCACCTGCGCGGTCACTGGCTCGGTGCACACCCCGTCCATGTCGCCCTATCTGCCGGTGACGCCGGACCAGATCGCGACCGACGCCATCGCGGCGGCCGAGGCTGGCGCCTCAATCCTGCATCTCCACGCCCGCGATCCCAAAGACGGCCGGCCGACCGCCGATCCTGAGGTGTTCATGCAGTTCCTGCCGCGCATCAAGCAAGCGACCGATGCGGTGATCAACATCACCACCGGCGGTTCGTCGCTGATGACGCTCGACCAGCGGCTGGCGGCACCACTGCGGGCCGAGCCGGAAATGTGCTCGCTCAACATGGGCTCGATGAATTTCGCGCTGTTCCCGATGCTCGACAAGCCAAGGGAGTGGCAGCACGAGTGGGAACCAAAGCTGCTCGAAGCCACGCGCGACACCATCTTCAAGAACACCTTTGCCGATATGGAAGGCGTGCTCGAAAAGCTCGGCAAGGGCTGCGGCACGCGCTTTGAGTTCGAATGCTACGATGTCGGCCATCTCTATTCGCTGGCGCATTTTCGCGACCGTGGGCTGGTCTCGGGGCCGCTGTTCATCCAGTTCGTGCTCGGCATTCTCGGCGGCATCGGCGCCGATCCCGACAATCTCATCCATATGAAGCGCATCGCCGACAAGCTGTTCGGCGACAGCTACCAGTTCTCGGTGCTCGCCGCCGGCCGCCATCAGATGCCCCTGATCTCGATCGCGGCGGCGATGGGCGGCAATGTCCGCGTCGGGCTGGAGGACAGTCTCTACGATGGACGGCAATTGGCGAAATCCAATGCCGATCAGGTGCGCAGGATACGCGCCATTCTCGACGGGTTGTCGCTGGAAGTCGCAACGCCGACCGAGGCGCGCGAGATGCTGGCGCTGAAGGGTGGCGATAGGGTGGCGTTTTGAGATGATTGAGATGGCGGCGCTCAGTCGCACCCCTCTCTGTCCTGCCGTACATCTCCCCCTCAAGGGGGGAGATCAGCAGTTTCTGCGCTGCCGTCCATCCTGCAACGTTGGAAGTTTGCGAAGGCCGTGGCGACGTCCAATCTCCCCCCTTAAGGGGGAGATGTCCGGCAGGACAGAGGGGGGTGCCTGGGCGCCTTGCCTATCGTGAGTACAGTCACCCTCCGCCCCGGCACCATCGACGACGTCGACACCATCCATGCCGCGCTGCTCAAGCTCGGCACCCATATCGGCGCGCATCAGGAGATCACGTCCACTGCCGACGATCTCCGCCGCTACGGCTTTGGCGACAAACCCGCCTTCTCCACCCTGATCGCCCAGATCGGCGGCGATTTTGCGGGGCTCTGCCTGCATTTCCCGATCTTCTCGACATGGATGGGGCGGCCCGGCGTCTATATCCAGGACCTCTATGTCGAGGACCGGTTTCGCGGCCGCAAGATCGGCGAAAGACTGCTGCGCCGGGTCGCGCGCGACTGCCGCCGGGATGGCGGCGCCTATCTCAGGCTGTCCGTCGATACCGATAATGACGGCGCCAAGGCTTTTTATGAGCGGCTGGGTATCGCCTGGTCGAGCTACGAGCAGACGCAGAAGATCGTCGGTGATGCCTTTTTCGCCTTTGCCGATGCAGCGCAGAATGGGGACGCGGAATGAAAGCCTTCTTTGCCGAGGAGCAGAAACGCCACGACCCGAAGGCCTTTCTGTCCAGCGGTGCGCCGCAGCCCAATCCCGAACAGCCGGAGCGGGTAGAGCGATTGTTAGCCGGCGCAAAATCCGCCGGATTGATGATCGAGCGGCCCAGGGAACATGGCCTAGGCCCGGTGGCGGCCGTGCATACGCCGGAGTATCTCGCCTTCCTCGAACACATTTTTGCGCGCTGGCAGCGCATCGAGGGCGCATCCGCGGAAGTCATCCCCAACATCCATCCACTGGCCCGCACAGGGTCCTATCCGGCCTCGGCGGTCGGCCAGGCCGGCTACCACATGGCCGACACCGCTTGCCCGATCTCGGCCGAAACCTGGCACAGCGCGCTGTGGAGCGCCTGGAGTGCAGTCGAGGCAGCCGAAGCGGTGATATCGGGCGCGCCTGCCGCTTATGCGCTCTGCCGGCCGCCCGGCCATCATGCCTTTGCCGATGTCGCCGGCGGCTTCTGCTTCATCAACAATTCAGCGGTCGCGGCCCAGGTGTTGCGCAAGCAGGCAGCGCGGGTGGTGATCCTCGATGTCGACCTGCATCACGGCAACGGCACGCAAGGCATCTTTTATACGCGTTCCGACGTCCTGACGGTGTCGCTGCACGCCGATCCGGTGCGCTTCTATCCGTTCTTCTGGGGCCATGCCGATGAGCGCGGCGAAGGTCCGGGCCTCGGCTATAATTTCAACCTGCCATTGCCGCGCAAATCAGCCGACGCGGCGTTTCTGGAGGCCCTCGAAGTGGCGTTCCAGCGTATCCGCGCCTTTTCGCCGGACGCGCTGGTCGTGGCGCTCGGTCTCGATGCGTTCGAGGGCGATCCGTTCGGCGGGCTTTCGGTGACCACGCCCGGTTTCTCGCGGATCGGCGAGGCAATTGCCAAGCTTGGCCTGCCGACGGTTATCGTCCAGGAAGGCGGCTATCTCTGCGACGCGCTCGGCGACAATCTCACGGCGTTCCTCACCGGTTTCGGCGGCAAACAGCGATAGCTGACTAGCGCTGCTGCCTCAGCATGGCGATCACCCGGTGCACGCTTTCCAACGTCTCGTCGATCTCTGCCGCCGTGTTGTAGTGCGCAATACCGATGCGCACGACTCCCTGCTCGGCCGGAATGCCGAGATGGTGGACGATCTCCCAGGCGTAGTTGTGACCCGACCATAGAAAAATGTTCTCGGCATTCATCTGCCGCACGATCGTCTCTGGCACGATGCCGTCGACGGTGAAGGACACGGTCGGCACGCGCTCAATGACACGCTTCTGATCTGTGATGCCGCGGATGGTCAGGCCCTCAATGGCGGACAGCCCATCGATCAGCCTCAGCGCCAGCGGGTTTTCGTAGGCGATCGACACTTCGTATGCCTTTGCGATCTTTTGCCTTCGCGAACCGCCCTCGCCGGCCGCGGCACCGAGTTCGGCGAAGTAATCGACCGCTGCGGTAAGTCCGGCCATCAGTTCGATCTGCGGCGTACCGAGTTCGAAGCGCTCCGGCAGGCCATTGGAAGAGCAACGGCATTTGTAGGGTTGCAGCGCATCGATGATGTCGCGGCGTCCCCACAATATGCCCATATGCGGGCCGAAGAATTTGTAGGCCGAGCAGATCAGGAAGTCGCAGCCGAGGTCCTGCACGTCGACCAGCCCATGCGGCGCGAACTGCACGGCGTCGACATAGACCACCGCGCCGGCCTGTTTGGCGATGGCCGTCAGCGCTTTCACCCGATTGATCGAGCCGGTGAGGTTCGAGGCATAGTTCAGCGCCACGAGCCGAGTCTTGTCGGTGAGCAGGGCGCTGAGCGCCGCCTCCTCGACCTGCCAGCTCTTTTCGTCGAAGGGCAGGAAGCGCACGACGAGGCCAAGATCTTCGGCCAGCTGCAGCCAGGGCGAGACGTTGCCCTCATGATCCATGCGGGTGACGATGATCTCGTCGCCCGGCTTGAAGCCGCGGCCGAGCGTGCGCGACATGTGATAGGTCAGCGTCGTCATGTTGGCGCCGATGATTATTTCCTCCGCGCTCGCTGCACCCAGGAAATCGGCCATCGCCGCATGGGCGTCGTCGAACACCTTTTGCGCGGCACGCGTGGTTTCGAAATAGCCGCCGAGATTGGCGTTGGTGGTGAGGAGGCAGCGCGCCACCGCGTCGGCAACCGCTTGCGGCACCTGGGTGCCGGCCGGATTGTCGAGATAGATGCGCCGGCGGCCCTTGTCGGTCAGGTCCAGCGCCGGAAATTTTCCCCTGACGGTCTCGATCGGAAAATCCATGGCTGTCCCCTTCCCCTTGTCTTTGCTCGGCAATCCCGGCCAAACAGTCTGCTTATGGGCACGGATTGCCGACGCGCTGGTGGATCGCATCCACGCCCTTCTGCATCTCGTCGGTCCAGGTCACGTCGGCTGACGACAGCGCCATCTCAAGCTGGGCAATCGTCGTCGCGCCGATGATGCTGGAGGTGACGAACGGCCGGCTGGCGACATAGGCGTTGGCAAACAGCGCAGGTTCAAGGCCGAAGGAGCGCGCCAGTTCGTTGTATGCCAGCTGCGCTTCCGCGGAATTCGGCGTCTCGTAGCGCTGGCCGCGGTTGAACAGCTGCGAGCGCGAGCCTTGCGGTCGCGCGCCATGGTCGTATTTGCCGGTGAGATAGCCTTGCGCCAGCGGCGAATAGGCGAGAAAGCCAACCTCTTCGCGGTCGCAGACTTCGGCCAGGTTCACCTCAAAGGTGCGGTTGACCAGATTGTAGGCGTTCTGCAGCGAAACGATGCGCGGGCCGACGCCCTTGTCGGCCTCGGCAATGAAGCGCATGACGCCCCAGGAGTTCTCGTTCGACAGGCCGAGATGGCGGATCTTTCCCGCCTTCACCAGCTCCTCGAAGACGGCGAGTGTCTCGGCGATCGGCGTCTCGCCGGCCGGCGCGCCAACGGCGTCGGCACGGCGCGGCACAGCACCCACGCGGGTCGGATTGGCGCCCCAGGGAATGTCACGTTCCGGCCAATGGATCTGATAGAGATCAAGATAGTCGGTGCCGAGCTTGGCCAGCGATTTGTCGATGGCGTCAAAGATGTCGGCGCGCACCAGCTTCGACGGACGGCCGCCGCGGAACCAGCTGTTGGCGGTGCGGCCGACCACTTTCGAGGCCAGGATGACCTTGTCGCGGTTGCCGTTGGCCTTCATCCAGCTGCCGATGAACTTCTCCGTCCGTCCTTGAGTCTCCTCTTTGGGCGGGATCGGGTAGAGCTCGGCGGTGTCGATGAAATTCACACCGCGCTCAAAGGCCAGATCCATCTGCGCATGGCCTTCGGCCTCGGTGTTCTGCTCGCCCCAGGTCATCGACCCCAGGCAGATCTGGGTAACAAGAAGATCGGTCCGACCGAGACGGCGTTTGTGCATGGGGTTTCTCCGGCGGGAGGTTTGCGCGGACAGCGCGGGAAGGAAGCCGCATGTATAGGGAAAGCGGCGCCGCTCTCCAACCCTCAGGGAACCCGACTTTTGCGTGAACCCTGGAAAAGTCAGCGCCGGACGCCGGCCAGCGCGCGCCGCTTGGCCTCATCGATCAGCATATTGGCCACCTGCATGCGGATCATGGCGCGCTGGCGCAGATGCGGCGCGACGCGGTCGGGGTGGTTGGCGAAGGCGAAGCTGCGGCGCATGCGGCCGAGATCGGCGTTCTTGACGGGATGATCGAGGCCGAGCTCGACGGCGATCGCGTCAGGGTCGATCGGCGGCAGCTTTTCCTCGGGCTTTGCCTCTTCGCCGGCCAGCGCCAGCTTGGCATGATCGAGAAGGGCCGCGAATTCTGCGGCCAGATCGGCTCCCGCCTCGCGGTATTCGGCGGCGAATGTTTCGCCCGAGACCTTGATGCGGCCGGAATGAAGCTCGTCGGCCACGGAGAGATAGTCGAACGGGATCGACGGCCGGGCGCTCGTCTCTTCCGCCGCCTCATCCTTGTCGGAGGCAACGAACAGATCGTCGAGCAAGGAAGCGAAATCCCGCTTGGCGCCGATGTCAGCCTCCCCCTCGTTTAAGCGTGCGAACAGAGCCGGTCGCAGCATAGAACCGGCTCGTTAAAAATGAATGCCGCTGATCTTAACCAGTTTAGGCGTTTGCGAGGTTTGGGCGGGCCCGGTTGGCGATGCGCAAGACCCAACAAAAAGCCGGACTGCATTTGCATGCAGTCCGGAAATTCGCCAGGAGTGGCGAGGAAAAGCCGGCCATGTGCCAGCGTCTATGCATACGGTGGGGATGCGCCACAAGTTTCAGCGCACGCGGCAATTGTGCCGAAAAAAAATCGCTTGGCATGGCTGCCATGCAAATGCTGCACTGCACAATCTTCACAATTTTCCTATACTCGGCGCCGTGGAGGATCAACAAGGGGCCGAATCATGGGATTCTTCACTGAAATGTTTGCCCGTCCGCGTCCGCAGGAGCATCAGCGTTATCGTTCCGCCCTGGCACTGCTGCACTCGATGAGCAATGCCGACCGCGCCGACATCGGCGTCAAGCCGGCCGATTTCCCACGCATCGCGCGCGAAATGTCACTGCGTTGAGTAAGCCTTGGCGCTGAACCAGCGTCATACGAGGTTTCCCGGCAGCGGCCGGGAAACCTCGCAACGCGCAATTCGTCAACGATTACCGAGATAGGCGCCCTTGGTCAGCGGCACGCCATTGTGGCGCAGGATGTCGTAGGCGGTGGTCACGTGGAAATAGAAGTTGGGCATGGCGACATGCAGCAGATACTGCATGCCTGGCATCGAGGCTTCGCGCTGGCCAAACTTCAGTTCGACCACCCTTTCATCCGAACCCTCGAATTCGGCGGCTGAGAATGACGCCAGCAGATCGAGCGTCTTGGTCAGGCGCGCCTGCAACTCGGCGAAGGTCGCTTCATTGTCTTCGTATTTCGGCACTTCGCGACGGGCCAGCCGTGATGGCGCGCCCTTGGCGTGGTCGGTGGCAACCTGCACCTGCCTGACCAGTGCGTACATGTCGGGCGCCAGCCTCGCGGTCAAAAACACCTGCGGGTCGATCTTGCGTTCAGTTGCATTCTGTTCGGCGGCCGACAGCACGCCGGACAGCGCCTTCAGCCTGGCCGAAAACACCGGCACCGAGGCTTCATACATCGATAGTGTCACGTCAAATCTCCATTGCGGCTGAAGCGCCGACCGCGGGACGTAGCGCCTTCCCGGGCGATTCTTCAAGCGTCACCACGTCGCCGCAATCTCTATGATAGGCTCCTTTCGTGGTGGAGATTCTCCGATGAGACGCGTCTTTCTGGCAGCGGCCGCCTTTTGCTCCCTTGCCGCATCCGGCCAGGCTGTGTTCGCCGACGATGAACCGGCAGCCGATGACCAAGCCCCTTACGTCGATGACAGGTCGGATGCCGCAGCCGTCATCCGCTCGCTCTACAGCGCCATCAACCGGCACGAATTCGCCCGCGCCTGGGCTTACTACGGCGATACCAAGCCGGCAAAGGATTTCGATACCTTCGTCAAGGGCTATGACGGCACCGGCAGGGTCGACGTCGAAACCGGTGCTGTTTCCGACGAGGGCGCAGCCGGCAGCATCTATTACAGCGTTCCGGTCGCCATCCGCGCCACCGACAAGAACGGCAATGAAGCGGTCTTCGCCGGCTGCTACACGCTGCGCCAGGTCAGCGCTCAGATCCAGGCCCCGCCATTCCGCCCGATCTTTATCGACAAGGGCGCGCTGAAGCCGTCCAAGGCCGATTTCGAGGAGGCGCTGCCGCCAAGCTGTGGTGACGGGCCGCCGCCGCCGAAGAAGGACACCGCACTCGAGCAGGTGAAGAAACTGTTCGCCGCCGATTATGGCGATCAGTGTGACAAGCAATTTCTCGGCGAGGAGCCGAACATCTTTTCGATCAAATACAAGGCAAAGGAAGCGGCTGCCAGCGATCCCGACAAGGAAACGCGGCTTTTCGAGTTCTACTGCCAAGCGGCAGCCTATAACGCAAGTTCGGTCTACTACATGACCGACGAAGTATCGGGCGTGCGGCAGTTGCAGTTCACCGAGCCCGAAATGGATATCCGTTACGAGAACAATGACAGCGACGGCAAACTGCTGGGCATGGATATCATCGGCTTCCGCACATCCGGCTGGGCGGCCAATTCCGAATATGACGAAGACGCCAAGACGCTGACCACGTTCAACAAATGGCGCGGCATCGGCGACGCCTCGGACAAGGGGATATACCTGTTCCGTAACGGCGATTTTTCCCTCGTCCAATATGATGTGGACGCGTCTTACGATGGCGAGGAGAACCCGCAGACGGTGGTCGACTACAACACCGCGCCGTAGGGATCTTATCAGGAACCGCCGCGCTCAAGCAGTCCTTCACATTCGCCTTCTCGTTTCAGGCGGGAACGCATCGGCCGGAAGAAGGCGCGAATGTCCTCGACCAGAAGACTCGGTTCCTCCAGCGCAGCGAAATGGCCCCCTCGCGGCATCGATGTCCATCGCTGAACGTCAAAGACCCGCGCCACCCAGGATCGAGGCGGCATCGGCAACTCGCGAGGGAAAAGCGCTACCCCAAATGGCGGCGAAACGCGTTCCAGCGTCTCGAACGCAAGAGGGAACAGTCGATTCTCCTTGTAGAGCCGCAAGGACGAGGTGAGCGCGTTGCTGAACCAATAGAGCGAAACATCCGTAAGGAGCGTGTCCATGCCGAAGGTGCGCTCCACGTCACCGTCGCAATCGCTCCAGCTACGGAACTTCTCGATCATCCAGGCTGCGAGACCGATCGGCGAGTCTGTCAGAGCATAAGCAAGCGTCTGAGGCTTTGTGCCCTGCAGATGGGCATAGGCGCCCTCCGTTGCCGTCCAGGCCGCGGCCTTTTCCAGAAAGGCCTGCTCCTCAACGGTGACAGGTGGCAGACCTGCACCCAAGGGTGGCCGATAGCTCCCGGGAATGTAATTGACGTGGACGCCAAGCACGCTTTCGGAATGGAGCCGTGCCATCCAGGCGGAAACGCCCGCGCCGATGTCACCTCCTTGGGAAGCGAAGCGGTCGTAGCCGAGCCCGCGCATCAACTGTACCCATAACTCCGCGATGCGGCCGGAATGGAAGCCTGGTTCCGTCGGCGCCTGGGAAAAGCCGAATCCGGGCAAGGAGGGAACTACCACGTGGAAAGCGTCGGCCGGGTCACCACCATGGGCAGCTGGGTCTGCCAGCAATGGAATGACGTGTTCCATTTCGATGAACGAGCCGGGCCAGCCATGCGTTATGATCAGCGGCAGCGGCGCCGGTCCGTTGCCTGGCTGGTGGACAAAGTGGACGTCTAGGTTGTTCAGCCTCGTCAGATACTGCGGCAGCCGGTTCAGCCGCGCCTCTTGCACTCTCCAGTCGAAGCGGTCTCGCCAGTAATCCGCAAGGCGCTTGATGAACGGCAGCTCGGCCCCATCGTTCCAGCCCGCTTCGCTTAGCGGAATTGGCCATCGTGTTGCGCTAAGCCGGCGCTGGAGATCTTCAAGTTGTTCGTTCGGAATTTGGATCTTGAAGGGGTGGGCGTCCATCGCTGTGCTTCCGATCTGTTGGATCATATCAGCCTACACCTAAGAGGATATCGGCCGAACCATGATCGCCAAAACCAACGGGCACCTCTGGGCGATATGCCTCAGGGCGCCTTGGACAGCATCCAGTTCAGCGTTTGGCGCCAGTCGACCATGCGGATCGGCGTGCCATGGGTGCCGGTCTCGAACCGGACGAACCGGGTCGGATAGGCTTTCGAGTTCGCAATGATGGAGCGGAAGAAGGCCTCCTGCTTCTCCACGGGAAAGACCGGGTCCTTGCTGCCCTGGCCGAAGAACACCGGCACATGGCGCCTGTAGGCCGGGCTCGACAGGAAACTGTCATCCCATAGCGAGCCGAGCAGCAGCAGCCCGTTGATGCGCCGTCCCGTATCGTTGCGGCCGGCCAGCTTCCAGCACAGCGCACCACCCATCGAGCCGCAGGCGACGAAGATTTTCGCGTCCGGCGAGGCCTCGGCATAGTGGCCGATCAGCGCCGCGACCTGGGCCGCGCCCTTGTCGCCGAAATCGGTGAAATCGGGTGAGAGATAGAGGCCGCCATTGCCGGCCATCAGGTTCTTGATGCGGTTGAAATTGCCGCCGAAGGTGAAGTCGTCGACGCCCTGCTTGCGGCTGCCGCCCTGCCCGTGCAGGTAAAGCACGATGATGCCGGCGCCTTCGGTCTTACCGACGGCGACATGCCTGACATCGCCGGCATCGGTTTTCAGCATCAAATCCCGCTGCACCTTGCGCACGCCGGTGTCGGTATACCTAGCCTGCACGCGCTTTTCCGGCACTTCGTCGCGGTCGTTGATGTCGCGCATCTCGCGATAGTCGATGACGGTGTAGGCGCCTTTGTCCGTGGACGAAAGCGTCGCCGGATAGGCGAAGAGGTCATCCTTGTAGGGTTTTAGTTCGTCTGCCCGTGCCGGGGCGATGGTTGAGAGACAGGCCACAAGAATGGCTAGAGTACGAACAATCATGGAGCCAATTCACCACGTATTTTTACAAAATCGTCTTCCGCCAATAACCCCAGCAACATCGTGTTCACCGACAGAACGATGAAGAGGAAGAGCAGAACACGGCCAATTCCGGTCGAAAAGAATTTCGAAATTTCTTCCCGGATCATTTGCGATTTTACCGTGCTCATGGCGCGAATAAAAATCCATCGGATGAAAAAGGCATTTTGTTCGCGTCTAAATTTTCCGATCTAAATCTTTTCCAAACACGCCTCGCCAACAGAATGGCCAAAGCCACCGTAACGAGCCACCAGACCGTTAACGACAGCCTGAAAAATGTGACTGCAGACGTTATCATCTCTCATCAATCCTGCAGCACGCCGCCGGCTCCTTCCATTGCTTCACGGGTGTCGACATCGATCGACGCGCCGTCGCCGATCTCGACGTCGATGACATCCAGTCCCTCAGCCTCGACCAGATGGCGGGCGCCGGTGTCGCCCTCGAGGTGAGCGATGCCTCCAAACAGCGCGCGTGGCAGCAGCACCGGATTGCCGCGGCGGCCGTCATGGGCGGCACGCACCACTGAGCGGCCGCCGTCCCTACGGAAGGCCTCGATCAACCGGTCGAGATCGGCCGATGAGATACCCGGCATGTCGCCGAGGACGATCATGGCGCCGGCCGCCTCGGCTCCAACGCGGGCAATGCCGGCTTTTAGAGACGAGGAAAGGCCGTCGGCAAAATCCGGATTGTCGGCGAAGATCACGTCGAGGCCGGTCAAGGCTTGGTGCACCCGCTCACGCTGGTGGCCGGTGACGACAACGGTGCTGGTTGCCTTCGAGGCCAGTGCGCGCTCGACTGTCCGGCGCACCAGCGGTTTGCCGTCGAACAGCGCCAGAAGCTTGTTCGGCCCGCCCATGCGGCTGGAGCGACCGGCGGCCAGAAGCACGATCTCGACCTTCAGCCCGGCTCTCGCCGGCAGCGGCTCGCGCGGCTGCGGCCGGGTCGGGATTTCCATCAAGAGGCCGCCAACGCCCATGCCGGCGATGTCCTTGGCGGTGACGTCGAGACCGGCGATCAGCCTGTCGAGCACCCAATCGAAACCGTTCTCCTTGGGGCTGCGGGCGCAACCGGGCGCGCCGATGACGCGCTTGCCGTCGAGCGTGCCCAGCACCAGCAGATTGCCGGGATCGACGGGCATGCCCGCGCGGATCACCGTGCCACCTGCTGCCTCGATCGCCGCCGGAACGACATCGTTGAAATCGCTCATCGCCGAGGCGCCGAAGATCACCACCATGTCGTTGTCGCGCGCCAGCGCGGCGGCGGCCTCGGCGACGGGCGCAATTTCGTGCGGCGTGCGGCGCTCCGTCGTCAGCCGGCCGCCGGAGCGTGCCAGCCGCGCTTCGGTGACGCGTAGCGTCTTGTCGAGCACGCTCGCCTTGATGCCGGGCAGCACCGTCTGGATGACGCCGATGCGCACCGGATGGTAGGCGTTGACGGCGAAGATCTCGCCGCCGGCGCAGATCTTTGTCACCGCATCGACAAGGGCCGAGGCAACGGCGAACGGGATGATCTTGACCGTCGCCACCATCTGGCCCTGCTCAACCGGCGCGTGCTGCGCCAGCGTGGCGATGGTGATGGTCGGGTCGACCGCATTGATGGCGTCGATCATGGCGGCATCGACGGTGAAGAGACCGGCGGCCTTGGCATGGAGGTTGACGCGGCCGGTCGCGGCCGGTTTTGCCTCTATGTTGCGGTGGGCCATGCTGGCAGCAATCTTTTCGGCCGCCGCATCCTCGCTGAGGTCATCGGCGGCAAGCACCGCCACGACGATCTCGGTAATGCCGGCCGCCTTCAGCACCGCCACGTCCTGCGTGCTCAGCCTGTGCGCCTTGCGGAAACGCCGCTCGCCCGCCGTCGTGGCATGCGCCAGCACCGCGCCTTGCGCCTTGTCGATTGGAACCGGACCGAATCTCACGCCGCAGCGCCTTTCGATTCCAGCCCGCGCGAGCGAAAGGCGTGGATCGTCTGCGCGAGGATGGCGACGGCGATCTCGGCCGGGCTCGCCGCGCCAATGTCGATACCGATCGGTGCGTGGATGCGGGCGATCTGGTCGGCGCTGGCGCCGAGCGCCAGCAGGCGCTCGACGCGCCTGGCGTGTGTTTTGCGGCTGCCGAGTGCGCCGACATAGAAACAGTTGGCGTCGAGCGCGGCCTTCAGTGCGAAATCGTCGATCTTCGGATCATGGGTTACGGCGGCGAGCGCCGTATAGCTGTCGAGCGGCTGGCGTTTCAGCACATCCTCCGGCCATTCGGCATGGAGTGCTACATCGGGAAAACGGTCCGGGGTGGCGAAGGCGGTGCGCGGATCGACGATCTCCAGGGGATAGCCGGCGATCCTGGCCATCGGCGCCAGCGCCTGACTGATATGGACGGCGCCGACTACCACCAGGCGCGGCTGCGGCAAATGCGCGTTGAGGAAGAAGGTGCGCCCTTCAGCCTCGACCGAACCGGAATTGCCGGTGCGAAATGCCTTGGCGATCGCTTGCCCGAGATCGCCGGCAACCTGGTCGCCTTCGCGCACGATGCGGTCGCGGCCGTCGCCGAGATCGGTGACCAGGATCGCGGCGCGGCGGGCCCGGCGTTCGGCATTGAGCGTTTTGAGAGCGTAGGGATCCATGCCTAACCAAGCCGCTCCACATAGACCTTGATGCGGCCGCCGCAGGACAGGCCGACCTGCCAGGCGGTTTCGTCGGCAACGCCGAACTCCAGCATTTTGGCCTTGCCGCTATCGATGACGTCGATCGCCTCGCTTACCACGGCGCCCTCGACGCAGCCGCCCGAGACCGAGCCGTGGAAATTGCCTTCGGCGTCGATGACCAGATGACTGCCGACCGGCCTCGGCGCCGAACCCCAGGTCTCGACCACAGTGGCGATGGCAACATCCTTGCCGTCCTTCATCCAACCTTCCGCGATGATCAAGGGGTCGCGGGCCTCATCGAGATAGATGCTGTTGTCCATGATCGCTTGCCTCAAAGTCTGTTTTCTCTGGGAGCCTGTTTTCGGAATCCAATATGGCTATGCGGCGCGCCTGACACCAGCGTCCAGCCAGCGACGCGGATCGACCGAAGCGGCGGATTTCTTGTCCAGCGAGGCGCAGAGGTCGGCCAGCGCATCGAGATTGTGTACCGAGCGGAACTCGTCGACATGAGGCAGCATCGCTCTGACGCCGCGGGCGCGGGCCTCGAAACCGTCGAAGCGCAATAGGGGATTCAGCCAGATCAGCCGCCGGCAGGATTTGTGCAGGCGATCCATCTCCTCCGACAGGCCGGCGACATCGTCGCGCTCCAGCCCGTCGGTGATCAGCAGCACCACCGCACCCTGCCCGAGCACGCGGCGTGACCAGTGCTTGTTGAACTCCGCCAGCGTATCGCCGATGCGGGTGCCGCCCGACCAGTCCTTCACCGCCGCCGAGCAGTCGGCAAGGGCGGCATCGGGGTCGCGATGGCGCATCTGCCGCGTGAGATTGGTCAGCCGCGTGCCGAAGACGAAGGTGTGCACGCGCCGCCGTTTTTCGGTCAGCGCATGCAGAAAGTGCAGGAAGATGCGCGTGTACTGGCTCATCGAACCGGAGATATCGGCGAGAACCACCAGCGGCGGATGCACTTCGCGGGCTGAGCGGAATTTCGGCAGGATCAGTTCGCCGCCGGTGCGCGCGGCCGAGCGCATCATGGCGCGTGGATCGATACGGCGGCCATGCAGGTCTGCCTTGAAGCGTCGGGTACGGACCATGTCGAACGGCAGCTGCAGCCGGGCAATCGCCTTCTTGGCGTCTGCCATCTCGTCGGCATTCATCTGGGCAAAGTCCTTGCCGCGCAGCACTTCATTCCCAGAGAAGGTTAGCCGGGCGTCGACTTCAATCTCCGGGATTTCCCTGACCGGCCGATTCTTCTCGTGGCCTTCGAACATGGCCTGGCTGACGCGGTTTTCTGCCGCGCGCGGCTTTTGCTTCTCCCTGGTGTCGGGCGCCACCGGCGAGAACATCGCCAGAAGTTTCTCGATCAGCTCGCGCGATTTCCAGAACAGCCGGAAGGCTTCGTCGAAAACAGGGTGATCCTCGTGCCGCGACACCAGCACGGCATGCAGCGTCCAGTAGAAATCGTCGCGCGAACCGATGCCGGCTGCCAGCACCGCCTCGATCGCATCCTTGACCGAAGCCGGCCCGACCCGCATGCCGGATTTGCGCAAGGTGCGGGCGAAATAGACGATGTTGTCGGCGATGCGCCCGTCTTCCGTCGCCTCTCTGGGTTCGGGCGCCTTCACTTGCCCTACTCCGCCGCCGCCAGTTCGGCCTTGACCTCGTCGAGGATACGCCGGCCCTCGCCCGCGCCGATGCGGGCAATGTCGTCCTGGTATTTCAGCAAAACGCCGATCGTGTCGGAGACGGTTTCGGGATCGAGCGCCACCTTGTCGAGTTCGGTCAGCGCGCCGGCCCAGTCGATGGTTTCGGCGACGCCCGGCGCCTTGAACAGCTCGACCCGGCGCAGCTTCTGAATGAACGACACCACTTCCGCGGAAAGCCGGCTGTTGGCCTGCGGCACCTTGCGGCGCACGATCTCCAGCTCGCGCTCGGCATTGGGATAGTCGACCCAGTGATAGAGGCAGCGCCGCTTCAGCGCGTCGTGGATTTCCCGCGTGCGGTTGGTGGTGATGATGACGATCGGCGGCTCCTCCGCCTTGATCGTGCCAAGCTCGGGCACCGTCACCTGGAAGTCGGACAGGATTTCGAGCAGGAACGCCTCGAAGGCTTCGTCGGTGCGATCGAGTTCGTCGATCAGGAACACCGGGGCAGCACCCGCCTTGCCCGTCAGCGCATCGAGCACCGGGCGGCGGATCAGGTATTTTTCGGAAAAGACATTGCTCTCCATGGCGGAGCGGTCGACCGAGCCTGCCGCCTCCTCCATGCGGATCTCGATCATCTGCGCGGCGTAGTTCCACTCATAGACGGCGGAGGAGACGTCGAGCCCTTCATAGCATTGCAGGCGGATCAGCCGCCGGCCGAGTGCCTGCGCCAGCACCTTGGCGATCTCGGTCTTGCCGACGCCGGCCTCGCCCTCGAGGAAGAGCGGCCGCTGCATGCGCAGCGACAGGAACAGCACCGTTGCGAGCGAGCGGTCCGCGACATAGTCCGCGCCGGTCAGGAGATCGAGCGTTTCGTCGATCGTCCGCGGCGCGGGGCGCGGTTTCAGCTCGGTCATTCTTTCTCCGTTGCCGCCTCTGCTCCGCTCTGCAGCACGTGGTAGTCGCGGGCGTGGTAGATCAGCGGCCGCAAATTATCGCCCATGCGCAGGCCTGTCACCTTGCCAAAAAGCACACGATGGGTGGCGAGATCCTTGGTGTCCATCAATTCGCAGTCGAAAACCGCAAGAGCGCCCTTCAGGGTAGGCGCGCCCGTCGATATAACATCCCACTCGCCAAGCGCGAAACGCTCATCGGCCGACAGCCCGGTCAGGCCTGAAAACGCCACCGATAGCGGCTGCTGGTGCGAAGCCAGCGTGTTCAGCGCAAACCGGCCGTTTTGCACGAACAGCTCGTTCTTGGCATTCTCGCGGTTGAGACAGACTAGAACCGTCGGCGGCGTGTCCGACACCGAACAGGCGGCAATCACCGTCGTGCCGCGTTTGCCGGCGGGCCCGTCGGTGGTCACCACATGGACGTGGCCGGCAAAATGCGCCATCGCGTCGCGATAGGCCTGAGGCCCTATGTCGTTCAACTTCAACACCGATGATTTTCCATAAGCGGGAATCCAAGCGTTATATATGGCGGCACACAATAGGCCACAAGCGAAGTGGTTGACGCCAATCCGCAAATTCCCGTGTTGCGCCTGGGGCGGGCAGCCTTTAGGTCTTGGCGGAAGAGACGCTGGAAGCATGCGACCGGCACGGAGGAATTCGTCGTCAGAATGCGACCCCTAACAGCTGTAATAGCGGCACTGCTCTGGCTGCTGCCGGCAAGCGCCGGCGCGCAGACTTTGCTTGTCGGCGTCGCCGCACCCCTGTCCGGTCCGTCGGCGATCCTGGGCAAGCAGATCGAGGCGGGTGCTGCCCTGGCAGCAGAAGCCAGCGGCGCCGAGATCAGGACGGTCGACGATGCCTGCACCGCCGATGGCGGGGCTACCGCCGCCAGGGAATTCGCCGCTGCGAAGGTCGATATCGTCGTCGGCTTCCTCTGCACCGAGGCGATCCAGGCGGCGCTGCCGATCCTGAAGGATGCCAACATACCGGTCATCACCGTCGGCGTGCGCACCGAAAGCCTGACCGACCGCCGCGCCAAGACCGGCTGGCCGGTCTATCGGCTGGGGCCGCGCGGCGACGACGAGCGCAATGCCGTGGCCGCCATCCTCACCCGGCTGTGGCAAAGCGAATTGTTCGCCATCGTCGACGACGGCACCATCTATGGCCGCGAAATCGCCGAGACGCTGCGCGCCGCGGCCGAACAGGCGGCGCTGAAGCCGGTCTTCACAGACACGTTCCGGCCCCAGCTCGACAACCAGATCGGGCTGATCGGCCGGCTGAAGAAATCAGGCGCGACGCATGTCTTTGCCGGTGGCGACGGCGACGACATCGCCATTATGGGCCGCGACGCCGGCCAGCTCGAGGCCGGCATCGTCTTTGCCGGCGGCGAGAATTTGCGCACGCCACCCGGCGATGTGCCTTACGCCATCGGCACGCTGATGATCGCGCCGCCGGAATGGGCCGATGTCGCCGATCCCAAGGTGCTGGCGGCGTTTACGGCCAAAAACATCGCGCCGGATGGCTATGCCTTGCCGGCCTATGCGGCGGTGGAGATTGCCAAGACGGCCTCGGCCGCGCCCGAGACCTCGGGCAAGGGGCTGGCCGACGCGCTAACCGGGCATGATTTCACCACCGCGATCGGCCCGCTACGGTTCGACGACAAAGGCGATCTGAGCCAAAACCTCTATCGCGCCTTCCGCTTCGACGGGACGCGTTTCGTGCCGGCGGAGACGAATTGATGTTTCGCACCGGGCCGCGCAATCTGATCACCGATGTCGCCGGCTTGCGCGTCGGCAACGCGTCGGATGCCAGGCTGAAATCGGGCGTCACCACCGTATTGTGCGACGAACCGGCGGTCGGTGGCGTGCAGATCCTCGGCGGCGCGCCGGGCACGCGCGAGACCGACCTGCTCGAACCGCATAATTCCATCGAGGCGGTTCATGCCGTCGTGCTGTCGGGCGGCTCGGCCTTCGGCCTCGACGCCGCCTCCGGCGTTCAGGCAGCGTTGCGTGAAAACGGCATAGGCATCGATGTCGGCGGCTTTCGCGTGCCGATCGTGCCGGCGGCGATCCTGTTTGACCTGCGCAATGGCGGCGACAAGGCTTGGGGGCGTTATCCGCCCTACCGCGACCTCGGCTACGAAGCAGCTCAGGCGGCAACAGTCGACTTTCCGCTCGGCACAATCGGCGCTGGAACCGGCGCGCTAAGCTCCGGGCTGAAGGGCGGCCTCGGCTCGGCCTCGACCGCGCTCGACAGCGGCATCACCATCGGCGCGCTCGCCGCCGCCAACCCGACCGGCTCGGTGACGATTGCGCGTACACGCTATTTCTGGGCGGCACCCTTCGAGATCGGCGATGAGTTCGGAGGCCTCGGCTATCCCTCGCCGATGCCGGACGACGCCAGGCGGATCCTGTTGAAATACCGCGACAAGCGTGTCGGTGGACAAGTCGAGGCCGGTGGTAACACCACCATCGCCGTCATCGCCACCGATGCCGTGCTGACCAAGGCGGCAGCCAAGCGGCTGGCCATTTCAGCGCATGACGGCTTCGTGCGCGCCATCTGGCCGGTGCACACGCCGGCCGACGGCGATCTGGTGTTCGCGCTGGCGACGGGGAAGAGCGGCATAGAACTCAGCGCCGACGATGCCGTCGATTTCTTTGCCACTGCCGGCGCCACCATGGCGCGCGCAATCAGCCGCGGCATCCATGCCGCGACGCCGGCCGAAGGCGACCTGTTTGCGGTGTGGTCGTCGCGCTGATTTTCAGTCAGGTCGGGTCGGACTCTTCTTCCTCGAAGCTGACCGCGACATCCGAATTTGCCGACAGCCAGACTTTCTGGCCCTCGACCTCGGCAAGCAGGCTCAAGGGAATGTAGTGGTGATGCCCCTGATGGGCGCCCTCGCCGCTGTCGGCCTTGGTCAACTTGATCCGCTCGCCATCGACCCTGTCGACGGTGCCGATGTGAACGCCGTCGGCGCCGACCACTTCCATATGCTCGCGAATCTTGCTGGCCTCAGTCATGGGGTGTTCTCCTTTTGAAAGCGATCGACGATAACAAACAGAGGCGAAATTGGATGCATCGCCTTTCGAATAGCACGATGTTTTGACTGTCTCGTGATAGGGAACGATCGAACCACGGCAGGCGGAGCGGAACCCCGATGCGAAATCTCGTCCTGATTGGCGTTTGCCTGCTGGTCCATCTGGCATCCGCCATGGCCGCCCGAGCGGGCGATGTCGCCGAGCTTGAAATCCTCGGCTTCAGCAAGGATGGCGGCGTCTTCGCCTTCGAGGAATACGGTGTGGCAGACGGTTCGGGCTTTCCCTATGCCAATCGCTACTACATCAACACCGCCGACGACACGTTCCTGAAGGGCACGCCAATCCGGGTCCGGCTGGAGGATGAGACCGCCTCGCTCGATACGGCCCGTCAGCAGGCCAGGCAGAAGGGCGAAGCAATCATTGCCCAGGCCGAGCTTACCGCCAACCGCGGCATCACCGCCGGCTTCAACCCGGTGACCGAATTGTCGGCCGACCCGTTCCGCATGGTGGTCAACCCACGGCCGATCTTTTCGCCGGTCGACCCGCCGCTGGAATTCCGGCTGGACGAGATCGGCATGAACGACACCGAAAGCTGCCAGAGCCAGGGCGAGGTCAACGGTTTTCGCCTGCTGCGGATCGAGGCCAGGGATGGCGGCCAGACCCATCTGCTGCATGAGGATAAATCGATCCCGAAAAGCCGTGGCTGCCCGAACGGCTACAGGATCGGCGCGGTGCAGACGTTCTCGATGGACAGCATCAGCGCCTATGCGGTGCTGATCGCAGTGCGCCAATACGGCTTCGAAGGACCGGATTTTCGCTGGATCGCCGTGACCGGACGCCTGTGACATCGCTCGATCAATCCAGTTGGCGCAAGCGCGCCGGAAATCGCGTCAGCCGCGCCATACCATCGACGGGCGCGGCGCTTGTCGGCGCCTTGCTGTGGGCGATGGCCATGGGCGCCAGCGCGCTGACCGGTCTTTGGCTCGACAATTGGGAGACCCCGGAAAAGATCCGCTTCGTCGTCCTGCTGTTTGCGACCGGCGCGGCATTGGCCTTTCCCGTCGGGTTGTTCGCGGCGCGGCTGGTCTCGCTCGACCGGCATTGGGAGGTGGCGTTCGCCGCCGCCTTCGTCTGCCTGCTTGCCACGACGCTCGCCTTCACCGGCGGGTTGTTTGCGCTGCAATACCGCTCCTATTATGCCGAATGGCACGCGGAGGCCTTCACCGCCCGGTGGGCGTTCGAACTGGTCTTCACCTCGCTGACGGCGCTCTACCAGTTCGTGGTGCTGGGTATCAGGCTCTATTTTCCGCTCGGATTCATCGCGCTTGCCGCCGCCAGCGTGTGGTTTGCACGCCAGCAGCGTTGAGCATTCGGTCCGCCTCTGATAGGAGGCGCACTTAACCACCGACATATCAGGACTGACGGATGATCCCTCGCTATTCCCGGCCGGAAATGGTCGCCATCTGGTCGCCGGAAACCCGCTTCCGCATCTGGTTCGAGATCGAGGCCCATGCCTGCGATGCGCTAGCCGAGCTCGGCGTCATCCCCAGAGAAGCCGCCAAAACCATCTGGGAAAAAGGCGGCGCCGCCCAATTCGACGTCGGCAAGATCGACGAGATCGAGGCCGTCACCAAGCACGACGTCATCGCCTTCCTCACCCATCTCACCGAATTCGTCGGGCCGGATGCGCGTTTCATCCACCAGGGCATGACCTCATCGGATGTTCTCGACACCTGCCTTGCGGTGCAGCTCGGCCGCGCCAGCGATATCCTGCTGGCCGACCTCGACGGCCTGCTCGCCGCGCTGAAGCGCCGGGCCTTCGAGCACAAGGACACCGTCACCATCGGCCGCAGCCACGGCATTCATGCCGAGCCGACCACGTTCGGCGTCAAGCTGGCGCAGGCCTATGCCGAGTTCTCACGCTGCCGCGAGCGGCTGGTGCACGCACGGGAGGATATTGCCACCTGCGCCATATCGGGCGCGATCGGCACCTTCGCCAACATCGATCCCTATGTCGAAGAGCATGTGGCGAAAAAGCTTGGGCTGAAGCCGGAGCCGGTGTCGACGCAGGTCATCCCTCGCGACCGCCATGCCATGTTCTTTGCCACGCTCGGCGTCATCGCCTCGTCGGTCGAGCGGCTGGCGACCGAGATCCGCCATCTGCAGCGCACCGAGGTGCTGGAAGCGGAAGAGTATTTTTCGCCGGGCCAGAAGGGCTCGTCGGCAATGCCGCACAAGCGCAACCCGGTGCTGACCGAAAACCTCACCGGCCTTGCCCGCATGGTGCGCTCCATGGCGCTGCCGGCGATGGAGAATGTGGCGCTCTGGCACGAGCGCGACATCTCGCATTCCTCGGTCGAGCGCATGATAGGGCCGGACGCCACGGTAACGCTGGATTTCGCGCTGTCGCGGCTCACCGGCGTCGTCGACAAATTGCTGGTCTATCCCGACAACATGCTGAAGAACATGAACAAGTTCCGTGGCCTTGTGCATTCGCAGCGCGTGCTTTTGGCGCTGACGCAAGCCGGCGTCAGCCGCGAGGATGCCTACCGCCTGGTGCAGCGCAACGCCATGAAGGTATGGGAACATGGCGCTGATTTCCTTGAGGAATTGTTGGCCGACAAGGAAGTCACCGCAGCGCTGCCCGAAGCCGAGATCCGCGAGAAATTCGACCTGGGCTATCACACCAAGCATGTCGACACGATCTTCAAGCGGGTTTTCGGATAGGATCTTCCATGCGGCTGGCTGTCCTTTCCGACATCCATGGGAATCTGCGCGCGCTTGAGGCGGTTCATGCGCAGATCAAAGACGCTTCTCCCGACATCATCGTCAATCTGGGCGATTGTCTCTCCGGGCCGCTATGGCCTGAAGAAACCGCGCAATATCTGATGGCACAGAATTGGCCGACCGTGCGCGGCAATCACGACCGTGTGCTGGTCGAGCCGCCTGCTTCCGGGTTGGAAGACGTCGATGCTTTCACCCACCAATGCCTGTCCCAGGCGTCATTGACCTGGCTCTCCGCATTGCCGGTCACCCTGTCGCCTGCCCAGGACATCCTGCTTTGCCATGGCAGCCCCAGTGACGACGACGTGTTCCTGCTCGAGGAAGACGGAGGCAGCCACTTCCACCCGTCCAATGAAAAGCAGATCAGGCACAAGCTGGGCAGCGCCGGCGCCGGGCTGACCTTGTGCGGCCATACACATACGCCGCGCGTTGTGCGCTTGTCGGACAACCGGACAATCCTCAATCCCGGCAGTGTCGGCGTCCAGGCATTCCCAGGTTTGACTGTGACCGGCAGTCCGGATGCCCGCTATGCCCTTGCCACGCGCAAGGACAGACAATGGTCGTTCAGCCATCATACGGTCAGCTATGACTGGACCGAGGCGTCCACCCGCGCGACAGCCACCGGCTTCGACAGCTGGGCGCATGGGCTGCTGACGGGCTACGCCGCCACTTCCTTGTAAGAACCGAGCGGGCGCTCAGCCGGCGGCGCCCGGCACGGTGCGGATAACCGTGCCCCACGGATCTTCCCGCGTGGTTTCAGCGGTTGTCTTGTCCGACCGCATCTCGACCCAGGCCAGACCCGAGCGGGACGGATCGCGGCGGCCGGCGCCGGCGCTGTGCCACGAATTGCCACCGATATGATGGTGGTAGCCTCCCGACGACAGGAACACCGCCTGCCCTCCATACTTAGCGACCGTGTCGAAGCCAAATTCGTCGTGCCACCAGGCCTCGGCATCTTCCGGCCGGCCGACGCGCAGATGGACATGGCCGATAATGCTGTTTTGCGGCGCGCCCTGCCAGCCGGCGTCACCGGCCGGCACGCTGCCAACCACGGCGGCCAGATTCAGCCGCTCGGTCGCCATGGCGATCTTGTCGCCGTTCCACTTCCACTCCTGCGGCAGACGGTCCCTATAGACTTCAATGCCGTTGCCTTCGGGGTCGGTCAGGTACAAAGCCTCGCTGACCAGATGGTCGGAGGCGCCCTCGATGCGGATCTTGTTGGCGGCGGCATGGTTTATCCAACGGCCGAGATCGGCGCGGCTGGGCAGAAGGAAAGCGGTGTGGAAAAGGCCGGCGCTGCGCGGATCGTCGGGCTTGGCCGCTGCGTCAGGCTCGATGACCAGCAGCGGGCGCTCGGCAGCGCCCAGCGTGATGGCGCCATCGGCGCGGCTCAATTCCTGCAGGCCGACAACAGCCCGGTAGTAATCGGCAAGTCCTTCGGCGTCGCGCGCCTTCAGGCCCACGCGTGACACGCTGACGGGGGTCGTCGCGGCAAAAGGCAGTTCGCTCATAAAACTCTCCGTTCAGCGCGTTATCCCAGGCCGCGCCACCAGTCTATTCTGTTGTCCATCTCTTCCTGCCTCAAATCGTCGATCCTGATCGTTCACACAAGATGGAAAGAATCGAACAGGTTGTTCACGATTGTGATGCACCGCATGCGTCAGCGCGGGTTGCACGAGACACGGCCGCTCGCTATCTCAGCGCCATGAAAGTCAAAGACGCAGATATTCTGATCGTGCCGGGCTACACCAATTCCGGCCCCGAACACTGGCAGACACGCTGGCAGTCGAAACTATCGACGGCGCGTCGGGTCGAACAGGCGGAGTGGTCGAAGCCGGTGCGCGAGGACTGGACGGCGAGCGTGGCGAACGCTGTCAACGAGGCCGAGCGGCCGGTGGTGATCGTTGCCCATTCGCTCGGTGTGGCGGCCGCGGTGCAGGCCATTCCGCAGTTCAGGAAGCCGGTCGCCGGCGCGTTTTTTGTCGCGCCGCCCGACGTCGCCAACCCGGAGATAAGGCCGCGTCACCTGATGACCTTTGGCCCCTATGCGCGCGAACCGCTGCCCTTCCCGTCCATCGTCATCGCCAGCCGCAACGATCCGTTCTGCGCCTTCGAGGTTGCCGAGGACATTGCCGGCGCCTGGGGTTCGCTGTTCATCGATGCCGGCGAAACCGGTCACCTCAATGAGGATGCCGGCTTCGGCCCTTGGCCGGAAGGGTCGATGACCTTCGCCAAGTTCCTGACCGACCTCAAGGCCTGACCGGGCAAGGCACAACGCCTCAGCCCTTTATCGAATCGTTCATGCTTTTGATGAGTGTCTTTGCGCCGAGCGAAATCAGCGCATGGTCCGAGCCCATCGCCAGCAGCCGGTAGCCCATCGCCACGACGCGGCCGGCAATCATTGGCTCAACGACGTAGATCGCCGCATGCTTGCCCGCCTTGCGCGTCCGCTCGGCGATGGAGGCGACGGTTTCCATCATGCTTTCCAGCGTCGAATTGACGGTGGCGCCATTCGACCAGGCGATGGAGAAATCCGATGGGCCGAGGAAGATGCCGTCAATGCCCGGCGTGTCGAGGATGCCGTCCAGCGCATCGAGTGCGGCGCGCGTTTCGACCATGGCAAAGGCCATGGTGCGTTGATTGGTGTCGCGCAGCCATTCGGCGTGGTCGCCTTTGCCATGGCGCGGAAAAGCATAGGTCGGGCCCCAGGAGCGCTCGCCCATCGGCGGATATTTCATCGCCGCGGCAAAGAGTTTTGCATCGGCCACCGAATTCACCATCGGCGCAATCACCGCCTCGGCGCCGAAATCGAGGGCGCGGCTGGCCATGTCGAAGCGGCCGACCGGAATGCGCACCAGCGCCGGCTTGTTGGCGGCCAGCACCGGCACCAGCCCGCGCAGGACCGAGTCCTCGTGGTGTCCGCCATGCTGCATATCGAGGGTGACGGCGTCAAAACCCTGCTTGGCGATGATTTCGACCGTCAAAGCGTCCGGAACGCCGGACCAGGCGGTGAACAGCGTTTCATCCGCCGCCAGGCGTGACTTCAGGGACATGGTGCTTTCCTCGTTGGGTAGAGCCTTGTAACAGGCCCACGCACAGTTTCAGCCGGAAAAGGCTGAAAAGGCAAAGAAAAACCGCCCGGCTGGACCGGGCGGTCGATTGGTCCAGCGCTACTCGCTCTAGGTGTTCTTGATCTGCTCGATCGCCTGCGCCATCAGTTCGTCCATGGTGCGGCGGATCTGGTGATCCGACTGGTCGACGCCGGCGGCGTCGAAATCCTTGCGGATCTTGCGGAATACGTCGTGATCGCCGGCTTCCTCGATATCGGAAACCACAACTTCCTTGGCATAGGCGTCGGCGTCAGTGCCGGATTTGCCCAGCTTTTCGGCGGCCCACAGACCGAGCGCCTTGTTGCGGCGTGCGGAAGCCTTGAAGCGAAGTTCTTCGTCGAAGGCGAATTTGCGCTCAAAACCCTCTTCGCGGTCTTTCATGCTGCTCATGGCTTCCCTCCGATGAAATCGATTCGCGTTGGCGATGGATATGTGTGTTGCCGCAGCACAAACCAAAAGGGCGCGGGCCGGTCAATATGCTACATCACTTGCTGCGCTGCGGCATTTCATTCCTGAAAGCGGTCGATGGAAAGGATTTGCCGATTGAGCAAACGCTGTGATTGGGATAGACCCGGCATTGAACCCCACCCGTCGCCGCACCAATTTAGGCAGACGGACAGGAACTGGTCGCTTGCCGCCTGCCCGCAAATCCAGAGAAAAATCAGATGAAAAATCGCCGCCGCATTTATGAAGGCAAGGCCAAGATCCTGTATGAAGGACCGGAACCGGGCACACTTATCCAGTTCTTCAAGGATGATGCGACCGCATTCAACAAGAAGAAACATGAGGTCATCGACGGCAAGGGTGTGCTCAACAACCGCATTTCCGAGTACATCTTCAACCATCTGAACCGCATGGGCATTCCGACCCACTTCATCCGCCGGCTCAACATGCGCGAGCAGCTGATCAAGGAAGTCGAGATCATTCCGCTCGAAGTGGTGGTGCGCAATGTCGCCGCCGGCTCGCTGTCCAAGCGCCTCGGCATCGAGGAAGGCACCGTTCTGCCGCGCTCGATCATCGAATTCTATTACAAGGCCGATGCGCTCGACGATCCGATGGTGTCGGAAGAGCACATCACCGCTTTCGGCTGGGCAAGCCCGCAGGAGATCGACGACGTCATGGCGCTGGCCATCCGCGTCAACGACTTCCTCTCCGGCCTGTTCATGGGTGTCGGCATCCAGCTCGTCGATTTCAAGATCGAATGCGGCCGCCTGTTCGAGGGCGACATGATGCGCATCGTCGTTGCCGACGAGATCTCGCCGGATTCGTGCCGGCTGTGGGACGTGGCAACGCAGGACAAGCTCGACAAGGACCGTTTCCGCCGCGATATGGGCGGCCTCGTCGAAGCCTATCAGGAAGTTGCCCGCCGCCTTGGCATCATGAACGAGAACGAGCCGCCGCGCCCGACCGGCCCGGTGCTCGTCGCCTCGACCGATGGCCTCAAAGGCAAGCCGCACTAAGTCTTCATTTCTTGACGCGATTCCGGACGAAAACCGCTTCAGACTTTTCCTGGAATTGCTAAGTCTTCGAACAGGAACCTGTCCAGCATGATCAAGGCCCGCATCACCGTCACCCTCAAGAACGGCGTGCTCGACCCGCAGGGAAAAGCCATAGAGCACGCTCTGTCCGGACTGGGGTTCGGCGGCGTCGGCCAGGTGCGGCAGGGCAAGGTCTTCGACCTCGAGCTCTCAGAGACCGACAAGGCCAAGGCCGAAGCCGATCTGAAAGCCATGTGCGACAAGCTGCTGGCGAACACAGTGATCGAGAATTACGCGGTGGAGATCGCTTGATATGAAATCAGCTGTCGTTCTTCTCCCCGGCCTCAACCGCGACCGCGACATGATTGCGGCGCTGACCAAGATCTCCGGGCAGGCGCCGGCGACCGTCTGGCAGACCGACACCGAAATCCCTGATGTGGACCTGATCGCCATTCCCGGCGGCTTCTCGTTCGGCGACTATCTGCGTTGCGGCGCCATTGCCGCGCGCATGCCGGTCATGCGGGCGGTGGCGGAAAAGGCGGCCAAGGGCGTCATGGTCATCGGCGTCTGCAACGGCTTCCAGATCCTGGTCGAGGCTGGCCTTTTGCCCGGCGCGCTGATGCGCAATGCCTCGCTGAAATTCGTCTGCCGAGAGGTGAAGCTCGAAATCGCCAACGCCAACACCATGTTCACCCGCCGCTACCAGCCGGGTCAGATCATCCGCACGCCGGTGGCGCATCACGACGGCAATTATTTCGCCGACGCCGACACGCTTGCCCGTCTCGAAGGCGAAGGACAGGTGGTGTTTCGCTATGCCGAGGGCAGCAATCCCAATGGCTCGATGAACGACATTGCCGGTATCGTCAGCGAGAAGGGCAATGTGCTCGGCCTGATGCCGCATCCCGAAAACCTGATCGAGGCAGCGCATGGCGGAAGCGACGGCCGCGCCCTGTTCGAAGGCGCGCTCGGCATCGCCGCCTGATATCTCTTCGAATTCCTTTCAAAACGCGGGGGCGGTTGACCATGAGACTGATGATTGTTCGCCTAGGTCCCCTGGCTGCTGCCGGCTTGGCGTTGGCGTCCTGCCAGTCCAGCCCGAAGAGCGCGCCGGTCCCCACGGGCAAGAGCGCTTCGCTGCTGGCCATGGAACAGGTAGCGATATCGGCCCACAAATGCTGGATCGCCAGCAAGGATCCCGCCTTCAAATCCTATCAGATGGCCAATGAGCTGAATTCGTTCAGCGGCACGCCCCGCTTCCTGCTGGTGCCGGCCAAGCATTATGGCGGCAAGCCGCTGCTGGTCGTCCAGGCGCAAGGCAATTCCAGCCGCGTCGACGTGTTCGGTCCGCTGATGGACGATCCGCTCGGCGCGCGCATCGGATCCGACATTGCGCGCTGGCAAACGGGCAACCCCTCCTGCAACGCGGCCGCCTGACGCCATGGGCCGCTTCCTGCAGTTTGCGGGATTGGTCATAGGTCTGGCCGGGCTTGTCCTGCAAGCGTGCATCACCATCCCGGCATCGATGGAGGCCGGCCGCAGTTTTCTCGGCTCCATCGTCTTTCTGTTCAGCTTCTTCACCATCCTGACCAACATCGGTGCGGTGCTGGTCCATGTCTCGCTGCTGTCGCCTTCGGGCTACGCCTGGCTGCCCGCCTTTGCCGGACCGCGGATGCGGGCCGGCGTCGCCGTGTCCATCGCGCTTGTCTTCATCGTCTATGCGACGGTTCTGGCGCAGCTCTGGCAGCCGCAGGGGCTGTTCCTGCTCTGTGACGTGCTGCTGCACTATGTGACGCCGGTGCTGTTCGTGCTGTGGTGGCTTGTTGCAGGCGCTGACGGCAGGACACGCTGGAGCGACATTTCGTGGTGGATGGCCTATCCGATCGCCTATCTCGCCTATGCGCTGGCGCGCGCACCGATCGCAGGCGAAGTGCCCTACCCGTTCCTCGACGTTGCGAAAAACGGCGCGGCCAACGTCGCCCTTGCGGCGCTGGCCGTCACCGGTGTTTTCCTGGTGCTGTGCATCCTCGCCGTGCTTGCCGATAAGGGCGTCTCACGCCTCAGGGCTCCGGGCACACGCCGCTGACCAGACTACAAGTTAGTCCCAGAATCGCCTGATGCCTTCGCGGTGAGCGTCGTCACGCGACACACCGATGTCCCTGAGCTGCTCGTCGGTCATTTCGAGCAAAGCCAGGCGGCCGCGACGGCGCTCGATCAGCACGTCGATCCATCGCGCCAGCGATCTGACCACATGCACGATCCGGCCGACAAAGCCTCGCCGGCTGGACGGGCAAGGCCCGACCAATTCAATGCCCGCGCAGCGAATTGTCTCGATTGTATCCATTGTCTTTCTGCCAACCTTGCAAATTGTACCCATCTTGGTACGGTTCTGATATGCATTGACACCCGATCTGGTGCAATATACAGAATTGTCACCATGACAAATTGGCTCCCTGACCTCACCATCGGTTCCGGCCCGCTTTACCAGCGCCTTGCCGACAGCATCGAGTCGGACATCGACAAGGGCGTCATCGATGCCGGGGCAAAATTGCCGCCGCAGCGCGATCTCGCCTATGATATCGGCACGACGGTCGGCACGATCGGCCGAGCCTATCAGCTGCTGCGCGAGCGCGGCCTGGTGAGCGGCGAAGTCGGTCGCGGGACCTATGTGCTGGCGCAGCAATCGGAAGCGTCACCCGAATTCGCCGAGCCTGCCGTGCAAGGCACGCGCTATGTCGATGCGCCGCCCGGCAAACTGCGTTTCGACAGCACTGCCGCGCCCGACATCGGCCAGGGCGCCATTGTCGCTGACATGCTCTCGCGCACGGTGCAGGAACACCCGCACGAGATTTCGAGCTACACCAGGGATTTTCCGGAGCGCTGGTTCGAGGCCGGCGCCCGGTGGCTGTCGCGCAATTCGTTCCGTCCGGCGGCCGACACCATCGTTCCCACGCTTGGCACGCATGCCGCGGTGATGGCGGCGATTGCGGCACTGACCACGCCGGGCGACTATGTCGTCTTCGAGCACCTCACCTATTCGCAGATCGCCCGCAGCGCCGGGCTGATCGGGCGGCGCATAGCACTGGTGGCATCGGACGAAGAAGGCCTCGATCCCGAGGATTTCGAACGCGTCTGCGCGCAGAAGCACCCGAAGATGATCTTCCTGATGCCGACGGTGCAGAACCCGACGCTGGCGATCCTGTCGGTTTCGCGCCGCGAGGCGATCGCCCGCGTCGCGCGCGCGTACAATGTCATCGTCATCGAGGACGATCTCTATGGCGGCCTGACCGAAGATCCGACGCCGCTCATCGCCGAATATGCGCCCGAGCGCACCATTGTCGCCGGCGGTCTGTCGAAATCGGTCGCGGCAGGTGTTCGCGGCGGCTGGCTCTCCTGCCCGCCCGCCTATCGCCATCGCATCCGCGTCGCCCACAAGATGATGACCGGCGGAATGCCGTTCCTGCTGGCGGAGGTGAATGCGCGGCTGGTGCTGTCAGGGCAGGCTGGCGATATCCGCAAACGCAGCATTGCCGAAATTGCCGCCCGGATCGCCATCGTGCGCGAGACACTGGCCGGTTTCGCCTTCAAGTCACACGGCAGCGTGCCCTTCGTCTGGCTGACGCTGCCCGATCCCTGGCTGTCCGGCACTTTCAGGAGCGCATGCCTCGAAAATGGCGTGCTCCTCGACGACGAGGACGAGTTCAAGGCGGGGCGTTCCGAGCAGGTTTTTCACGGCGTGCGTTTCGGCGTCTCGCAGCCAAGGCGGCGCGAGGACATCACCGGCGGCGTCGCGGTGATCCGGCGGCTGCTGGAGGAAGGCCGCGCCGGCTACGACAGTTCGTCCTGACTCGATCCTCCTGTATCCCGATCTTCAGGTTCAGCCCTCTGCCTTGAAGTTTTTGGCTTCCTTCGCGCCCTTGTCCTTGCCGTGCTTCTCGGCCAGGTCCTTGGCCTGCTTGGGCGAAACGTCGGTGGTCTCGGCAATATGCATGGCCTCCTTGTCGGAGAGGCGATTGTCTTTCTTGCCTTGCTTGGTGGCCATGTCGAAATCTCCTGATTGGTTTGAGGCCTAACGGCCGGGATGCCATAGCGTTCCCCAGCGGCTCCCCGCTACCATCGTCGCCCTGTGGTTTTCCGGCGTTTTTCGTCATCCAATGGGGTGTATCACGCCAAAGCTTGCGATATGAGGGGACTCAAATTCCCCTCTCCCATGGACATCAATCGCCGCCCATGACCATTTCCAATTCCGTGCCGATCACCCCGGAACTCATAGCCGCGCATGGGCTGAAGCCCGACGAATACCAGCGCATCCTCGATCTGGTCGGGCGCGAACCGAGCTTTACCGAACTCGGCATCTTCTCGGCGATGTGGAATGAGCACTGCTCCTACAAATCCTCGAAGAAATGGCTGCGCACGCTGCCGACCACCGGGCCGCAGGTCATCCAGGGTCCGGGCGAGAACGCCGGCGTGGTCGATATCGGCGACGGCGACTGCGTCGTCTTCAAGATGGAGAGCCACAACCATCCCTCCTACATCGAGCCCTACCAGGGTGCGGCGACCGGCGTCGGCGGCATATTGCGCGACGTCTTCACCATGGGCGCGCGGCCGATTGCGGCGATGAACGCTTTGCGCTTCGGCGCACCGGACCATCCCAAGACCAGGCACCTGGTCAGCGGCGTGGTTTCCGGCGTCGGAGGATACGGCAACGCCTTTGGCGTGCCGACCGTCGGCGGCGAGGTCAATTTCGACGCCCGCTACAACGGCAACATCCTGGTCAACGCCTTTGCCGCGGGCCTCGCCAAGACCGATGCGATCTTCCTGTCGGAAGCCAAGGGCGTCGGCCTGCCGGTCGTCTATCTCGGCGCCAAGACCGGGCGCGACGGCGTCGGCGGCGCCACGATGGCCTCGGCCGAGTTCGACGACAAGATCGACGAGAAGCGCCCGACCGTGCAGGTCGGCGATCCCTTCACCGAAAAATGCCTGCTCGAAGCCTGTCTTGAGCTGATGGCGTCTGGCGCCGTCATCGCCATCCAGGACATGGGTGCGGCCGGCCTCACCTGTTCGGCGGTCGAGATGGGCGCCAAGGGCGACCTCGGCATCGAGCTTCACCTCGACCAGGTGCCGGTGCGCGAAGAGCGCATGAGTGCCTATGAGATGATGCTGTCGGAGAGTCAGGAGCGCATGCTGATGGTGCTGCGCCCCGAGAAGGAAAAGGAAGCCGAGGCGATCTTCCACAAATGGGGCCTCGACTTCGCTATCGTCGGCAAGACCACCGACGATCTGCGTTTCCGCGTCATCCATCAGGGCGACGAGGTCGCCAATCTGCCGATCAAGGACCTTGGCGACAAGGCGCCGGAATATGACCGCCCCTGGGTCGAGCCGAAGAAGCCGGCGGCGCTCGCAGCCGGCGATGCGCCGAAGGCCGACGTTGCCGATGCGCTGTTGAAACTGCTCGGCGGGCCGAACCTGTCGTCGCGCCGCTGGGTGTGGGAGCAGTACGACACGCTGATCCAGGGCAATTCGCTGCAGCTTCCCGGCGGCGACGCCGGCGTGGTGCGCGTCGAAGGCCATCCGACCAAGGCGCTCGCCTTCTCCTCCGACGTCACGCCGCGCTATTGCGAGGCCGACCCGTACGAAGGCGGCAAGCAGGCGGTGGCCGAATGCTGGCGCAACCTCACCGCCACCGGCGCGCTGCCGCTGGCGGCCACCGACAACCTCAATTTCGGCAATCCGGAACGGCCTGAGATCATGGGCCAACTGGTCGGCGCGGTGAAAGGCATTGGCGATGCCTGCCGGGCGCTCGGCTTCCCGATCGTGTCGGGCAATGTCTCGCTCTACAACGAAACCAATGGCCAAGGTATCCTGCCGACGCCGACCATCGGCGGCGTGGGGCTGATTGCCGACTGGTCGAAGATGACCCGTATCGGCTTTGCCGCCGAGGGCCAGATGATCCTGCTGGTCGGCGCGCCCCCAAGCTGGGGCAGCCATCTCGGCCAGTCCGCCTATTTCAGAGACATTCACGGTCGGACCGACGGGCCGCCGCCACCCGTCGACCTCGCCCATGAAAAGCGCGTCGGCGACCACGTGCGCGCGCTGATCGCGTCGGGCGTCGTGACCGCGGCGCATGACCTTTCCGATGGCGGCCTGGCGATAGCCCTGGCCGAAATGGCGATGGCGTCCGGCATCGGCGCCACCATTCCGGGGCTCGCCGGCACCGACCCGATCCCGGTCTGGTTCGGCGAGGACCAGGGCCGCTACCTCCTGACGCTGTCCGTCGATCCGCAGAGCAAGGAATGGGACGCCATCCGCGACGAACAGAGCAGGCTCGGCATCTTTGCGCCATGGATCGGCTCGACCGGTGGAAACGAAGTGAAGCTCGGCGATGCCAGGGCGATCCCGGTCAGCGAATTGACCGCTGCCCACGAAGGCTGGTTCCCGAACTTCATGGACAAGTCCAGTTGACCAGCCTGGCAGCCCGGACGCTGATCGCAGTCGTCTTCTGGCCGTCGCTGTTCTTCTTCTGGTTCCTCGGGCCGTTCGTCTTTTTCCTGCTGTCGACGACCTCGAGCGAGGTCTGTCCGCTGCTGGAAAGGCGTGACCAGTTCCTTGAGGCGGCCAATGGCACACTGCAGATGCTGGCCTTGCAAAGTCTGATCTATGCGATCCCCATCGTCTGCCTGGTGCTGTGGAGCCGCCTTTTGCCGAACCCGGCGCGCGCAAGGCATGTCGCCACCTGCATCAAGCTATTTGCCATTGCGGTCATTACCGGCGCGCTGTGGGAATACGGGTCATCGCTGATCTGCGACGGCTATGGCCAACCATTCTTTTCGCCCTTGTGGCAGATGACCAGCTATCTCCCGATTATCACCCTGGCGCTCAACATCCCGCTCTATGTCCTGGTGTTCAGCCTTGGCCGGGGGTTCTCGACCCGCGACGACATTACAGAAGATGGTGTGGTTCACCCGCGGCAGGATGGCCCTTAGACACTGCGTCGCCGACAGAACGGCTTCAACCCGGACCAGAAAGGCTTTAGGCTGCCGTCCGAGTCACTCGTGCCTAGCCGCCCAGAACAGGATTTTGCCATGGCAATGGATGCCCACGACATCGAAAAACTGATCAAGGACGGCATTCCGGACGCCAAGGTGACGATCCGCGACCTCGCCGGTGACGGCGATCACTATGCAGCCGAAGTGGTGGCCGAAAGCTTCCGCGGAAAGAGCCGCGTCCAGCAGCACCAGATGGTCTATGATGCGCTGAAGGGCAATATGGGCGGCGTGCTGCACGCGCTGGCGTTGCAGACCAGTGTGCCGGACTGACGCCAGGCTGGCCTAGCGCGTCGGCGGCTGGCTTGCCAACACGGCAATGATCGGCCCTGCCGGATATCTTCCGCCGACAATCATCCTGTCGCCATCCGACAGCGCGGAGACCGCGCCGTCGAGGAACAGCGCGTTGCGGCATTGTAGCGCGTCGCGAAACAGCCGCGCAAAGCTGCCGAAACTTACCTCAGACCGCGAGATCGCCAGCAAAACGGTGTTTTCATCGCGCACGCCGACGCCGTTGCGGACGTAGCGCGAGGTTCCGTTCGGCTCGAAGCGTGGATGAATCTGGCCATCGATCACCAGCATCGGGCCCGACTGCGTGGCGAAGGCGACATCGGGTTTGGCGGCGGCATAGGCGTTGCTTTCCATGACAGCCGCCTTGCCGTCCTTACCGACCAGAAAGACGCCGTTCGGCTTCAGGAAGAAATTACCTTCGCTATCGGCAAGGTTGAGCGGCGACTTTTCGCTGCCGTTCTCGACCAGCAGGCCGACCGGCGACAAATCCTCGTGATACATGCCGCCATTCATGGCGAGCAGCACCGGCCTCCCCTCGCCCGCAACCGCCTTGCCGAAGGCCTCCAGCGAGCCGAAGGGCTTGCCGTCGGCACCGACGTGAAAGACAGCGAGGTTGTAGGTCCGCAGGTCGACCGTGCAGACGACATAGGTCACCGCCTCGAAGGCGACATTCCGGCAAGGCGCGGGCAGGTCACCGCCAATGACCAGCGGCGGCGGCTCCGGGCGTCTCGGCCACCAGACAACGGCAATCGCGGCCAGCAGGATGGCGATCAGAAGGGCGGCGCCATATCGTCTTTTCATCATGTCCCGGAGGCTGCAATCGGCAGGGATGCTTGGCCCAAGACAGGCGATCCTTTGCGCCATTTCCGCGACGGCGGCGCAAACATCTTGTTTCGGCCCATCTATGGGTTTATTTGATGGCTATGCTTCGAGCCTGACTCCCACAGGCGTGAAAGGATATCTCATGAGCGGCATCAACGACTACATCGACAGCGAAGTGAAGGGCAACGACGTCGTCCTTTTCATGAAGGGCACGCCCGGTTTTCCGCAGTGCGGCTTTTCCGGCCAGGTCGTCCAGATCCTCGATTACATCGGCGCCGACTACAAGGGCGTCGACGTGCTGACCTCGGCCGAACTGCGCCAAGGCATCAAGGAATATTCGAACTGGCCGACGATCCCGCAGCTTTACGTCAAGGGCGAATTCGTCGGCGGCTGCGACATCATCCGCGAAATGTTCCAGGCGGGCGAGCTGCAGACGTTGCTCGTCGACAAGGGCGTCAGCGTCAAAGCGACAGCCTGATTCTGAGTTGAGACGGGGCAGCCCCGCCCCGGCAAAATGTTACCTCCCCCTATCGGAGTGAGGACGAACTTATGCGCCGGCATGCCGGCGCATATTCGTTTTGAAGATCGGACCCGCCGTGGACCAGCCAGCAAAAGCGCCGCAACAGGCACGCAAATTGCCTATTCCGCGCTGGGAATTCATCGCGCTTTGCGCGGCACTGATGGCGTTGAACTCGCTGGCCATCGACATCATGCTGCCGGCACTGCAGCAAATCGGCGCCACGCTTGGCGTTGAGAATGAAAACCACCGCCAGTATGTGATCACCGCCTATATATTGGGCTTCGGTGGCGGACAGCTTTTCTTCGGACCGATCTCGGACCGGTTCGGGCGCCGCGCGCCACTCGTTGCCGGGCTGGCGATTTATGTCGTGGCGGCGGCAGCTGCCGCCATCGCCCCGTCATTCGCCGTCCTGCTGCTGTGCCGGCTGGTGCAAGGCATCGGTGCGGCGGCGACCCGCGTCATCGCCGTCTCGATCGTGCGCGACACGTTCGACGGTCGGCGCATGGCCGAGGTGATGTCTCTGATCTTCATGGTGTTCATGGCCATCCCGGTGATCGCGCCTGGGATCGGCCAGTTCATCATGCTGTTCGCAACATGGCACTGGATCTTCGTCACCATGGCCGTCGGAGCGCTGATCGTGTCGGCGTGGTCGCTGCTGCGGCTGCCGGAGACGCTGCATCCGGAGTACCGCCGGCCGCTGACAGTCTCATCCGTCGTCGGTGGTTTCCGCATCGTGCTCACCAACCGCATGGCGCTTTGCTACGCCTTTGCCAGCACCTTCATTTTCGCCGCCATGTTCGGCTTCATCGCCTCCGCACAGCAGATCTATGTCGACATTTTTCATGTCGGCGAATTGTTTCCTGTCATCTTCGCGGGTGTCGCCGGCGTTCTCGCTTTTTCGAACTACCTCAACTCGCGCCTGGTCGGCCGCATCGGCATGCGCCGCCTGTCGCAGAGCGCACTGCTGTTGTTCCTGGTGATCAGCCTTGCCTGGCTCACCGTTTCGCTTCAAATGAAGATGCCACTCTGGCTGTTCATCACCTTCTTCGCCAGTGCGATGCTCCCGTTCGGCGCGCTCGGCGCCAATTTCAACGCGCTCGCGATGGAACCGCTCGGCCAACTGGCGGGCACCGCGTCGTCCATCCTGGGCTTCATGCAGACTTTTCTCGGCGGCATCCTCGGCACGCTGATCGGCCAGGCCTTCAACGGCACGGTGACGCCGCTTGCCGCCGGCTTCTGCAGCGTCTCGGTCGCGGCCCTGCTGATGATCCTGATCGCCGAGCGCGGCAAGATGTTCCAGCCGCACAACCCACCCATTTCAGGGCACGTCACCGACCTGCATTGAGCGACGCGCCTTGAGATTGTTGGTCTCAAAACCGCATCGGAAACGAGGGAACAGCGGGCGCCCTGCGATGGCGCCACCCATGCTGTCCGACAGCGGCATCGGCAGAGCCTTGTCGAGCGCTTCGAGCACGGATGACACAAAGACCCGGTTGAGCGAGGCATCATCTCCCATATGGGAGAAAGTGGCGCGCGGCTTGCCCATCAGCGTGCCGTTTTTGCGAATTGAAAAACTCAGCGTCAGGGTCAGGCCAGCACTTCCAGGCGGCGGCTGCCAACAGGCAAAGATCGCGTCGAACATTTCGTCGATGGTGTCGATGGGATCGGGGCTACGACACGCGCGCTCCTGCGATCGTGCCTCAGTGGCGCAGGCGACCAGGGCAAGTGCAAGTGCCGTTGCGACAATTGCGGACCGATGTTTCATTTCGCGGCTCCGGCTTCGCGAGAGATTGGACCACTATAACAGAGCCAATATACTTGACGAAAGCGTCTACCGGCAGTTGGACCGACTATTGCGCCCAGAGTTCCCTGCGCAACTCCTGCCAGCTTTCCTTGTCCGGGGCGACAAGAATGCCGCCGTCGATATGCGAGGGCAGATAGGCGCTACCGTCGATCCGCGCGGTGTAGCCGCCGGCCTCGGCGTGGATCAGCACACCGACCAGATGGTCCCACGGCATCAGTTTGTTGTAGACGACGAAATGGGCATGGCCGCTGGCCAGAAGACGGTATTCATGTGCCGCGCAGCGATAGCCGAACTGCGACAGGGTCTTGGTCTGGTTGCGCGCCAGGAGCGAGCGTTGCGGTTCCGCCAGATATTGCCAGGAGACGGAGCCGGTCATCTGCGAGATCGGCACGGCATCGGCGACGTGCACCGTCTCCAGCGCGCCATGCGCATGGCGGATATGGCTGCCGGCGCCCTTGGCGCCGATCAGCCAGTCCCGGCCTACGGGGTCATGGATGATACCGGCGACGGTTTCGCCCTTGACGACGACGCTCAGCATGACGCCGAAGAGCGGCACGCCGGAGGCGAAGTTGAAGGTGCCGTCGACCGGGTCGACGACGAAGGCGAGGTCGGCATCGCCGAGCCCCTGAAGCAGCGCCGGATTGTCGGAACAGGCTTCCTCGCCGACGATCATCGCCGTGGGATAGCGCTCGCGCAGCCTGGCCGTGATCAGCCGCTCGGCGTTGATGTCGGCCTCGGTCACCAGGTCGGCAGCCGAGGTCTTCTGTCTGATGTCGCCCTCGCCCAGCCGGCGAAAGCGTGGCATGATTTCGGCCCTGGCTGCATCGGCGAGAAGCTCGGCCAGCCAGTCGATCGCTTGGTCGTCAAATATCATCGGAAATGTCTTGTCCTGTGCTGAGGCTGCCATTGAGGGCGGCAAAGTCGAACAGCTTTCTGTCGAGCAGATGCGACGGCCTGGTGTTGGACAGCGCGCGCAGCATCGTATCCTTGCGGCCCGGCATGCGCTTTTCCATATCGTCCAGCATCGCCTTCATGGCGTTGCGCTGCAGGCCTTCCTGGCTGCCGCAGAGATCGCAGGGAATGATCGGGAATTTCATAGCGGCGGCGAATTTTTCCAGATCGACCTCGGCGCAGTAGCTCAGCGGCCGCAGCACCATGACGTCGCCGTCGTCGTTGAGCAGCTTTGGCGGCATGGCGGCAAGGCGGCCGCCATGGAACAGATTCATGAAGAAGGTTTCGAGAATGTCCTCGCGGTGGTGGCCGAGCACCAGCGCCGAACAGCCCTCCTCGCGCGCGATGCGATAGAGATGGCCGCGCCGCAGCCGCGAGCACAGCGAACAATAGGTGCTGCCCTGAGGCAGCTTGTCGGTGACCACCGAATAGGTGTCCTGATACTCGATGCGATGGGCAATGCCATGCGCATCGAGGTAGTCGGGCAAAATGTGCTTCGGAAAATTCGGCTGGCCCTGGTCGAGATTGCAGGCCAGCAGCTCGACCGGCAGCAGCCCGCGCCATTTGAGATCGAGCAGCACGGCCAGCAGCCCGTAGGAATCCTTGCCGCCGGACAAGGCCACCAGCCAGCGGTCGCCGGGCCTCGCCATGGCGAAATCCTCGACCGCCTGACGGGTTAACCGCAACAGCCGCTTACGCAGTTTGTTGAACTCGACGGAAGACGGCACGTCGGCAAACAGCGGATGGAAGCCGCCTTCAGCAATCGGTTCAACTGTTTCGATGTCTGCCAGCATGTTCATGGCTTGTCGCTTTCCATAGCCGAGAGTGCCGGATTAGCGGACATGGCCGACAAAGAAAAGGCCGCCTCGACGGGCGGCCCTTTCCAGTATCGCAGAAAAGCGATCGCTTAGCGCGAATAGAATTCGACGACCAGGTTCGGCTCCATCTGCACGGCGAACGGAACATCGGCCAGGCCGGGGATGCGCGAGAAGGTCGCGACCATCTTGTTGTGATCGACTTCGATATAGTCCGGCACGTCGCGCTCGGCGAGGCCGACCGCTTCCAGCACGATGACCAGCTGCTTCGACTTTTCGCGCACTTCGACGACATCGCCCGGCTTGCAACGGTACGAGCCGATGTTGACGCGCTTGCCGTTGACGTTGACGTGGCCGTGGTTGACGAACTGGCGAGCCGCGAAAATGGTGGGCACGAACTTGGAGCGGTAGACGACCGCGTCGAGACGCGACTCGAGCAGGCCGATCAGGTTCTCGGAGGTGTCGCCCTTGCGGCGATCAGCCTCTTCATAGACTTTGCGGAACTGCTTTTCGGAGACATCACCATAGTGACCCTTCAGCTTCTGCTTGGCGCGCAGCTGCAGGCCGAAATCGGAAAGCTTGCCCTTGCGGCGCTGGCCGTGCTGGCCGGGGCCGTATTCACGCTTGTTGACCGGGGACTTCGGGCGGCCCCAGATGTTTTCGCCGAGACGGCGGTCGATCTTGTACTTCGCGGATTCGCGCTTGCTCATCGCATTCCCTTTCAAAACAAACCACCCGGAGCCTCATGGTCCGGGTGAAGGAAACGCGCCCTCCTCTGGCCTCCGTTTTCGAGGCCTGACAGGGTTTTCCCACGCAACGCGGCGGAAAACCCACGGGACACGTCAGTCTAGACAAAACCCAGGAAACGATAAACCTGCTTTCCCGGGCTTGCCATGCAAAAGAAACAACCGGGCATTGCGGCCCGGTGTTGGTGCGCTCGTTAAACGGAGATTTGAGCAGAGTCAAGCGCGTCGCTGGCGCTGGGCCCGGCAACCATATCACGTCTTTGGCGTTGAGTGCCGTGCCGGATGCGGCGGGAGGTTGTTGCGCCGACGGCATTTAGGAAGGGACTGGAGCCAAAGGAGCCCGAAGTCGCATGAAGAAGTTTTTCCTCTCGTTGGTCGGTGCAGCCGTCCTGGCCGGGACGATGTCGATCGCCGTGCCCGAGCCAGCGATGGCCAAGCATTGGCAGGGCCACAAGCATCGTCAGACCTGCCATGTCGTGGTGAAGAAGAAGGTCATCTGGCGGCATGGCCACAAGAAGGTCATCCGCTACAAGGTGAAGCGCTGCTGGTGACGTCAGGGGTTTCGGGCTTGGCCTGAACCGAAGAAGCCCGTGGTTTCGGCCACGGGCTTTGTTTATCGACTCGGTTCAAGGTTTCAGTCTGCCGATTTCTTCTCCGGCAGGCCTTTGCGCTTGGTCTCTGCGAATTCCTCGAGCTGTTTTTCGCTCATCGAATTGTACATCGACTTCGACGCGCCTTGAAGTTCGCTCTTCCTGGTCTCGCCGCGCTTGGCCGACAGGGCTGCGCCAGCGGCCTTTTGCTGTGCTTTTGAGGTTGCAGGCATATCGGCACCTCCTTTGCTGACAGAGGAAGAAACGTTGCGCTCCGGCGACGGTTCCAGCGCTGGCGGTCAACTTCCGTTCCGCGCTCATGCCTGCCCATGGTCGGCCGGCACTGCCGGCAAAACCACCTTCCCGTGCCCGCAACGCCGGTGTAGGACGGCGCCATGAAATCGTTGAACGATCCCTCGCAGGCACTCGCCACCGGCCTCGCGAAAATCCGCACCGAGTTCCATGTGCCGGAGGGATTTCCCCCTGATGTAGTGGTCATGGCACAGACGGCGGCCAGGTGCGTGCCCGACCAGCATGCCGACCGCACGGCGATGCCCTTCGTGACGCTCGATCCCGCGGCTTCCACCGATCTTGACCAAGCGTTTTCGATCGAAGCGAGCGGTAGCGACCTTCTGTTGCACTATGCCATCGCCGACGTAGCCTGGTTCGTCGCAGACGGCGACGCGGTGGATCGCGAAGCCTGGGCGCGGGGCGAAACCCTGTATTTGCCGGACGGCAAGGCCGGGCTCTATCCCCGGGTCATTGCCGAGGGCGCCGCGAGCTTGCTGCCCGGCGGTCCGCGTCCGGCTGTCATCTTCACGGTCCGGATCGCCGACGACGGAGCGGTAAGGCTGGATGGCGCGGAGCGGGCAATCATTCAAAGCCGCGCCAAGCTCGCCTATGACAGCGTGCAGGCCGCCGACGTCCCAGTCGGCTTCGCCGAAATCGCGCGGCGCATGGCGGCGGCCGAAGACCGTCGCGGCGCTTCGCGCGTCGACCCGCCCGAGCAGGAGGTGGAACAGCTTGCCGATGGCACATTCCAGCTTGCGTTCAGACCGCTGCTGCAATCCGAGCAAGACAACGCAGCACTTTCGCTGGCCGCCAACATGGCGATTGCCGACGCCATGCTGGCACACCGGACCGGCTTGTTTCGGGTGATGGCGCCGCCCGATGCTTCCAAAGTGCAAAGACTGCGCAGCGCGGCACGGGCCTTAGGCCTGTCCTGGCCTCCTTCGACCAGCCTGCCCGACTATCAGCGAACCCTCGATCCTGCCAACATGCAACAGGCAGCGCTGATGCTGGAAATCCGCCGCGCCGGCTCCGGTGCGTCCTACCAGCCCTATGAGGAAGGCGTTGTCCCCTGGCACGAGGCGATGGCCGCGACCTATGCCCACGCCACCGCACCCCTGAGGCGGCTGGCCGATCGCTATGTCGTGCGATGCGTGCTGGCCATCGTCAACGGCCAGCCGGTGCCGCAAGCCGTTACCGAGGCGTTTTCCAGACTGCCGAAGGTGATGGGCCGCGCAGGCGCCCGCGCCTCGCAGATCAACCACGCGGCCATCGACCTTGCCGAGGCGGTGATGCTGAGGGGCGCATGGGTGAAACATTCAAGGCCGTCGTCACCGACGTCGGTGATCGGCGTGTGCGCGTTCAGCTCTCGGACATGCCTGTCGTTGCGAATGTGAAGGCCTCAGGGTTCAGGCAGGGCGATGGCCTGACGCTAAGGCTTGTTTCGGCCGATCCGGATCGACGCGTCATTGTCTTCGAGCCTGCCTAAAGCGCGTCGGCGACGCGCTTTAGTTTTTCGTTTTATGCATGTCGTTGTCCCAAAACCGCTGCGCACTTTTGGGCGACATGCATTAGCGCGCGCTCAATCCAAAACCCTGCATCAGCCGGCTGATGGCGAAATCCGCCTTTCCCGAGGTAAAGACGGCGATGTCGGGCTCGCTTTGCGGCAATGGTCCGTCGACAGCCGGAAGCAGCGACAGAGCACGCCGCGCAATCGCTTCGGCCGGGTCGATCCAGTCGACCGGCCAGGGCGCGGTCTTGCGCATGCGATTGGCCAGGAACGGATAGTGCGTGCAGGCGAGCACGACGATGTCCGTGCGCAAATCGTCATGCTGGACGAAACACGGTGCGATCTCGGCACGCACGGCCTCCTCGTCGACAAAGCCCTCGCGCATGTAGGCCTCGGCCAGTCCGGCGAGATTGTTGCTGCCGACCAGCCGGACATGGCATTTCTGCGCCCATTTGCCGATCAGGTCGCGCGTGTACTGGCGCTTCACCGTGCCCGGCGTCGCCAGCACCGAGACCAGCCCGGACCGGGTGCGCTCGGCCGCCGGCTTGATTGCCGGCACCGTGCCGACAAAGGGATGGCCAGGGAATTTTTCCCGCAACGCATCGATCACCAGCGTCGAAGCGGTATTGCAGGCGACGACCGAAATTTCCGGATCAAAACGGTCGAGCAGCTTGGCGAAGAGCTCGACTATATGGGCCTGCAGCGCCGGCTCTTCCCACGCGCCGTAGGGAAAGGCCTTGTCATCGGCGACGTAGACGAAGCGCCGGTCGGGCATCAGCACGCGCGCTTCGCGCAGCACGGTCAATCCGCCAACGCCGGAATCGAACATCAGGATCGGACGGTGGCTCATTGATATCGGACCATGAAAGAGGCTGGATCAGAAGGCTTGGCGGTCATTGGCCAATGCCGTTCTTCTATCTGCAACCATCATGGTCTTGAAGTGGCGAATGTCAGCAAGTTCTATGCAAAGCCGGCGAAGACGACCTTGCCTCGGCCTAGAGCCCGCGCTTGCCGAAGCCGGCGGGCCGCGGGCGGCCCATAGGCTGGGCGGACGGCACCGAGCGCGTGGCCGGTGTGGCGTTGCGCATGGAACACTGTGCCGTGCTGCTGGCCATCCGGCCGGATCCCGCAGGCATGGGCGTATCGCCATCGAAATCGAAAACCGATGTCAGTTCGTCGATATTGATGCCCGCCACCGGCTTAGCCACCAGGATCGTGCACCAAAGGCCAAAGATCGACAGCGCCAGCAGGTTCAAACCGCTGGACGTGCTTTCCGGGTTTTTGAAATCGATGACCAGCAGCGTGCCTGCCTGCAGAAAGGCGTAGATGGCGCAGAACACGATGTAGGACCACAGGATCCAGGCTTTGCCGTTGGCGTCGCGGCTGCGTCGCCAGGCGATGTTGGCACGCATGACCACAGCCAGGAGGGAAACGACCAGAACCGCGCCTGCCATGCCTTGCCTCGATGGACCGGGCGCCGAGTTGACCAGCCCCTCAAAGCCGATCGTGCCAACGATGCACAGCACAGCAAGAATGGCCTCGAGCAGGGCTACGCCGAGCGAATAGAAGAAGAAGCGCATACGGCCGATTTTGGACGTGAACATTTGCCACCCCACCGTTTTGACAACAATGGACGAGAGGCAAATAAAATTCGGTTACTTCAGCCGTTCGAAGCTTAGCGATTTCTAATCTTCTTTGTCTGCCTGGCGTTTTCGCGCAGCGGCCGGCAAACGCCTTGGATCGTCTCCCGGCGAGCCGTCACCGCGCGGCATGGCCGGCGAAAACCGGTCGAGCGACGAGATGATGCCACGCAGCACTTTCAGTTCCGGCTCGGCGAAACCGGCGCGCGTCAAGACGGCGCGCAGATTGTCGACCATCTTGGGTTTCTTGGGCGCCGGGCGGAAATAACCGCGCGCTTCGAGCGCGCCTTCGAGATAGGCAAACAGGCCGTGCAACTCTTCCTTGCTCGCCGGCTTCATTTCAGGACTGGAGAAATTAGTCGCCGTCTCGTCCTCCAGGCCGGATTTCATCCATTCATAGGACATCAACAGCACGGCCTGGGCGATGTTGAGCGACGAAAAGCCGGGATCGACCGGGAAGGTGACGATCTCGTCGGCCAGCCCGACCTCGTCATTGTAGAGCCCAAAACGCTCGCGGCCGAACAAGATGCCGGTGCGCAGGCCGGCTATCTGACGTGCCCTCAGCGCCCTGCCCGCTTCGACCGGACCACGCACGGGTTTGAAGCCGTCGCGCTCCCGCGCCGTGGTGGCGAAGACGAAGTTGAGGTCGGCGACGGCGGACGCCAGGTCGCCGAACACTGTTACGGCATCGATGACATGGTCGGCGCGGCTGGCGGCGGCGCGCGCCTTCTCGCTCGGCCAGCCGTCACGCGGGTTGACCAGTCTCAGTTCGGCAAGGCCGAAATTAGCCATGGCGCGCGCAACCATACCGATATTCTCGCCGAGCTGCGGCTCGACCAGGATGATCGCCGGGGCGGCGGCGGATGCGTTTTCAGGATGATCGACGGCGGACATGATCTCAATGAACTGCTGTTTGCGGCATTTCAGCGTTCCCTGCCACATCCGCTTGGCAAAATGAAGCTTTTGCAAACACCGGTCGGACGACCCATTCTGCACGGATCGTCGTTTGCGCGGCCAAATAGGCTTTGATATACGCTCCGCATACCCGGCCGAAGCCATGCGGGCGAGGCCGTTTTGTTCCCCAAAAGCGAGGCATTCTTTTCATGGCGAAGATCAAGGTGGCGAACCCGGTCGTCGAGCTCGACGGCGACGAGATGACCCGCATCATCTGGCAGTTCATCAAGGACAAGCTGATCCACCCTTACCTCGACCTGAAGCTCGAATATTACGACCTCGGCGTCGAGCACCGCGACGCCACCAACGACCAGGTGACCATCGATTCGGCCAATGCCATCAAGAAATGGGGCGTCGGTGTGAAATGCGCGACGATCACGCCCGACGAGCAGCGCGTCGAGGAATTCAAGCTGAAGAAGATGTGGAAGTCGCCGAACGGCACCATCCGTAACATTCTCGGCGGCACCATTTTCCGCGAACCGATCATCATGAAGAACGTGCCGCGTCTGGTGCCGGGATGGACCAAGCCCATCATCGTCGGCCGTCATGCTTTCGGCGACCAGTATCGCGCCACCGACTTCCGCTTCCCCGGCAAGGGCAAGCTGACCATCAAGTTCGTCGGCGAGGACGGCAAGGTGATCGAGCACGACGTGTACGACGCACCCGGCGCCGGCGTTGCCATGGCGATGTACAATCTCGACGACTCCATCCGCGAATTCGCCCGCGCCTCGCTGAATTACGGCCTGCTGCGCAATTATCCGGTTTATCTCTCGACCAAGAACACCATCCTCAAAGCCTATGACGGCCGCTTCAAGGACATTTTCCAGGAGGTCTACGAGGCTGAATTCGAGGCCGAGTTCAAGGCGAAGAAGCTGTGGTACGAGCACCGGCTGATCGACGACATGGTGGCCTCCGCCCTGAAATGGTCCGGCGGCTATGTCTGGGCCTGCAAGAATTATGACGGCGACGTCCAGTCCGACACGGTGGCGCAAGGTTTTGGCTCACTCGGCCTGATGACCTCCGTGCTGATGACGCCGGACGGCAAGACGGTGGAAGCGGAGGCCGCGCACGGCACCGTGACGCGCCACTATCGCCAGCACCAGAAGGGCGAGGAAACCTCGACCAATTCGATCGCCTCGATCTTCGCCTGGACGCGTGGCCTCGCCCACCGCGCCAAGCTCGACGACAATGCCGAGTTGAAGCGGTTTGCCGACACGCTGGAGAAGGTCTGCATCCAGACGGTTGAGAGCGGCTTCATGACCAAGGACCTGTCGCTCTTGATCGGTCCCGACCAACCATGGCTGTCGACCACCGGCTTCCTCGACAAGATCGACGAGAATTTGCAGAAGGCGATGGCGTAAGCCGGCAGCCATGGCCAAGCCGGTCGTCTACGGGGCGGACTACAGCGTATATGTGCGCATCGTCCGCCTCGTGCTGGCGGAAAAAGGCATCGACTACGACCTTGTGCCGGTCGATGTCTTTGCCGCCGAGGGCGCTCCCGCCTGGTACTTCGAGCATCACCCTTTCGGCCGCATTCCGGCCTTCGAGCATGACGGGTTTCGCCTGTTCGAAACCAGCGCAATCGCCCGCTATGTCGACGAGGCGTTCGACGGCCCGGCACTGCAGCCAAAAGACGCCCGCACCCGCGCAACGATGAACCAGATCATCGGCATGCTCGACGCCTATGCCTACAGATCGATGGTCTGGGACGTCGCCGTCGAGCGGCTTGAGAAGGAAGCGCCAGACGAGGCACTGGTCGCCAACGGGCTGCGCCAGGCGGAAACGGTGCTGCGGGTGCTCACCGCACTCAAGCCTCCCGGGCCGTGGCTGCTCGGCGACCAGCTGACGCTGGCCGACCTGCATGCGGCATCCATCATCGCCTATTTCGTCAAGGTCGCCGACGGGCAAAAGCTGCTTGCGGCGTTCGCCGACATCCAGGCCTGGTGGGAGGGCATCGCAAAACGTCCGAGCCTGGCGGCGGGCTGATATGGGTTCGGGCCATGGCTGACCCATCTCGCCAGGACGCGCTCACCGTCGCCAGAATTGTCAGGGTCAACCACGCCGGTGAGTTCGGTGCGATCAGGATCTATTCGGCGCAGATTCTTGTCGCCAGGCGCTTCTGGCCGGATTGCGTGCCATCCTTGTCGGAGATGCTTGGGCACGAGCGCACGCATTGGGCTGCGTTCCGCGCCGCCATGCCGGCGCGGCGGTCGCGACCGTGCCGGGTAATGCAGTTCTGGAGCTGGGGTGGCTGGGTGCTGGGTTTTGTCACCGCCCTGCTCGGTCCGCAAGGCATCTGGGCCTGCACGGCGGCGGTTGAAGCGGCGGTGCATCGCCATCTGGACGATCAGCTGTTTTTCCTCGCCAATCGCGACCACGACTTGCACGGCATCATCCTGGCGATCCGCGAGGAAGAGCTCGCCCATCTCCATCACGCCGAAGAGCAGCTGAAATCGTCCGGCCCGGCGCTGAACTTTTTACGGTCGCTGATTTCGATCGCCACGGACGTGCTGATCTGGCTGTCCACCTGGGGCGATTCCAGCAGAATGACGCGCGCCCTGAAAGCGGCGAAAAAGAACTAGCTAGACGGACCGTCTAAGAGCTGATTGCCGGCTTGCCACTATCAGCCACAGAATGGCAAGCACGGCGGCGAAGGCCGGAAAGCCGCACACAAAACCAGATAAGGCATAGGGTGGCTTTCAGGCTGCCTCCAGCGCCGCCCTCACCGCGGCGATCGCATCATTGGCCTTCGAGGCGTCCGGGCCGCCGGCTTGCGCCATGTCGGGCCGTCCGCCACCGCCCTGCCCGCCCAATGCGGCCGAGGCAACGCGCACAAGATCGACAGCGCTGAAGCGGCCGACGAGATCGTCCGTCACGGCGACCACGACGCTTGCCTTGTTGTCTTCGCCCGCACCGACGAAGACGACGACGCCGGAGCCGAGCGATGTCTTGCCGGCATCGGCCAGCGGCTTCAAATCCTTCGGCGACACGCCGGAAACCGCTTTGCCGAGGAAGCCGATACCGGCGACGGTTTCGGTGGTGGCCGGAGCATCGGCCGCGGCACCACCGCCCAGCGCGAGTTTCTTGCGCGCTTCGCTCAGCTCCTTCTCGAGCTTCTTGCGCTCCTCGAGCAGCGTCTCGACACGCGCCGGCACGTCGGCCGGCGAGATCTTCAGCACGGCCGCAGTTGCCTTCAGGCGCCTGTCCTGCTCATCGAGATGTTTGCGCGCGGCTTCGCCGGTCAGCGCCTCGATGCGGCGCACGCCGGCGGCGACCGCGCTGTCGGAGACGACACGGACCAGGCCGATATCGCCGGTCGCCCGGACATGGGTGCCGCCACAAAGTTCGACGGAATAGGGTCTATTGGCCTTGGCGCCATGCACGCCGGTGCCCATCGAGACGACACGCACCTCGTCACCATATTTCTCGCCGAACAGCGCCATGGCGCCCTCGGCAATGGCGTCATCGACCGACATCAGGCGCGTCGTCACCGGGCTGTTCTGGACGACGATTTCGTTGGCCATGCGCTCGACCTCTTCGAGATCTTCGGCCGAGATCGGCTTGTTGTGCGAGATGTCGAAGCGCAGGCGCTCGGGCGCGACCAGCGAACCTTTCTGCGCGACATGGGTGCCCAGCACCTCGCGCAGCGCCTCATGGATCAGATGCGTTGCCGAATGGTTGGCACGCAGCCGGGTGCGGCGCGCATGGTCAACTTTCAGCTCGACGGCTGCACCTGGCTTGACCGTGCCGTTCGTCACCTTGCCCAGATGCACGAACAGGCCGTCGGCCTTTTTCTGCGTGTCGGAAACCTCGATCGAGAAACCTTCGCCGGAGATGATACCGGTGTCGCCCATCTGGCCGCCGGACTCGCCATAGAACGGCGTCTGGTTGACGACCACCGCCACCGCGTCGCCCTTGCCGGCGCTATCGACTGTCTTGCCGTCCTTGACCAGGGCCTGGATGAGGCCTTCCGCCTGTTCGGTCTCGTAGCCGAGGAATTCGGTGGCGCCGGCCTTCTCGCGTACAGAAAACCAGATGGTCTCGGTGGCCGCGTCGCCGGAGCCAGCCCAATGCTTGCGCGCTTCGGCCTTCTGCTGCTCCATCGCATGGGTGAAGCCGGCAAGGTCGACCGAGATGTTGCGCTGGCGCAGTGCGTCCTGCGTCAGATCGAGCGGGAAGCCGTACGTGTCATAGAGCTTGAACGCCGTCTCGCCATCCAGCATATCGCCGGCGTGCAGCGTATCCGTCGCCTCCGAGAGCAGGCCGAGGCCGCGCACCAGCGTCTTGCGGAACCTGGTCTCCTCGAGCTTCAGCGTCTCGGTAATCAGCTGTTCTCCGCGCAGCAGTTCGGGATAGGCCTGGCCCATCTCACGCACTAGCGCCGGCACCAGCTTCCACATCAACGGCTCCTTGGCGCCGAGCAACTGCGCATGGCGCATGGCGCGGCGCATGATGCGGCGCAGCACATAGCCGCGGCCTTCGTTCGACGGCAGCACGCCGTCGGCAACCAGGAAGGAGGACGAGCGCAGATGATCGGCAATGACGCGGAAGGAGGCGACCGTCTCCTTGTCCGGGCCCTGCCCGAGCGCCGATGACGCCGCATCGATCAGGTGGCGGAACAGGTCGGTCTCGAAGACGCTCTCCACCCCTTGCAGGATGGACGCCATGCGCTCCAGGCCCATGCCGGTGTCGATCGACGGCCGCGGCAGGTCGATGCGCTCATCCTTGGTGACCTGCTCATATTGCATGAACACCAGGTTCCAGAATTCAAGGAAGCGGTCGCCGTCCTCCTCCGGGCTGCCGGGAGGGCCGCCCCAGATGTGCTCGCCACGGTCGATGAAGATTTCCGAGCATGGCCCGCACGGTCCGGTGTCGCCCATCGCCCAGAAATTGTCGGAGGTCGGGATGCGGATGATGCGGTCATCGGAGAAACCGGCGATCTTCTTCCAGAAGCCGGCCGCCTCGTCATCGGTGTGATAGACGGTGACCAGCAGCTTGTCCTTGTTCAGCCCGAACTCCTTGGTAATCAGGTTCCAGGCCAGCTCGATGGCGCGCTCCTTGAAATAGTCGCCGAAGGAGAAATTGCCGAGCATTTCGAAAAAAGTCAGGTGGCGCGCGGTGTAGCCGACATTGTCGAGGTCGTTGTGCTTGCCGCCGGCGCGCACGCTCTTCTGAGCGGTCGTGGCGCGCGAATAGGACCGCTTCTCCAGGCCGGTGAAGACGTTCTTGAACTGCACCATGCCGGCATTGGTGAACATCAGCGTCGGGTCGTTGCGCGGCACGAGCGGGCTCGACGCGACGACCTCGTGGCCCTCCTTGCGGAAATAGTCGAGGAATGTCGACCGGATCTCGTTCACGCCACTCATGACTGCTGCCTTTTCGCGAAAACCGCCGGCGCGGCCGGCGGACACTGGTCTCTGCTTTTTAGAAGATCGACTTGGCCTTTTAGCGGGCACGCCCCACCCTGTCCAGAAACACGGAATTGGGCCAATCCGGCAACTGCCAAGCCGGCTTCACGCTGCCCAAAAACGAAAACCGCCGGCGCGAAGGCCGGCGGTTTGAAACGCAATACTAAAGAACTCGGTTACTTAAGCATCGGATAATAGACTGGATTTATGGCCGAACTCTGGCCGTGCCCTAAATGGCGCCGGATTCTTCCTCGAAGCCGTCGTCGCTTTCGCCGCGCTCGGGGCCGCCATTTTCAAGAAATTTCTCGGCGATCAGCCCGGCATTCTGCCGCAGTGCCAGTTCGATCTCGCGCGCCGTGTCGGGATTGTCGCGCAGGAACAGTTTGGCGTTTTCACGACCTTGGCCGAGACGCTGCGAATTGTAGGAGAACCACGCGCCGGACTTCTCGACCACGCCGGCCTTGACGCCGAGGTCCACCAATTCGCCGGTCTTGGACACGCCCTCGCCATACATGATGTCGAACTCGACCACCTTGAAGGGCGGCGCCAGCTTGTTCTTGACGACCTTGACGCGGGTCTGGTTGCCGACGACCTCGTCGCGGTCCTTGACCGAGCCGATGCGGCGGATGTCGAGGCGCACCGAAGCGTAGAATTTCAGCGCGTTGCCGCCGGTCGTGGTTTCCGGCGAACCGAACATGACGCCGATCTTCATGCGAATCTGGTTGATGAAGATGACCATGGTGTTGGAGCGCGAGATCGAGGCGGTCAGCTTGCGCAGCGCCTGGCTCATCAGACGAGCCTGGAGACCGGGCAGCGAATCGCCCATCTCGCCTTCGATTTCGGCGCGCGGCGTCAGTGCCGCCACCGAATCGACGACCAGCACGTCGATGGCGCCGGAACGCACCAGCGTGTCGCAGATTTCCAGTGCCTGCTCGCCGGTGTCCGGCTGCGAGATCAAGAGGTTTTCCAGATCGACGCCGAGCTTGCGGGCATAGACCGGATCGAGTGCGTGCTCGGCATCGACGAAGGCGCAGATACCGCCTTTCTTCTGGGCTTCGGCAACTGTGTGCAGCGCCAGTGTCGTCTTGCCCGAGCTTTCCGGCCCGTAGATCTCGACAATGCGGCCGCGCGGCAGGCCGCCGACGCCAAGCGCGATGTCGAGGCCCAGCGATCCCGTCGGCACGGTTTCAATCTCGACGACCTGCTCATTGGCGCCAAGCCGCATGATCGAGCCCTTGCCGAAGGCGCGCTCGATTTGCGACAGCGCCGCGTCCAGAGCCTTTGATTTGTCCACCGCTTTGTCCTCTACAAGCCGCAAAGAATTCTGAGCCATGATACATCACCCCTTGGTCGTCAATGAAGGCCGGACAATCCGTAATCCCTGCCCATTTTGTACTACTTTTGTTCTCGTTTGGCAAGAGGGGTCAAATAACTGAAAAACCATCTTTATCCGGATTTGTTCTTTTTTTGTCTCTTGGTTTGGTTTTCGGACGCGTTCCGCATTGGGCCAGACGCGCCGGCTGTTTCGATCGGCCGAATCGCCGGCTCGCCTGCGAAGCTCCGCCGCACAGCGTAGCGCTTGTGCGGCTCGAATAACAAAGGTCATATCGCCGGCATGGTGAAATCAGCAAAGATACTGGCGGTGGGCGGCGCCCATATCGATCGCCGCGGCCAGGTGTCGGGCACGTACGTGCCCGCGGCGTCCAACCCCGGCACGATGCGCGAGGATGTCGGCGGCGGCGTATTCAACGCGCTGCGCAGCCTGGTGCGGCGCGGCGTCTCGGCCTCGCTTTTGTCGGTGCGCGGCGGCGATGCCTCGGCCGAGACGGTTGCGCGCGCCATCACTGAGGCCGGCATTGCCGACCTGTCGGCGGTTTTCCTCGACCGCACGACGCCGAGCTACACGGCGCTGATCGATCGCGACGGCGAGCTGATCACCGGCTTTGCCGACATGGCGCTCTACGATTTGGCGTTCCCCAAGCAGATCCGCCGCTCCAAGGTGCGCGAGGTGGTCGCCGAGGCCGATGCGGTGCTCTGCGACGCCAATCTGCCATCAACGGCGCTGGAGCGGCTGGTGGGGCTCGCCGCCGGCAAGCCGGTGTTCGCCATCGCCATTTCGCCGGCCAAGGTGGTGCGGCTGATACCGGTGCTGAAGGAACTCGCGCAGGTCTTCATGAACCGGCGCGAGGCCATGGTGCTGGCCGGCGTCGATGCCAATGCCACCGAGCGCGAGACCGTCGACGGACTGCGCTGCAGCGGCCTCACCAGTGGCGTGGTGACGGCGGGCGACGGCCCGGTGCTAGGATTCGACGAAGCCGGCGCCTTCTCTATCCTGCCGCCGGCGCCGAGAAAAGTCGCCGACGTCACCGGCGCCGGCGACGCGCTGGCCGGCGCCACCATCGCTGCCCTGCTGCGCGGCCTGGCATTGCGCCAAGCCCTCCGCGAAGGCGTTGCCGCGGCGACGCTCGCCATCGAAAGTTCGGATGCCGTGCCGGCCTTCACCGCCGCGATCTTCACCGAGGCACTGGCTCTTGTGCCCGACGCGCAGGAAATGGCATGAGGGCGGCCAATTGCCATTGCCGGAGCGCGACGTCCAAGCGGACGCGCGGATCTCCGGATCGGAGACCATCATGACACCGCAAAGCGCCCGCCCCTTCATCGACATCCACGCGCCCGTGGCCGAGGCGCTCGCCGCTGGCCGCCCGGTCGTGGCGCTGGAAAGCACCATCATCACCCATGGCATGCCTTACCCCGACAATGGCGCCATGGCCGCCAATGTCGAAAAGATGATCCTGGACAATGGCGCGGTGCCGGCGACGATCGCCGTGGTCGCCGGCCGCATCAAGATCGGACTGTCCGACGGCGAGCGCGAGTCGCTGGCCATGACCGGCGATGCCATGAAGCTGTCGCGCGCCGACCTCGGCTTTGCGGTCTCGCAAGGCCGCACCGGCGGCACCACGGTCGCCGCCACCATGATCGCCGCTGACATGGTCGGGATAAAGGTGTTCGCCACCGGCGGCATTGGCGGCGTCCACAAGGGCGCGGAAAAGAGCTTCGACATCTCGGCCGATCTCGACGAGTTGGCGCGCACGCCGGTCATCGTCGTCTCGGCCGGCGCCAAGGCGATCCTCGACATCGAAAAGACGCTTGAAGTGCTGGAGACGCGCGGCGTGCCGGTGATTGGCCATGGCTGCGAGACGATGCCGGCCTTCTGGTCGCGGCATTCGCCGTTCCGCGCGCCGCTGACCCTGCACAGACCGGAAGAGATCGCGCATTTCTACAAGACCAGGGCGGCACTTGGCCTGGTCGGCGGCATGCTGATCGCCAACCCGGTGCCGCAGGACGATGAAATTCCGGCCGACGAGATGGCCGGCTATATCGAGGCCGCGCAGAAGGCGGCGGAAGTGCAGAATGTGACCGGAAAGGCGGTGACGCCGTTCCTGTTGGGCAAAATCCTCGAACTGACCGGCGGCCGGAGCTTGAAGACCAACATCGCGCTGGTCGAGAACAATGCGCGGTTGGCGGCGAGGATTGCGAAGGCGCTGTAGGATCGCCTACGTCGGCGGGACAGCACCCCCCTGGCCTGCCGGCCATCTCCCCCGCAAGGAGGGAGATTAACAGCTTAGCCGCAGGCTCCCATTTTCAACGTTGGTGATTGGCGAAGGCCAATGTGACAACTGATCTCCCCCCTTGCGGGGGAGATGTCCGGCAGGACAGAGGGGGGTGGGAAGAAACGCGGCGGTCCCGGTTCACTTCCCCGCCCGGCGTCCCGCCTCATACGCCCGGCGCGCCCACACCCTCATCTCGTCAGGGTCATCAAACGCGTCGTCGGGAATGCTCCAGTACGGCATCGCGACCAGCTTGCCGTGGCGGGTGCCGGTATAGGTCCATTGCTTGCAGCCGGCGGCTTCGAAGTCGGGCGCGCTTTGCTCGTCAGCCTTGAGCAGCAATTCGCCGCGCAGCACGATGGCGACGATGACGCCGTCGAAATAGATACCCTTGCCGCCGAACAGTTTTCGGATACTGACCGGGCCGAGGCCTTCGAACAGCTCTTCGATGCGTTCATTGTCCATGCCGCAATCATGTCACCGGGCTTGCCATGGCTGCAACCAAAAACCATGCTGGCAAGTTGAGAGCCATCCGTCGGAGTTCTGTCATGCCGCTGCTGCTCAAGGGATCCTGCCGCTGCGATGCCGTCCATTTCGAGGTGGAGAGCAACACGCCGGTGCCGTTCATGCTGTGCTACTGCTCGATCTGCCGCAAGCAGCAGGGCGGCGGCGGCTTCGCCATCAATCTCGGCGCCGATTACAAGACGCTGAAAATCAAGGGCAAGCGCAATCTCGGCGTCTACCAGGCAGAGATCGCGGACGACGAGCATCCAAAGTGTGAGATTTCGACGGGCGAGCGCAATTTCTGCAAGAAGTGCGGTTCGGCGCTCTGGCTCTACGATCCGACATGGCCGGACCTGGTCCACCCCTTCGCCTCGGCAATCGACAGCGAGCTGCCGAAGCCACCGGAGAAGGTGCATCTGATGTTGAAATACAAGGCGAGTTGGGTCGAGCCGGTGATCGGCAAAAAGGACAAGGCGTTCGACGTCTATCCCGAGGAATCGATCGCCGACTGGCACAAGCGGACGAAGATGTGGGTGAAGTAAGCAGGGAGGCGCGGAGCGCGACTTCCGATGGTCAGCGCTGCCCCTCATCCGGCCCTTCGGGCCGTTCGTCATTCGAAAAGCCAAGCAATTGGCTTTTCGCCCGCTGCGCGGACCATTCCTCACCTCCCCGTGAACGGGGAGAAGGAAGATCAGGCCGAAGCGCGCGCCTCAGCCAGCGCCTTCAGGTCGGCGGGCTTCAGTTCGACGGATTCGCCGCAGCCGCAGGCCGAACTCTGGTTCGGGTTGTGGAAGGTGAAGCCGGTGCGCAGCGTCGTCTGCTCGAAATCCATCTCGGTGCCGAACAGGAAAAGCGCAGCCTCGGGCGCGACATAGACATGCGCGCCGTCGCGTTCGATATGGTCGTCCTTGGTGTTGGGCTCGGTCACCAGGTCCACCGTATATTCCATGCCGGCGCAACCGCCCTTCTTGATGCCGAGGCGAATGCCATGCGCATTGTCGCGCGTGGCGACGATCTCGCGCACCCGGTCGGCTGCCTTTTCGGTCATCGTGATGACGGCGAAGCGTCCCATTCTTTTTCCTCTTCCATTCCATGCAGGTTCAAGGCCTGCCGAATGATTCCTCACCTAAAATGGTGAAGTTTTACCACTGGTGCAAGTGCACCAACCTCAGTCAACCTAGTACCAGCCAACCGCCACCTGCGCCTCTTCCGACATGCGGTCGGGCGACCAGGGCGGGTCGAAGGTCATGTTGACCTCGACGCCGGAGACGCCTTCGACGGCGCCGACGGCGTTTTCCACCCAGCCGGGCATTTCACCGGCCACCGGGCAGCCGGGTGCGGTCAGGGTCATGTCGATCTTGACCGCGCGGTTGTCCTCAATGTCGATCTTGTAGATGAGGCCCAGCTCATAGATGTCGGCCGGGATTTCCGGGTCATAGACCGTCTTCAGCGCCGAGACGATGTCGTCGGTCAGCCGCGCCAGCTCGTCGGCGGGAATGGCCGAGGCGGAAACCAGCGGATTGATGGCTGCTTCCGGCGCGGTGGTGTGGCTCGCATCATCCATGGTCGTCATCCAAAGAACCTGTCACCCGAAGAACTTGCGCGCTTTTTCCAGCGCATCGGCCAAAGCGTCGACTTCGGCCATGGTATTATACATGCCGAACGATGCCCTGCATGTGGAGGTTACGCCAAAGCGTTTCAACAGCGGCTGGGCGCAATGGGTGCCCGCGCGGACGGCAACACCCTGCCTGTCTATCACCATCGACACGTCATGGGCATGAATACCCTGCAATTCGAAGGAAATGATGGCGCCCTTGTCCGGCGCGTCGCCGAAGATGCGCAGCGAGTTGATGGCGCGCAGCCGCTCGTGCGCGTAGGTCTTGAGGTCGGCCTCGTGCGCGGCGATGCGCTCGCGGCCGATCTTTTCCATGTATTCCAATGCTGTACCCAGCCCGATCGCCTGGACGATCGGCGGCGTGCCGGCCTCGAAGCGGTGCGGCGGCTCGTTGTAGGTGACGACGTCTTCCGTCACTTCCTCGATCATCTCGCCGCCGCCCATGAAAGGGCGCATGGCCGAGAGAATATCCTTCTTGCCGTAAAGCACGCCGATGCCGGACGGCCCGTAGACCTTGTGACCGGTGAAGACGAAGAAATCGCAGTCGAGGTCCTGGACGTCGATCGGCATGTGCACGGCGCTCTGGCTGCCATCGACAAGTACGGGAATGCCACGCGAATGCGCGATGCGCACGATTTCCTTGATCGGCGTCACCGTGCCCAGCGCGTTCGACATATGCGTGATGGCGACGAGCCTGGTCTTGTCGGTCAGGCGCTTTTCGAATTCCTCGATGTGGAAGATGCCGAGATCGTCGACCGGCACCCAGACCAGCTTGGCGCCCTGCCGTTCCCGGATGAAATGCCACGGCACGATGTTGGAGTGGTGCTCCATGATCGACAGCACGATCTCGTCGCCCGCGCCGATATTGGGCATGCCATAGCCGTAAGCCACGGTGTTGATGGCGGCTGTCGTGTTGGAGGTGAAGACGATGTTGTCGGTGCTTGGCGCATTGAGGAAACGGCGCACCGTCTCGCGCGCCTTCTCATAGGCGTCGGTTGCGGCATTGGACAGGAAATGCAGGCCGCGATGGACGTTGGCGTATTCCTGGGAATAGGCGTGCTGGATCGTATCCAGCACCACCTGCGGCTTCTGCGCCGAGGCGCCATTGTCGAGATAGACCAGCGGTTTGCCGTAGACTTCGCGCGACAGGATCGGGAAGTCGCGGCGGATCGCCTCGACGTCGTATGGGGTTGTTTCGATCTTCTGGTCCATTACAAGCTCTCTTGAGGCACCGCCTCACTTCGTCACGCACCCCTCATCCGACCGAGCTTCGCTCGGCCACCGCCCGGGGCGAGTCACTTGCCTCGCCCGTCCTTCGGACCCCACAAGGGGAGAAGGGAAAGAGGCGCTTACCCGTGCGCCACGAACCAGTCGTCCAGCCTTGTTTCCAGGGCCTCGACGATGGTTTCGTCGTCCAGTTCCTCGATCACTTCGGCCACGAACGCCTTCACCAGCAAGCCGCGGGCGCTCTTCTCGTCGATGCCGCGCGCCATCAGGTAGAACAGATGGTTGTGGTCGATCTCGGTAACGGTCGCGCCATGGCCGCAGATGACGTCGTCGGCGAAGATCTCCAGCTCAGGCTTGGTCGAGAACTCGCCATCGTCCGACAAAAGCAGCGTGTTGCAGGCCATCTTGGCGTTGGTTTTTTGCGCGTATTGGTGGACGTTGATGCGGCCCTGGAAGACGCCGCGCGCCTTGCCGGTCACGACATTGCGGATCACTTCCGTCGACGTCGTATGCGGCACGGCATGGTCGAGCACCATGGTCACGTCGGTGTGGGTGTCGCCGGCGAGCAGGTTGATGCCGCGCAGTTTGAAGTCGGAGCCTTCGCCCGTGGTCTTCACCACGATCTCCTGGCGCACAAGCTTGCCGCCGGCATTCATGAAAAACAGCGTCAGCTTCGAATTCTTGCCGAGATGCGCCTTGAACTGGGCAAGATGCGTGGCCGTTTCCGGCTGCTCCTGCACGATCAGCCAGGTAACGTCCGCACCCTCGCCCAGAACGAGCTGGCTGACCGAGCTGCCCAGTGCCGCGCCCTCGCCGGCCTGACGCTCGACGAGAGCAGCTTTGGCGCCGGCGCCGACACGCACGGGAAAGCGCACATGCACCTGGCCACCGGCCTGCAAATTCTGCAATTCGATCGGCTTTTCCAGTGCTGTGCCATCCGCAATGTCGACGAAATAGCCGTCAGCGACAAAGGCGGTGTTCAGCGCACCGATGGCGTCATCGCTGCCATAGGGATCGAGGCCCGGTGCGATCGAGCCGTCAGTCAGCTTTTCCGACAGGCGCTGGATGGTCACGCCTTCGATCGCGGGGAACTTCGCGCCGGAGACGCCGTTCAGAACCGCCAGCACGGCGGAGCCTTCGACGATGGGCGCCAGCCCCTTGGCGGCGGCCGTCGGATCGAACGCCGGCACCGCAGTCAACAGCCGGCGCAGGTCAGTGTAATGCCAGGATTCGATGCGCCGCGTCGGCAGCCCGTGCTTGATTGCCTCAATGGCGTCGTCGCGCTTCAGCATCACCGCGCCGTCACCCGGCAGCAACGACAGACGCTCGCCAAAGGCGTCGATCAGCGCCGTTTCGGCCTGCGTGCGCTGGGGTTGTGTATGCATATTCATCAGTTTTGCCCCGCCTTTCAGCATAAAATGGCCTTCTGGCGTCTCACGCGGCTTCGCCGATCACGCCGGCATAGCCATTGGCTTCGAGATCGAGCGCCAGCGACTTGTCGCCGGACTTGATCACCTGGCCCTTGTATAGGACGTGCACGCTATCGGGCACGATGTGCTCGAGCAGGCGCTGGTAGTGGGTGATGACGATGATGGCACGGTCGGCCGAACGCAGCGCGTTGACGCCGTCCGAGACGATCTTCAGCGCATCGATGTCGAGGCCGGAATCGGTCTCGTCGAGCACGCAGAGCTTTGGCTCCAGCAGCTTCATCTGCAGGATCTCGGCCCGCTTCTTCTCGCCGCCGGAAAAGCCGACATTGAGCGGCCGCTTGAGCATCGCCATCTCCATCGAGAGCGAGGCTGCCGCCTCTTTCACCCGCTTCAAAAATTCCGGGATCTTCAGCGGCTCCTCGCCGCGCGCCTTGCGCTGCTCGTTCATCGCCACTTTCAGGAATTCCATGGTCGCGACGCCAGGTATCTCCATCGGATACTGGAAGGCGAGGAAGATGCCCGCGGTGGCGCGCTCGGCCGGATCCATTTCGAGGATCGACTGGCCGTTATAGAGGATGTCGCCTTCGGTGACCTCATAGTCCTCACGGCCGGCGAGGATGTAGGACAGCGTCGATTTGCCCGAGCCGTTCGGACCCATGATGGCAGCGACCTCGCCGTTTTTCACCGTCAGGTTCAGGCCGCGGATGATCTCGGTGCCGTCATCGACGATGCGGGCATGCAGGTTCTTGATCTCAAGCATTTTTTCTTTCCTGGATATATTGTCCGGTCAGCCGACCGAGCCCTCGAGGCTGATGCCGATAAGCTTCTGCGCTTCGACCGCGAACTCCATCGGCAGCTGCTGGATGACATCCTTGACGAAGCCGTTGACGATCAGCGCGATCGCCTCCTCTTCCGGGATGCCGCGCTGCATGACGTAGAACTTCTGGTCCTCGGAAATCTTTGACGTCGTCGCCTCATGCTCGAACTGCGCCGTCGAGTTCTTGGCTTCCATGTAGGGCACGGTGTGCGCGCCGCACTGGTCGCCGATCAGGAGACTATCGCAATTGGTGAAGTTGCGGGCGTTGGTCGCCTTGCGGTGCGCCGAGACCTGGCCGCGATAGGTGTTCTGCGAGAAGCCGGCGGCAATGCCCTTGGAGATGATGCGGCTCGACGTGTTCTTGCCGAGATGGATCATCTTGGTGCCGCTATCGACCTGCTGGTAGCCGTTCGACACAGCGATCGAATAGAACTCGCCGGAGGAATCGTCGCCGCGCAGGATGCAGCTGGGATATTTCCAGGTGATCGCCGAACCGGTCTCGACCTGCGTCCACGAGATCTTCGAACGGTGGCCGCGGCAGTCGCCGCGCTTGGTGACGAAATTGTAGATGCCGCCCTTGCCCTCGGCATCGCCGGGGTACCAGTTCTGCACCGTCGAATATTTGATCTCGGCATCGTCGAGCGCCACCAGTTCGACGACGGCGGCATGCAGCTGGTTCTCGTCGCGCTGCGGCGCCGTGCAGCCTTCGAGATAGGAGACGTAAGCCCCCTCCTCGGCGATGATCAGCGTGCGCTCGAACTGGCCGGTGTTCTTCTCGTTCATGCGGAAATAGGTCGACAGCTCCATCGGGCAGCGGACGCCCTTGGGCACGAAGACGAACGAGCCGTCGGTGAAGACAGCCGAATTCAGCGTGGCGTAGAAATTGTCGGATGTCGGCACGACCGAGCCGAGATATTTCTGCACCAGCTCCGGATGCTCGCGGATGGCTTCCGAGATCGAGCAGAAGATGACGCCGGCCTGCGCCAGTTCCTTCTTGAACGTGGTGACGACGGAAACGGAATCAAACACCGCGTCGACGGCGACACGGCCCGATTTGTAGACGTTGTCGCTGGGCTCCTCGAGATCGGAGACGTCGGTTTTCTGCACGCCGGCGAGGATTTCTTGTTCCCGCAGCGGAATGCCGAGCTTCTCGTAGACCTTCAACAGCTCGGGATCGACGTCGCTCAGCGAGGTCGGGCCGGGCGTGCTCTTGGGCGCCGCGTAGTAATAGAGGTCCTGAAAGTCGATCTTCGGATAATGGACGCGCGCCCAGGTCGGCTCTTCCAGGGTCAACCAGCGCCGATAGGCTTCCAGACGCCATTCCAGCATCCAGGACGGTTCATCCTTCTTGGCCGAGATGAAGCGAATAATGTCTTCGCTCAGGCCCTTGGGGGCCTTGTCCATCGCGATCTCTGTCTGGAATCCGTATTTGTACTGGTCGACGTCGATCTTTCGGACCCGATCGATCGTGTCCTGCACAGCAGGCATAAGCGTTCTCCATCCACGCCGGGGTCAAGGCCCGACAGTTTTCAAACTATGGCATCGCCGAGGGCTGCCCATGAGGCGCCGAAGGCGGCGTAAGTTTCATATAGTGCGTCTCGGCCGGGAATTCACCCGGCCAGTTGCAAACGCACGGCTCTACCAGGCCGCGAGGCCTGAATTCTTTGTAGCCTTCAGGCGGCTTGTTCCCTGCCCGCCCGGCGCTGGGCGATTTCGGCCAGCGCTGTACGAAACAGTTCGATGTCCCCGGCGCTCGTTGCGCGACCGATGGACACGCGCAAAGCCCCGAGGCTGTCACCATGACCCATGGCCATCAGCACATGGCTCGGCCCGACCTTGCCCGACGAACAGGCCGATCCCGCCGACAGCGCAACGCCAGCCAGATCGAAAGCGATCTGCGCCGTCTCGGCCTTGATGCCGGGAATAGCGAAGAATGTCGTATTGGCAAGCCTTGGCGCGCCGGTTCCGAAGATTTCTGCGTCCGGCACCAGCGTTTTGAGTGTTTTCTCGACCTCGCCGCGGCGTTGCGCGATCGCTTCGACGTCTTTCAGTCCGGCCAAAGCCTGCCGCGCCGCAGCGCCAAAGCCGGCGATGGCCGCCAAGTTTTCGGTGCCGCCGCGATGGCCCCTTTCCTGGCCGCCGCCATTGATCAGCGGCTTCGGCATCATCAGATCGGCTGCCGCAACGATGGCACCGACGCCCTTGGGGCCGCCGATCTTGTGCGAAGACAGAATCAAATAGTCGGCGTAAGCCGCTGACATGTCGATGGGAACGCGGCCCGCAGCCTGCACCGCGTCGACCACCAGAATGCCGCCCGCCGCCTTGACGATTGCAGCGATTGCCTCGATCGGCTGGATGACGCCGGTCTCGTTGTTGGCGGCATGGATCGCGACCAACGGCAGGCCTTCGGCCTTGTCATGCGCGGCCAGAGCGGCTGTCAGCTGAGCGAGGTCGGCAATGCCATCGGCGTCGACGCCGATCCGCGAAACCTGTGTTGCCGGGAAGCGGCCGCCGTTCAACAGGCAAGGGTGGTCGGCCTCGCAGACATAGAGCCGGCTCATGCGCACCGTGACACGGCCCATCCGCCAATCCGGCGTCAGCAGCGTTGATGCGGCTTCCGTCGCGCCCGAGGTGAAGACAACATGCTCGGCCTTGGCGCCGACAAGTGCTGCCACATCGCCCCGGGCAGTGTCGATCAGGCGCCGCGCCGCGCGCCCCTCGGCATGCACCGACGACGGATTGGCGACGAGATCGAGCGCGGCAATCATCGCCTCGCGCGCCTCGGCAATGAGCGGCGCGCTGGCATTGTAGTCGAGATAGGCGCGTGCTGCGGCCATTTTCACCCAATCGATCCCGTCAAGACCCTTTCCGCAAGGATAGCGCGTTATTTCCTTGAAATTGCAAGGCAAGACGTCCTATTTACGCGGCTTGCGGCGAGGATGGCCGGGCCGTCACGGCTGGCTATCCAGTTTTGAACAATTCTAAACTAGCTTCTAAGAAGACGCTTGCCCTGCGTCAAGGCCCGGAAGGGCTGGGGCTGGAGTAAGAATTGTTCCGGGCGCCGCGCATTCGTATGCCATTTGGAGTATTTCATGCCTGAGGTCATTTTCACCGGTCCGGCCGGCCGCCTGGAGGGCCGCTACCAGCCTTCCAAGGAGAAGAGCGCGCCGATTGCCATCGTGTTGCATCCGCATCCGCAATTCGGCGGCACGATGAACAACAAGATCGTCTATGACCTCTTCTACATGTTCCAGAAGCGCGATTTCACCACGCTTCGCTTCAACTTCCGCGGCATCGGCCGCAGCCAGGGCGAATTCGACCACGGCACCGGCGAATTGTCGGATGCCGCCGCAGCGCTCGACTGGGTGCAGTCGCTGCATCCGGATTCCAAGAGCTGCTGGGTGGCCGGTTATTCCTTCGGCTCCTGGATCGGCATGCAGCTTCTGATGCGCCGGCCCGAGATCGAGGGTTTCATCTCGATCGCGCCGCAGCCCAACACCTATGATTTCTCGTTCCTGGCGCCCTGCCCGTCATCGGGTCTGATCATCCATGGCGATGCCGACAAGGTGGCGCCGCCCAAGGATGTGCAGGGCCTGGTCGACAAGCTGCACACGCAAAAGGGCATCACCATCACGCAGAAGACCTTGCCCGGCGCCAACCACTTCTTCGCCAACGACGCCGATCTGCTGCTCGAGGAATGCGCCGACTATCTCGACCGGCGGCTGGCCGGCGAATTGTCCGATCCGCGGCCGAAGCGGCTGCGCTAAGAGCAATTCCGGAAAAGTGTAAACGGGTTTTCCGTCCGGAATTGCGTCAAAACGAAAACGCCCGGTCAGATGCCGTGCACAGTCGTGCCCATGACGGGCGCGACAATGCCATTTCGGCTGATCCAAACGGTGAAGCCCGCCTGACATGTGGCGCGGCTCGGCTGAACGGTGCACAATGCCGGTTCAGCCAGCGCAAGAAGGCATGACCGATCATGTACCAGCCTCCCCATTTCCAGGAAACGCGGCCGGACGTCCTGCACGGGCTGATCCGGACGCATCCGCTGGGGTTGCTGATCTCCAACGGCACCGATGGCCCGGTCGCCAATGCCATTCCTTTCCTGCTTGATGCAGAGGTTGGGCCGAATGGCCGGCTGCGCGCCCATCTGGCCAGGGCCAACCCGCAATGGCGTCAGCTGGCCGACAATCCGACATCGCCGGTGCTGGTCGTCTTCCAGGGCGCCGACGCCTATGTGACGCCGTCCTGGTACGAGACCAAGCGCGAGACCGGCAAGGTCGTGCCGACCTGGAACTACGCCATTGTCCAGGTGCGAGGAACCGTCAGAGTGATCGAGGATTCCGCCTGGATCGCACAGCAGATCACCGAGCTGACGCTGTCGCAGGAAGGCGCCCGCGAGGCACCCTGGGCGGTGACCGATGCGCCGCCGACCTTCATCCAGTCGCAAATCAAGGGCATTGTCGGGCTTGAGATCGAGATCGCCGAAATCAGCGGCAAGTGGAAAGTCAGCCAGAACCGGCCTGTCGCCGACCGCGTCGGTGTCGCCGAAGGGCTGGAGAAGGACGCCGCCGGCGCGCCTGACATGGCTCGGCTGGTGCGGAGCTGGGGTGGCATCGACAGCTAGCTGGGGTGGTCTTAGATGGTTCCAAAGGCGTCAGCAATTCAGTTGCTTGCCGGCGCTGCTCCAATGCGGAAATTCGTCTTGTCTCGGCGCATCGTTTTGGTTTGGTTTGCGAGCCCGACGGAATAGGCGGAACGTAGTTTTTGCCACCGGCAACCCCGACGCCGTGTAGCGGAAGATACATCCCAGCCGGCCAAGCACCATCGCGCAGACGATGGCAACAGCACAGCCAAGGCCGAATCCGGCGACAGTGTCGCTCGGGTAGTGCGCGCCGATAAAGATCCGGGTCGATGCGACCGACAAGGTTGCTGCCAGCAGCACCCATCTGCGCTGGGGCAACAACAGCAGTGCAATGCCGAAAATGACGCCCATGGTCGTGGCATGGCCGGACGGGAAGCTGGCAAAGCGCGCCTCCAAGGAAAAAGGATGCAGCGACAGATCGCCGAGCTTGTCGAAATTCATCGGCCTGGCTCTGCCCACGCCATATTTCAGCACGTTGACGACCATGGCCGAGAGTGCGATCGAACCCAGCACCATGAAAGCAAAGCAGGTCCAGTTGTAGAAGGTCATCCGCGCGCGCCGGGAAAGGCTGCGCCAATCCGTCAGATTCGCGGCAATCAGCACCAATACCGACGGGACAAGATACCAGCCGCCTAGGCCGAAGAAGGTAAAAAACTCGGCGATGCGGAAGACATTGGTCGAGCCTGAAGCCCACTCCCTCGCCATGGTCCCTGCAAGATGGTCGAAACGGAGCGACACCGCGATCGTCAGCAAAAGCCAGGCCACAACCCAGACCGACCACAGGATTTTCGGGTAGCGCGCCGGGCGCGTCGCCAGGCGATGCCGTACAATCCCGAAAGTATCGCGGAAATTAGCGACAGACTGCCGGAGCATGGCAGGCAAAGCGGCACGCGCCGGCGATGGCGACTTCATCAACATGCGGAGCTCGGCGCGATCATTGAAGAGCTATCAGTTCGCCACACGGTACAGGCCGAGCGACAATTTATCACCTGACGAATAGTTGATGCCGTCGATCTCGGCGACGCGGCTGGCCTTCTTGCCTTGCCCTGCCAGCAGGTCATCCAGCCGTTTTTCATCGCCGACCGGCGCCAGGCCCAGCGCGCAGGCCGGATCGCCAAGCAGATGTTGCGCAACCCCGTCGACATCGGTCAGTACCGTCTTTGTGCCCACCAGAAATACCAGGCTCGGTTCGTGATATTGCGCGGAGGCGAGCACGCTCATCTCACAGGGACGATCGGCGCGAACCGCAGCCTCGATTTCCCGGCTCATCCAAATCGGTTTCAGTGACGGCACGATGACACCGAACAGCAGGGCGTAGGTTATACCGGCGCAAACCGCAGCCCCGCCGATGCGGACCAGCGGCACCAGCGTCTGGCGCGAAACAGCGAGGTAGCCGGCGCCCAATGCTGCCGCGGCGGCCGGAACGCTCCACCATAAAAATGTCTTCATGAGATAGATCGGCGCACCGACGCAAAGCACGGCGAGACCGACTGTCACCAGAACGGTGCCGAATGCGGTCGCCCACCACAGCCATGTCTGCCAGCGCCTGAGCGGCGCATTTGCCTCTTGCGGCGTCAGCGTCAAAAGCCAGCCGATGAGCAGGGCCATGCCGGGATAGGCCGGCAGCACATAATGCGGCAGTTTCGTCGGGATCAATTCGAAGACGAGCCAGAACGGAACGTACCAGGCGAGGCAGAAACGCAGGCGCGGATCGTCGCGCAATCGGTTGAGCGCCTGCAGTCCGGCGCCGAGCGCCACAAGGCCGAACGGCCACATGAACAGGCAATAGGTCAGCACGTAGAAGCCCGGCGGAACGCCGTGCGACTCCTCGCCTTGCGCGACCTTGCCGAGCATATCCTTGCCGACGGCCTGCTGCAGGAAGGCGCCGTTGCTCTTCCAGGTGATGAGGGCGAGCCAAGGCAGCACGATCAACAGCACCAGAATCAGCCCACGCCCGGCTTTCAGCCTCGCCAGCCAGCGCCAGTCGCGCTCGAAAGCAACCAGCGTGAGCACCGTCAGCGCCGACAGCAGCGGTGCAATCGGCCCCTTGATGAGGATAGCCGCGCCCTGCGCAGCCCAGAAAATCCACGGCAGATGGCCGGCGACAGGCTCGTTGCGGCGCGATGCCAGATAAATCTGCGCCAGCGCGCCTTGCGCCAGAACGCAGCAGGCAAGCAGCATCGCGTCGGTCTTGGCGTCACGGCCTTCGAAGGCGGTGGCGAAAATCGCCGCCATGACCAGGCCGGCGGCAAGACCGGCATTGGCGCCGAACAGATTGGCCCCGGTCCAGGCGATTGCGACGACGGCGATGGCGATGCCCAGCGCCGAGATCAGCCGGTAAATCCAGATCGGCGCCTGTGCCCCCTCGCCGCTCAGCGTCACCGCCGCCGATTGCAGCCAGTAGATGCCGATCGGCTTTTGGTAGCGCGACGCGTCCTGGAAGCGGATGTCGACATAGTCGCCGGTCTCCGTCATCTGCTTGGTCGCCTGGACGAAGCGCGGCTCGTCGCGGTCGAGCGGCGGCAAAGAGGCCAGTCCCGACGCCGTCATCATCAGGCTGAACAGGAAGAGAAAGATGTAGTTCCTGCTCATTTCGACACCGGACAGACTGGATTTGGCGGGACTGGTGGCTCAGTCGACCTTGGTCATCGCCGCCTTGCGCTCATTGGCGATGAGCCATAAATTTCTGACATAGATCACCATGCCCATGGCCTGGCCGGCGATGAACACCGGATCCTCACGCTGGATGGCGTAGACCAGCAGCAGCCCGCCGCCGAACAGCGAGAAGAACCAGAAAGCGATCGGCACGACGCTGCGCTTGGCCTTTTCCGAAGCGATCCACTGCACCAGGAAGCGCATGGTGAAGAAGAACTGGGCAACGAAGCCGAGCAGAACCCAGGCGTCGAACTGCTTGACGAAAACCTGGTGCAGCCAGGTCGCCAATTCCTGAAACACGTTAGCCATGCGTGATTTCCTCTACCTTTGGCATTCTGCGGCGCCGGCGCCGAAGCCACCAGACGCCGGCGAGATCGAGCGCGCCCTGCAGGCCGCGATCGAAGATGCCGTAATTCGACTTGCCGTGGCGGCGGGAGCGGTCGACGACGTCGCAATGGACGACGCGGTAGCCTTCCTGGATGACAAGCGCCGGAACGAAACGATGCGTACCGTCGAAAAACGGCAGTTTGCGCAAGATATCGGTGTGGATCGCCTTTAAGCCGCAGCCAGTGTCGCGGGTGTCGTCATGCAGGATCGCGCCGCGCAGCCAGTTGGCGAAACGCGATGCCAATTGCTTGATCTTGCTGTCGCGGCGCTTCAACCGCTGCCCCTGCGCGGCGCCGAAATCGGGCCCTGCCCGACGCAGCGCATCGACCAGCACGGGGATATATTGCGGGTCGTTCTGGCCGTCGCCGTCGATGGTGGCGATTATCGAGCCGCGCGCCGCCCAGGCGCCCGAGCGCACCGAAAGCGACTGGCCGGCGGATTTTTCGTGCCGAAGCTGCCGAAGCGGAAACGGACGTGTGGCGGCTTCAGCGGCAAGCACCGAAGCGGTGTCGTCAGTCGAACCGTCATTGACAACGATGATTTCGAAGTCGCGCCCGGTCATCGCGGCCTCGATCTCGTCGATCAGCAGCGGCAGGTTCGCCGCCTCGTTGCGGCAGGGAATGACGATGGATATCAATGCGTCCGGCATATCGCGTCGGGCTCTGTCACAAGATATGGCATTCGGTGGATGCCGTGCGGTGCCGTTCCAGCGGATCGAACCCGTTGGCGCGGCGCCTCATTACGCCAGCCGACAGGATGAAGCAAGCATGCGCGGCAGTGCAGAATAGGCTGTCCATGCCGGCGCAAAATCGGAAACCACTTTTGCTTGACGCGCTTGGATGCTAAACGCCCGCGTTCAGGCCATGCCGGGCCGTTCGGACCCGGCGCTTTCAGGAAGAAACAATGCCCGCCTTCAAGTCCGATTTCCTGCGCGTCATGAGCGAGCGCGGCTTCATCCACCAGATTTCGGATGAGACCGGGCTGGATCAACTTTTCGCGAAGGAAACCGTGACCGCCTATGTCGGCTACGACGCCACGGCGACCAGCCTGCACATCGGCAATCTGATATCGGCGACCATGCTCTACTGGATGCAGGAGACCGGCCACCGGCCGATCGCACTGATGGGCGGCGGCACCTCGATGATCGGCGACCCGTCCTTCCGCGACGACCAGCGCAGCCTTTTGACGCCCGAGGCGATCGCCACCAACATCGAGGGCATCAAGCGAATTTTTGGCCGCATCCTGCGCTTCGGCGACACTGGCAATGACGCCATCATGGTCAACAATGCCGACTGGCTGATGAAGCTCAACTATGTCGAGTTCCTGCGCGATGTCGGCCGCCACTTTTCGGTCAACCGGATGCTGACCTTCGACAGCGTCAGGCTGCGGCTCGAGCGCGAACAGTCGCTGTCCTTCCTCGAATTCAACTACATGATCCTGCAAGGCTATGATTTCGTCGAGCTCAGCCGCCGCCACGACTGCCGGCTGCAGATGGGCGGTTCGGACCAGTGGGGCAACATCATCAACGGCGTCGATCTCGGCCACCGCATGGGCACGCCGCAGCTTTATGCGCTGACCACGCCGCTGCTGACGACATCGTCGGGCGCCAAGATGGGCAAATCGGCCAAGGGCGCGGTGTGGCTGAACGGCGACCTCTTCTCGCCCTATGATTTCTGGCAATACTGGCGCAACACCGAGGATGCCGACGTCGAGCGCTTCCTGAAGATCTTCACCCGGCTGCCGCTTTCGGAGATCGCGCGGTTGGCCGCCCTTGGCGGCTCGGAGATCAACGAGGCCAAGAAGGTGCTGGCCACAGAAACCACGGCCATCGTGCACGGCCGCGAGGCGGCGCTCGCGGCCGAGGAAACCGCGCGCAAGACGTTCGAGGAAGGCGTGACGGCCGAAACCCTGCCGAGCGTCGAGGTGGATGGCGCAGCGCTGGAAGCTGGCATCGGCATCCTGTCGCTGCTGGTCACCGCGGGCCTTGCCGGGTCGAACGGCGAGGCGCGCCGGCATATCCAGGGCGGCGCCGTGCGCCTCAACGACCAGCCGGTGGCGGACGACCGGCGGATGGTGACGCCTCAGGATTTGAGTCCGGAAAACGTCGCAAAGCTTTCAGTGGGCAAGAAAAAGCACGTGCTTGTGCGGCCTGCCTGAGCCGTCTTCTGGGATCCTCAGCGATACTCGAAGATCGACCGGAAAATGCCCGGCGCGATTACCGATAGCGGGTTGATGTCCAGCACCGGCTTGTTGGCGTTGCCCTTAAGCCGGTAGGTGACGCCGATCAGGCCTCGGTCGCGGCCGTTGCCGAGCAGAACGCCGACCAACGGCAACTCGCCGAAGATGCGGTTGAGGCCATAGGCCGGCATGAAGGTTCCGGTCATGTCCATATTGTTGTTCTGGTCGTAGAGCGTGCCTTGGAAGGTGGTGCCGATGCGCGGGCCGCGCAGCACGCCATTCGCCAATTTCAAATAGCCCGACCCCTTGTCGATCTCGGTAAAGCCGCGCTCGAACTTTACCCGCGAAGTGTCGATCTTGCCCTTGACCGCTTCGTTCAGGCTGCGGCTGTCGCCGGCTGGCGTAGTCGATACGATGGACGCAAGCTTCGGTTCATTGACGATGAAGAAGTTGCTCGAATCGACCTGTCCCCGCATCGGGCCGTCGGCTGCGCCGCTGAGCGCCAGCGTGATCGATCCGCCTTCCATATGCTCGTAGATGTTGAGGAAGCGCAATATGGCGCCTGCGTCGGCCGACTTCATGGTGAGCGCGCGAGCACCATTGCCTGCCGTATTGCTGATGGTGATGGCGGCGCCGGAACTTGCCGCGGCGCTGACCTTGAGCCTGTTCACCCTGGAGCCGGCGGCACTGTAGTCGAGCTTCAAATTGGACAGGACCTCGTCATGGAACCCGCTTAGCGAATTGACGTCGGCGCTAACCGAAACCGCGTCCGTGCCGGTGGTTTTGGTGGCGGTATCGACATCGGAGGTGAACTGCTTGATCAGCGAGCGGGCATCGAGCGCGTTGCCGCTGACATCGACTGCGAAGCCCTTGCCCGACCGCTTCACCGTCACGGCGACATCGTCGCCCCGGTTCAAGGCGACTTTGCTGAAGCGGGCCGAAGACAGCGCGCCCTTGACCAGGACGACATCGCCTTCGACCGAAAAGCTCTTTCCGTCGAGGTCGAAGTCAGACAGCGTCGTGGTATCGCCGGACTTGCTCATTGTAAAAGTGGCATTGGCGGCAATGCCCGGCCCCTTGCTCCAGCCTGCCCAGGGAATGTCCAGCCTGGCGCTCGTCAGGTCAACGTCGACGTTCTGGCTGCCGCCTTCGCCGCTCTTGTCGATTGTCACCTTGATGGTGCCGGAAATCAGCGGCGACAGGCCAGGCATGGCGATGGCGCGCGTCTTGTCGTCGAGCACAAGCGCCACCTTGCGGCTGCGCGGCGGCCCGCCATCCCTGAGCGGCTCAACCAGATCGAGCTCGGCTGGAATGCCGTTCAGCCGCGCCTTGGCAGAGATCACCGCCTTGCCGGGCCCGACTTCGATCGAGCCGTCGGCATCGGTCACCATCTGGCCTTCGAACGGCTTGGCGAGCGACAGGTCCTTGTAGTCGAGCGATACCAGCCAATCGAGCTTCGACGTGTCGACGCCGGATTGCAACGGAATGTCGGCCTTGACGTGGCCGGTCACCGTGCCCGACAGGTCGTCCGGCAAGATGCCGACATGGCGCATGGCGTTGATCGGTTCGTAGGAGGCAAGTTCGGCGATGGCCGGCGCCTCGCCGGCGACGTCGATGTCGAGCGCGCCGATCACCGGCGGGTGGTTTGCCGCCTTTACCGACAGTGTGCCATTGCTTGCCGCCACGGTGCGGCCGCTCGGCATATAGACGCTGCCCGACGACAGCGCGACGTCGACATCGTTGCCGTGGAAGGAAACGACGCCGACGGCATCGCGTATCGGCGGGATGCGGCCGGCGGTGTCGAAACGCGAGCCCTCGACCTGGAAGCGGCCGAACACCTCGTCGGCCGAAAGCGGCACGCCGTTGCCGAGACGCCCCGGCACGACCTGGAACTGCAGGCTGGCATCGACGACGCGGCCGCCAAACAGGTTCTGCAGCACCCACAGCCGCGCGTTCTTGGCCGAGAACCAGGGCCACAATTGCTTGACGTGCGAGACCGCCATGTCGTGGACGTTGAGCGACACCGAGATACCCGGCGGTCCGTTGTCGATGAAGGAAACCGCAGCGGTTCCCAGCACTTCGCTCCCCGATCCCGACCTGATGCCGATCTGGTCGGCGACAAGCTTGCGGCTCTTGATCTGATAGACGCCGGCGATGCGGGCGAAGAAATTCAGCGCCGGCTCGGGCGATTCCGAAGGCGCCAGCGTCGAGCCGTCGCTGGTCAGGTCGTAACGATAGGAAGGCTCCTCGCCGGCCGCGCCGGTCGACGGCTTTGGCCCGATCGAGCCGGCGAAATTGAACGCCGAGCGCCCGGTCTTTAGAACCAGCCTGCCGACATCGATCTTGTTGGAGCCGGAGACAAGGGCGGCGTCGACATCGACATCGGCCGGCAACAGCCCGCGTGTGCCGAGGTCGAGCACCGAGCCGGTTAGCGACAGCGAGCCCGTCAGCCGCGAATCGGTCTCGCCCGAGCCTTCGGATCCCGTGAGCTTCAAAGCCATCGCGCCGGTTCGCCCGCCGGCCGCCGGCGTTGTCTCCGCGACATCCGCCATGTCGATGGCGGCGTTCAAGGCGGTAACGCGCATCGAGCTCGTATCGCGGGTGGCGGTGGCCGTGACGGTGAGCGCGCGGCCATCGACATCCGCCTCGGACGAGAACTCCATGCTGCCGGGGCCTGACTGCAGCACCGTGGCGTTGGCGATCGTGACCAGCTTGACCGATCCGGCCTCGGGCAGCTCGAACGCGACATTTTTGAGATCGATGCGGCGCATCGAATCCTCGCGCACGGCATCGAGTGCACGATTGACGTCACTGAAGACGACGGCGGCCAGTTTTTCCGGATCGATGAGACCGTCTTGATTGCGCAGGCGCGCTATCCAGTCACCACCCGACGGCATTGCCGCGGTGACGATATGGGCGTCGGAAATCCTGGCGCTGGTCAGCCGAACCTCGCCCGAAAGCAGCGGGACCAGCCGGATGCCGAAGCGGACGCGCCCGGCATCGGCCATCGGCTTGCCGTCGGCCGTCTCGACGCTGACATCCTTGACCTGCAGCGCAATGAAGCTCGATCCGTCAAGTGTCAGGCTGGCAGGACCGACGGCGACTTTGACGTCGAAACCGGCCAGTTTCTCGATCGCCGTTTCGGCTTCCAACCGCAGCCGTTCGCTGCCGATGCCGGTGGCGCCGATGACGTAGACGGCGGCCGCCGCCAGCAGCACAAGGGCTCCAATGCCGGCAAACAGCCGGGCAAGGATGCGAAAGCCGCGGCCGATCCGTGCCTTGCCGAGCGGCGGCACGCGGCAAGCGGACGGGAAAGCCCCCAGGTCGGTGATCTCGTCACGCCTGAACCGGATTTTCTCGTGCTGCGGTTCTTCCTGATCCACGCAATTTTCCGTTGTGCGAATTCGATCGTGGACGAATCCCCGCCCGACACTATAACGACGCAGGCTAGAGCATGATGCCGAAAAGTGTGAGGCGGTTTTCTCGGACAAACGGTTTCCGTTTGTCCAGACATCATGCTCTATCTCTTTGATTTAGGGCCGCGTAACCTCAAACAAGGGCATCGATATGGCTGATCTCGACGTTGGCGACGTTGCGCCGCAATTCGATCTTCCGCGCGACGGCGGCGGCTCGATCAGCCTTGCCTCGATGCGGGGGAAGCCCGTTGTACTTTATTTCTATCCGCAGGACGACACCACAAGTTGTACCAATGAGGCGATCAGCTTTTCGCAGCTGAAGCCGGAGTTCGAAAAGGCCGGCGCCGTGGTGATCGGCCTGTCGCCGGACAGCGTGAAGAAGCACGACAAGTTCAAAACCAAATACGATCTCACCGTCGACCTGGTTGCCGACGAGGAGCGCAAGGTGATCGAGGCTTACAATCTGTGGGTCGAAAAGACGATGTATGGCCGCAACTATATGGGCGTCGAGCGGGCGACGTTCCTGATCGGCAAGGACGGGCGGATCGCCGGGATCTGGCGCAAGGTCCGGGTGAAAGGCCATGCCGAAGCAGTGCTGGAGGCGGTCCGCGCGCTCTGAGGCGCCACCGATCTGGCCAACGCCGCGCAGTGCATTAGGGGCATAAGACATATATGCGGTTGGCTGACACCGTTGGTCACTAGCGCGCCCGCGAACGGCAAAACTTTGTTAACCCTAATAATGTGTAATCGGGCTTCGTTGGTGTCGTAACGAAAGCTTGGTCCCGTGAACCTAACCGGTCAGTCAGCGGTCTTCGGCAGGCGCAAGGAGCCGCATACGGTCATCATTGCGCGGGGCAATGAAATACGACATTTCACCATCCGGCCGTGGCTCGTCGCCTTTCTCGGCTCGGCACTGGCGGCGATCGCCATCGGCTATCTCTTGGCGACCTCCTATCTCGTGCTGCGCGACGATCTGATCGGCGCCACCACGGCCCGGCAGGCGCGCATGCAGCAGGCCTATGAGGATCGCATCTCGGCGCTTCGCGCGCAGGTCGACCGCATCACCAGCCGCCAGCTTCTCGACCAGAAACTGATGGAGACCAAGGTCAGCGAATTGATCGAGCGGCAGAGCCAGCTCAGCCAGCGCCATGGCCGCCTCGGCCCGATTCTCGAGCGGGCCGAAAACGAGGTCGGGACGCCGCCAACCGCTGATGCCGCAGCGACAACAAAACCCGACGAACATGCCGAACTGACTGGCGGCGAGCCACTCGCCTATTCGGTCGCCAGCCTTGGTTCGGGCGACACCAGGCCATTCTCGCTGTGGTCGACACGTTCCGATCCGCTGCCCAGCGAAACGGCTGCGGACCGTGCCGACAAATTGTTCGTCTCGATCAATGATTCACTGAAGGCTATCGAAAGCCAGCAACTCACCCGCATCGAAACCCTGGCCGACAACGCCTACAAGAACGCCGATGCCATCACCCAGGCGCTGGAAGCGGCCGGTCTGCCGGTCGACAGTGATTTCGGCAAAAACGAAAGCGATGTCGGCGGACCGCTGATCCCGCTTGACAGCTCGATGATGTTCGACAGCAAGGTCAAGGAACTGGACGAGGCGCTGGATACGCTCGACCAGTTGAAGAAAGAGGCGCGGCGGCTGCCGCTCGCCAACCCGGCGCCGGGCCACTCCGTCACCAGCCCGTTCGGCGTGCGCACTGACCCCATCCTCGGCACCGCTGCCCTGCACTCGGGCATGGATTTCCGCGCGCCGGTCGGCATGGCAGCCAAGGTCACGGCGGCCGGAATCGTTACCAAGGCCGGCTGGAACGGCGGCTATGGCCGCATGGTCGAGGTCGATCACGGCAACGGCTTTGCCACGCGCTACGGCCATCTGAGCGAGATCGACGTTGCCGTCGGCCAAAAACTCGCAGCCGGCGACATCATTGGCAAAACCGGCAGCAGCGGCCGTTCGACCGGCCCGCACCTGCACTACGAAGTCCGCCACAATGGCGAGGCCATCGACCCGCTGCGCTTCCTGACCGTCGGCAAGAAGGTCGAGCAGTATCTGTAGGGTCAAGCCAGGCGGCTGGTTGCACGCCCCCGCCTCCTTCACCCGTTGTACCATCCTGTTGTTTGGCAATCCGACATCGCGTGCTCCGGCGTCACGTTCTGGAGCCTGCGGCTGCCGCGCGCTTTGCCGATGCTGTTCTCATCGCTGAGGATTGCCTCGGCCACCGCCGTGATCGGCGCCATTGTCGGCGAATGGATCGGCTCCGACCAAGGACTTGGCGCGCTGATCGTCCAGGCGTCCTTCAACTACCAGTCGGACCGCCTCTACGCGGCGATCGTGCTGTCATCGGGCCTGTCGATCGTCCTGTTTTGTCTTGTGGTGCTGATCGAGCGCCGGACGATCCAATATTGAGCAGATGCGTCAGGCGGGTCGCGGTGGCGTCCGTCGTGGCTGACCGGTCAGGATTTGACATGGATGTCTCGCGGGAATTTGGTCAGCGTCTCATGGCCGGTCTCGGTCACCAGAATGGTCTCGCTGATCTCGATGCCCCAGCCATCCATCCACATGCCAAGAATGGAGTGCAGGACGTTGCCGGGTTGCAGCGCGGTCTTGTCGCCGGGCCGCAGGCTGATCGTGTGCTCGCCCCAATCCGGGGGATAAGCGACGCCGATGGAGTAGCCGATGCGCGATTCCTTCTTCAGCCCGTAGCGCTGGATAACCTTGCGCCATGCGGCCTCGACCGCTTCGGCTGTGGTCCCGGGCCTGACCGCGTCGAGCACCGCATCCATGCCTTCGATCACCGCCTTTGCGGTGTCGGCGACACGGGCCGGCGTCTTGCCGAGCTGCATCGTTCGGGCGAGGCCTGCGGCATAGCGGCGGCAGACGCCGGCAAGTTCGAGCGCAATCGTCTCGTCCTTTCCGAACCGCCGGTCACTCCACATGATGTGCGGAGCCGATGCATTCTCGCCGCCGAGGATGGTCGGCGGCAGTGCCGTGATGTCGCCGGCGAAGTCCGGGCTGCCGGCGATCTGCGCCGCCTGGATCGCGGCAATCGCATCGCATTCGCGCACACCTGGCGCGATGACTTCGAAAGCCCGCGCAACAGCTGCTTCAGCCAAGGTCGACGCCTTGCGCAGGTAGGCAATTTCCGGAGCGGATTTCACGGCGCGGATCCAGTTCACCAGGAGATCGGCGTCGTGCCATTTCGCATTGGGCAGGCCAGCGACCAGCCGGGCATGCGCCTTCGGCGAGAAATAATAAGCTTCGAGCTCGATGCCGATATGTCTCGCGCCCCAGCCCTTGGCGACGATGCAGGCCGCTATCCAGTCCATCGGATGGCGATCGGCGCGCTGCACGTGGTCCTCGGGGAAGCCGACCACATTCTCCGGCTTCATCCAGGCCGTCAGCAAGCCGCCTGCCGCATCCATGGCGCGGCCGATCCAGACCGGCTCGGCCTCGTTTTCGATCGGGACAAGCACGACCTGCGGCGTGTAGAACGACCAGCCGTCATAGCCGGTGATGTAATGCTGGTTGGCGACATCGTTGACGACCAGCAGTTCCAGCCCACGCGCCGCCATCTCGGCGCGGATCTTCTTGAGCCGCCGCTGGTACTCATCGCGCGCAAAAGGCAATTCGATCATCGGTTTTCCTGCTGGATCACTGGTCGGGCGAGCCCCGCGCCCGCCTGACGTCATTCACCATTGCGGTGGTTTCAGCCCGGCTGCAATCGGCCAGCGCGGCGCATGGGACAGGTCCTGCACCGCGTCTGGGAACCATTCCGAATTATTTTTGAATTCCATTTGACTGAATAAATTGCCTGTGCAAGTCTTAGCCTTCCTAAAGGGCGCGGGACATGGCACTGCGGGGAACCAATCAGGAGTTCGGGCGGCCTTACAACCGGCGCATCGTGCTGGAGTCCATCCGCCTTCACGGTCCCATAGCTCGCGGCGACATTGCCGGCCGCGTTGGCCTCACCGTCCAGACCGTATCGACCATCGTTCGCGAACTCGAAGAGCATGGCTATGTGCTGTCGCTGCGCGAAGAGCCGCGCGGACGCGGGTTGCCGCCGGCGACGCTCAGGATCAACCCCGAGGGCGGCTATGCCGTCGGCGTCCACCTCACCCCGCTGGGGATCGACGCGGCGCTCATCAATCTCAGCGGCGATGTCATCGAGAGCATGCATCGCGAGGCGCCGCATGCGACGCCCGACCATGCCTTCGAGCTGATCGGCGCGATGGTGCCCGAGCTGACCGCGCTGCGGCCCGGCGGACGCGTGCTCGGCATCGGCATGGCGCTGCCTGGACCGTTCGGCGTGGAGTCGATGAGCTTCGTCGGCCCGACGACCATGGCCGGCTGGAAGGATGTCGCGCTGCCGGAACGGCTGGCGGCGTCGACCGGGCTGCCGGCCTTCTTCGAAACCGACATGGCGGCGGCGGCCATGGGCGAACGGCTTTACGGTCTCGGCTCCGGTTATTCCGAATACTACTACCTCTATTTCGGCGTCGGCCTCGGCGGCGTCATCGTGCATGACGGCGCGGTGATGCGCGGCGCCTGGGGCAATGCCGGCGAAATCGGACACATCCCTGCCGTTCCCGGTGGCGAGCCTTGCCCATGCGGTAACAGCGGCTGCCTCGAACGGTATCTCTCGCTCGAAGCACGTCGCCGCCGCAACATCAGCGACGCCGCTTGGGTGGCCGAGATCGCGCCGATCTTCCGCAACGCCATCGTCACCATCGAGAATGTGTTCGACCCGGAAACCGTCATCCTCGGCGGGCTTGCGCCCACCGACCTGCTCGAAAAGCTGGTCGGCGCGGCGGGACAGCTTCCCAATTCGGTCTCGGCGCGGCGCGACCGCAAGACACCGCGCGTGACGGTGGCGACCGGCGGCAAGCATTCGGTGCTGCGCGGCGCTGCCGCATTAGCCGTTTCGGGCGTGCTGTCGCCGCGCTTCGGCCAGATGTTCATCGCCGAGCGCGAGCGCCGGTCCGACCTCATGCACAGCAAGGGAGTGGCGGCATGACCGAACCGCTGCTGGTACTCGAAAACGTCACCAAGAATTACGGCGCCATTCATGCGCTGAGAGGCATCAGCTTCTCGATCGGCAAGGGCGAAGTCGTGGCGCTGCTCGGCGACAATGGCGCCGGCAAGTCGACGCTGGTCAAGATCATCGCCGGCGGCCTCGAACCCAGTTCCGGCCGCATGCTGTTCGAGGGCAAGGAATTCCTGGCGAAAACGCCGGCCGAGGCCAAGGCTGCCGGCATCGAGACCGTCTACCAGGACCTGTCGCTCTGCACCAATGTCGACGTCGTCGCCAATTTCTTCATGGGCCGCGAAATCACCCGCAAGGTTCTCGGTGTCCCCATCCTCGACGAGCGCGCCATGGAGGCCGTGGTCGGCAAGGCGCTGGCAAGTGCCGGCACCCGCATCCCGTCGCTGCGCACCAATGTCGAGCATCTCTCGGGCGGCCAACGCCAGGCCATCGAGCTCAACCGCTTCGTGCACTGGGGCGGCAAGCTGGTGCTGCTGGACGAGCCGTTCGCGGCACTCGGCGTCGAGCAGACCAGGCGCGGCCTCGAGATGATCCGCCAGGTGGCCAACCAGGGCATCGGCGTCGTGATCATCACCCACATCATGCAACAGGCCTTCCAGGTCGCCGACCGGATCGTGGTGATCCGGCAAGGCGTCGTGGCCGGCGATGTCGCACGCAACAAAACAAGTCCCGATGCGGTGATCAACATGATCACCGGTGAGACGCTTGCCGGTGCCGGACCGGCAAGTTGAGGGACAAAAGAGGGGTCCGGTATAAAAGAGGAGCGAACGACATGAAGCGAATACTGGTTCTTGTCTTCGGTATCCTGGCACTGGCTCTTGCCTCGCTCACGCCGGCATTGGCCCAGACCAAGGGCATCGTCTATTATATGGTTCCGACCCTGCTCGATGAATTCCAGACCGGCTCGGTGAGCGCGCTGGAGCTGTTCCTCAAGCAGGTCGGCTATGAGGTGAAAACACTCAACGCCGACAACAAGACCGACGCGCAGCAATCGCAGATGAACGACGTCATCGCGCTGAAGCCGGCGGCGATCATCCTGGCCGCCGTCGATTTCAACGCCTTGAAGCCGTCTATCGAAGCCGCCCGCGCGGCCGGCATCCCGGTGGTCGAGTTCGACCGCCAGATCACCTCGACCCCGTCCGACTTCACGTCGGTCGCGGGCACGGTCGAGATCGGCTACGTCGCCGCCGACCAGGCGCAAAAGCTTCTGACCGCCAAGAACGGCTCGGTGAAGGGCAAGATTCTGCAGGTGCTGGGCGATCCCGGCGATCCCTACACGCTCGACATCCAGAAGGGTTTCGAGGAGAAGTTGAAGGCGTTTCCTGACGTCAAGATCATCTCGCTGCCGGCCATGCAATGGGAAGCCAGCAACGCCGGCACGATCGTTGCCGACCAGATGCTCGCCAACCCCGACATCGACCTGATCTTCAGCCATGCCGCGCACCTGTCGGTCGCAGCCGTCGCCTCGCTCGAGGCCGCCGGCAAGAAGCCGGGCGACGTCATGCTGATGAGCTCGAACGGCGCTCCGGTCGGTCTCGACCTGATCCGCAAGGGCTGGCTCAATGTCGAAGTCGAGCAACCGCTCTATGCGCAGGCCGCGGCCGTCGCCATGTTCATGGACAAGATCGCCGGCAAGCAGGAAATCAAGCCTGGCGAGTATGACGTGCTCGGCTTGAAGTCGACCGTGACCAAGGAGAGCTGGGGCCCCAACATCAAGATCCCGGGCGCCGCCATCACCAAGGAAAACGTCGACAATCCGGCCTTCTGGGGCAACCAGAAGCCGCCGACGGACACGATCAAGTCTGTCGAATAGTCGCCTAGCGAAGCGCTCCGGGCCATTGCGGCCCGGAGCCTGCCCATTCACGACGCCGCGACCCAGGACGCCGTGGCGAACCTAAACCCGCGCCTGAACCCGACGAAATCGAGTTGATTTCTCAGCCTGATTTTCTCGGGGGCGCCAACCGGATCAGCCCATGAACCCGCGCAGCCGCAAAGCCCTGGAGTTCGTCCTCGACAACCTCGTCTGGTTCATGCTGATCTTTGTGCTGGTTGTCTTTTCCGTCTTCGTCCCCAACTACTTCCAGCTCGGCATCTTCGCCAACATCATCGAAGCCTCGAGCGTGCTCGGCGTGATGTCGATCGGCCTGTCGCTGGTCATCATTGCCGGCCATATGGACCTGTCGGTGGAATCGGTGGCCGCACTCAGCGCCATGGCGGTCGGCATCCTGTTCTGCTCGTCGGGCATCGGCATGGGCATACAGCTCAATCCGCAATGGCTGATGGTTCCGGTTTCGCTGCTGGTTGCGCTGGCCGTCGGCGGCCTCATCGGCGCCTTCAACGGCTATCTCGTGGTCAAGGTGAAGATGAGCGCCTTTATCATTACGCTGGCGTCCTACATCTGGGTGCGCGGCCTGGTGCTGGTGATTTCCGGCGGCCGCTCGGCACAGGATCTGGCGCCGGCCATCCGCTGGTTCGGCATCCAGCGAATGGCCGGCCTGCCGCTGACCGCCTGGATCGCCGTCGCCTGTTTCGTCCTGTTCTCGCTGATCATGGCCAAGACGCCGTTCGGCCGCCACCTCGTGATGATCGGCGGCAACGAGACCGCGACCTTCCGCGCCGGCATCCGCGTCAACCGCAATCTGATCATCGCCTTCGTACTGGCCGGCGCCATTGCCGGCCTCGCCGGCTGGCTGCTCGCCATCCGCACCTCGGGCGCCACCGCCAATCTCGGCACCGGGCTGCTGTTCAACGCCTTTGCCGCCGTCGTCATCGGCGGCGTCAGCCTGAAAGGCGGTGTCGGCACCTTGCCCGGCGTCTATGCCGGCGTGCTGCTGCTCTCCTCCATCAACACGGCAATCAACCTGATGGGCCTGCCGGCCAATTTCACCCAGGTGATCCATGGCCTGCTGGTGCTCGCCGCCGTGCTGCTCGACGCCTTCAAGCAAACCATTCGCCAAAGACTCGCATGACAGGACAGCTCACATGACCGGACGGCTGCAAGACAAGGTCGCGCTTATCGTCGGCAGCGCGCGCGGCATCGGCAAGGGCATTGCGCTGCGCTTTGCCGAGGAAGGCGCAAGGCTGGTCCTGGCCGACAGCGAGGCCGAAGCCGGCCAGGCGACCGCGGACGAGCTCGGCGCGGATTTCATTCGCACCGACATTTCGCAAATTGCCGACGCAGAAGCCGCGGTTGCGCTGGCGCTGAGCCGCCACGGCCGCCTCGACATCGTCGTGCAGAATGCCGGCATCTATCCCTGGCAGCTCATCGAAAATACCAGCCCGGACGATTGGGACCGGGTGATGGCGGTCAATCTGCGCGGCACGTTCAACGCCACGCTGGCAGCGCTGGCGCCGATGAAGGCGCAGCATTACGGGCGCATGCTCTACACCTCGTCGATCACCGGTCCGCACGTCACCAGCCCCGGCCACGGCCACTATGCCGCCAGCAAGGCCGGCATCAACGGCTTCATCCGCTCGGCGGCGCTGGAATTTTCGGGCTACGGCATCACCGTCAACGGCGTCGAGCCCGGCAACATCCTGACCGAAGCGATCGAGCTGCATCGCGGCGCCGCCTACATCAAGAACATGGAGGATTCGATCCCGCTCGGACGCCTCGGCAGTCCGCGCGACGTCGCCAACGCCTTCCTGTTCCTCGCCTCCGACGATGCCAGCTACATCACCGGCACCACCATCGTCGTCGACGGCGGCCAGTTGCTGCCCGAAGGCAAGGATTTCCGGCTGCTGCCGCCGTGATCAGCCGGATTTCTTGTACAGCAGCAACTCAGGCCGGTACTCGAAGTGCATGGTGTCGTAGTGATACCAGCGCCCGCCCCAGATGAAGCCGTTTTTCTCGAACAATTCCACGATTTCCAGCGGAATCCGGTTCTTGAAGGGAATGTGGGCCTTCGGGTTGGTTTTGTTCCTGTTGTTGTACCAATAGTCGGAGAAGCCGACATTGATATCGAAGGCCGCTCCGAACGAGTGAACGCTCAACCGGTCGGTGCCGGCGATCGGCCGCCAGACAAAGCCGCCGCCGGGCTTGAGCCCGTAACGGCTCAGCTCCGCGGGCATCGCCTCAAGCGCAGCGGAGACCTTGCCCAGCCGGTCGTTGATGCCGAAAATCCTGGTGACCTGCACGGTCTTCTTGCCGAGCTTCGGCAACCATTTGACGTTGGCGATGTGCTTGCCCACCTCGGCGGCACTTGCCCCGTAGAGCTTCTCGAAGAAAGGTTCATTGCGGATACGGCCGGGATCGAAATCCTCCGCCGGGACCAGCGCGCCCTCGGCTGCTCTGGGATAGACGTAGCGAAACATGTCTTCGATGTCGGGGCTCTCAAGCAGCGCGTCGGCGTCGCGCGCCTTGCCGTCGTCCCACATCATCGTGGTGCCGTCGGTCCAGGACAGCACATTGCCCGAGATGGTGAAAAGTCCGGGATAGGCCTTGAGCAAGGCAGCCTTGGCGGCCGGCTGGTCGACGCCGTCGCCCGCATTCCCTGCATAGGCGAAGCGTCCAGTGCCGACGATTGCCAATGCGAACAGCAACCGCAGCATCAGGCGCCCTGGATGATCCATCATTGTCCTGCCTTCCCGGAGGGCTTTCGTTCATCGTGTATTTAACAAGGCTGCTGTACCATGCTGGTCGAATCGAACGGGAGACAAATCGTGTCAAAAACCTTCAATGCTTTGATCCGGATGACGTTTACATTCATCTGCCTGGTCGGCCTGGCCTCGTCCGTCTCTATTCTTTTTCCAGCCACCGCATCCGCCCAGCGGATGCAGCGATGCGCCGACGAAGGCGAAATCTGCCGCCTGCCCTACCCCTCGGAAGTGGTCTACGGCGCGCGCGGGCAGACCACTTCGCGCTTCATCGATCGTCGTGCCGTGCCGTGTACGAATCGCGTCTTTGGCGACCCGGCGCCCGGCCGCGACAAGGCTTGCTATATCGTGAGGCGCGGCGGCGGTGACGACTATGGCGACAACAACGACGATGACAATTACGGTGATGACGACTACGGCCAGGGCGGCGGCAGATGGGTGGCCTGCGCCTCGGAGGGGCGGTTCTGCGAGTTCCGTGGCCGCAAACTGGTGAGATACGGGGCGCGTGGCCAGTACGTCCAGGGCGTATTCAGGAACGGCGTCACATGCAGCGTCGACGCCTTTGGCGAGGATCCCATCCGCCGCGTGAAGAAGAACTGCTACGTCAAGCGATAGGTTGCACTGGGAAAGAAGTGCGGGTGCGGCTCATTGCGGCCGCGCCCGGCATTCGAGATATGGTCGGCCGGGATATGGTGGGCGATGACGGGCTCGAACCGCCGACATCTTCGGTGTAAACGAAGCGCTCTACCAACTGAGCTAATCGCCCGCTCCGGCCGGACCTTTAAGCGGTCGCAACCGGCTTCGCAAGGCCAAATGAGCAGCTGCTAGCTTAGCCGCACAGTGGTTTTCGCGGGCAAAGTGCCGCCCGTCAAAAAACCTTCTCCTGTTTGCGTTTATGCTGTCCAGCTGCGCTTGACACCCGGTGGCGAACCCCTTATCCACCGCCCCAACGACGAACACGGCTGACACGTGCTCGTCCAATGCGCGGGTGTAGCTCAGTTGGTTAGAGTGCCGGCCTGTCACGCCGGAGGTCGCGGGTTCGAGCCCCGTCACTCGCGCCATTAATTTCAAGGGGTTAGCTACCGCCCCTTGAAAAGTTTCAACTCTCATTCTCCGGAGAGTTTCAACTTTCTGTATTCGTTCCGTTCCAGGCCAAGCAGCGTTCTGCCCTTGCGGCGGCTGGCGTCAGCTGAGCGGACGGCGGCCAGATTGACCGGCATATAGGTCTTCTGCAGCGCCTTGTTCCCGTCGATCGAATTGCCCATCTTGGCCGAGATTGCCTCGACCGACGCGCCTCCGGCATTTGCCTCGACCGCGCCGGAACGCCGCATGTCCATCAGCCGCCGCTTCTCTGATGTCCCGAACACCAGCGTGCGCAGATCGGCAAAGTCGTCGACCAGAGAATCCTTGGTGTAAGGCACGCCGGCGCGCGGCCGGCCGCCCTTCGGGCCCGGCGCGAAACCGCGCGAGCGAAAGATCGGCGCATCGTCAAGCAGGGTGACGCCTAGTGATTCGACATAGGCCAGCACCAGGCGCTGCGTGCGTGACGACAGCGTGCCGAAAGCCGCCTCGCCACTCTTGCTGCGTGCAATCAGAAAACCCCATTCCTGTGCTGTCTGCATTGCCTGCGCCGGTGTGAGCGTGCGCACGTCGACGGGTGAGAAGCTCGTGTCCCACGCAACGGCGATGACGCAGGCCAGTCCGCGGTAGCCGGCGCGCCAGGCGCCCTTGACCATGCGCACCGCCTCGCCTGCCGTCCAGGTCTGGTGGCGCGGTGGTGGCGTCTGGCGGCGGATCGCCTGCGATGGGTCGGAGCCGGGCGGGCATAGCTTCATGCCGGCCATGACATTATAGAGCGAACGCCACGTCTTTACGGCACGGTAGGCGATGTCGACACCTTTGACCCGGAGCAGACGGCCATACCAGTCGTCGAGCAGCTCGAGGGTGATGTCGGCTGGCGGCAGGTCGGCGAAGTACGGCTCGATGAAGGTCCAGCCGCGTTCCCAATCCTCGCGGGTGCGCGGTGGCTTGCGCTTCCATGCATCCATGCGGCGATAGCGTGCAAAGGCGTCTCCGATGGAATCCTTTGGCCATACATGCAGGCGCGACGGCTCCCTGCCCTTGCGGAGTTCCTGCCAGCGGTCTTCCCACTCCCTGGCTATCGTCCAAGCCTCAGGCCCGTCGATTCCACAGGAAATGCATCTGAAGCCAGCTTCGACCATCTTCGGCGTCGGCAGCCAGTAGCCGTACCTGCCCTTACGGATGACGTAGTGCTTCAACTTGATCTTACCCAAGGGTCGCCAGCCTCGCTCTTGCAATGTCAATGCTAGACTGCCCGCCGGATCCCGATCCTGCAAGACCCGAGCGTCGATCGAGCCAGGAGTCGATCGCAACCATGTCGTAGTTGCCGGTGATTGGGCAGGCCTTGGGAAAGCCTTGATCCTGCAACGCGGGCAGCAATTCCATGAATTCCCGCAGCGTCAGGTGGAGATAACGCGCCGCCTTGACCGCCGGCACGAGCCGCGGCTGTACCGGGAAGCGGATAGATGACGGTTGTAATGTGTGGGTTTGGCTCATGGCACCAAAACTCTATCCACCGTCCATCGGGACAGCGGATGGGCGCTTGTCGTTGAGCGGGTGTGAATTTCGCCCGTGTCAGCACCTCCGCCGCACAGCATGCGATTTTCCTACTCCGTGATCTCGTTATTCCTGCATCGAGGGTGAATGAGGCTTAGAATAACGGCCTTTTTCCCCCATGCCTATTCGTCCAATCCTTAATTCGCAGAATCGGCGGCCACAGGGCGAGAATACTTGTAATCGGCGGCTTCAAAGCCGCTACGCCCGGGCAACCCGGATACCCTCGGCGATGTTGACGCCACTACCCATCAGGTCGCCATCGTGCTCCTGCACGACGTCACCCAGATGAATGCCAATCCGGAACTCAATGCGACGATCATCGGGCACCCCGGCATTGTGCTTAGCAATAGCGTTTTGACGCGCGCAGCGGACTGCTTCCACAACGCTGCTGAACTCGACGAGGCTCCCATCGCCGCGATAGACAGACGCGAGTGTTGCCTGCCGGTCGCCTGGACTGCCCCCCGCGCTCCCGCCCCACACAGGATGCCGGCAAGCAGACGCTGAGCCAGGCGCCTCCTCTCGGCTCGGGTGGAAATTGGCTACAGTGACAGGACACAAAGCCTGCTCCGCCACTTACTCGACGCTGCTGAGGAAGGCAGCTTTGCCGCTGTCGCACGAGACTGCGAAGTTGTTTCCCCCTTCGTCGCCCGACGCGTCGCTGCTCTCATAATATCCGAATTCTTGAAAGGCCCCGATATTCCCGAACTGGACGGCCGATGTTGCGGGCCAAAGAGCGTTAAAAAAACGAGGCGCCCGGACCAATCACATTGCCGAGACAGAAATTGCGCTGTCCGGGAATAAAACGCCGCTTGCCGTGGTCCTCCATGCATAAGCTGCTGATTGACCTTGAAGGAACACCACACTGCAAACCTACACATTGACGAGCACGACGGGGTCGGTCGGCGCATTCCAGGACCTCTGGAAGGCGAGAGGTCGGCCGCCTGCGGCCGGCTGACTCACCTGTCTACCGCAAGGTGCTGCCCCGGTCGGGATCAAGAAACCTCATGCGCTGCGGATGCGATATGGTCGTGAAATTGCTGCATTTCGAAAAGGATCTCGCCAAAGCGGGCGGCATGTTCGTCCTGGCCGTAGCCGGCGCCGGCGCGATATCTCTCGACAGGGTGCTGAACGGCCTCGTGAAGCGCCGGCAACAGGACAGAGAGACGGTTGCGGCGCTCATAGCGGCCGGTAGGCCTCTCTCGGTCGGCGAAATCAAGCTTCCATTCTAAACCGGCCAATACGCCGGGCATCATACAACCCGCCCGCCCAATCGGCACCCAGCACACTGCCTTGTGACGTCACCTCAGGGCATACCTTGATGTTATCAGCGATTACCCGTCGGCCAAGGCACCGGTTTTGAAATTCGCTTGATGGCGTCCCTGCCCTTGCCGTTCGACTCCGTCGAGTCCTTGTGTGTCAATTTGTTGCGACGAGAGCTAGTCCCTGTCGTGCTGGTCCGTCTCGTCTCATCCCGTGGCTCTGCAAAAACCGTAGCAGCATGTTCGCAACCTGTTCACCCATGTTGATTTCACGAGTTTCCGACTGTCGGCATATAAGAGGGAGAGGTCCGATGGATTTCATGTTGATGGTGAACATTGCCGGCGGCATCCTTCTGGCCATCGCAATCCTCTCGGTGTGTCTCGTCGGATGGCTGTTTTACCGTTCGGGATCGACAATTGAGAGGCGAAAGCTGTGACAATGAAAAGTCCGCCACCGTGAGCCAGACCAGAAAACTCATATTTTAGCACCTGCGAAACAAAGCTCGCTATTCCGCGTTGAGGCTCGTCGAACAACGGAGCTTCACGAATGGATCCGGCAACTGCAGCTGTGATGATTTTGCTTTCTTGCAGTCCCGCCCAGGGAGTCTGCAAGCCACTCGATACATCACCGTCCATGTTCGGATCCCTTGAGACATGCCAGTTAGCGTTAGCCGTGAGGCTCGAGGGCGCTCCCAACGGGGAGATCGTGGGGCGATGCAGTTCGATTGATCCCTCCGCTACAGGTTCCCTTCCAGCCGGGTATAGCACGATTGTCGTCACGCGGGGCACAGGGGCGGGTGCGGTGAGCAGTCGCTACATCGTGCCACACAAAAACTGAAGCCAGCCACCGTGAGGCAGCACCGGCCCGTTCTCAGCACGTCAGCCGGAACGGGCCATGAGCAGAAGCAGCCGACTAGCTAAAATCGCAAGACGACCGAAGGACCACGTCGGCGATAGCACCGGACCCGACGGCGCCCGTGTCGCCAGTAACTACGGCAGACTCTTCTCCAGCCGCGCCGGCGGCGGCGGCGCCGGTGGTAGTAATCTGGGTCGTAGTCTGGGTCGTAATCTTGGTCGTAGTAGCGCCGATGGTTGACCGGCTCCACTTCCGCGTGAGTACCTTCGTTGTCGAAGGCGTCTGGCGCGTCGAGTTCTTCGAGAATGCCGCTTTTTGCCGCTGGAACACCGGCCAATGCGTTGATAGGCCGGACCGCGCTTGCAAAGGCTGCTGCCCCTGCAACGCCAAATATCGCTGTCAAAAAGGATCGCCGATCCATAGTAAACCTCCCAAGTTACATGAGCTGAACGAAGCGCCCCGCCTGCTGAAGGAGCAGGCCCAGCGCACGGTAAAATAGAGGATTTGCCAGCCGCTCAAGCAACTCGCGAATCCTATCAGCGCAGGAAGGGACCTGGCTGCGCCGATCCAAGACATGTCAGCTAAGGACGACCGCCATTACCAGAAAGGTAACGGCTGTTGCAAAAATCGGTGCGAGCAACCATCGCGCCTGGCCAACACTTTGATCCATTTGTTCTCTCCCGTTGTGGAGAAACAACAAGCTGAAGCCCTAATCCGTTCCGCCTAGTCCAAAGGTAAGACCATTGCGTTGTACGGTCGGACTTTAGACCAATCGGATTAGACAAAGGTGCGTAGGCGGGAACGTTTACCCCGGTTCAAAGTTGGTTGCCGGGCAGTGCGGGACGATGGTCGTCGTGTGCCGGTCCTTGCAGGAGAGAAGATATGAAGATGCACTTTGTGAACACCGCCGCAGCCATGTTGCTCTTGGCGGGGATCGGCTCCGCCGCCGCTGACGACATTATCATCCAGCCGGAACAGGACACGGTCATCCGTGAGTATGTTAAGAAGCAGCCCTTGGCTTCGGTGAACCTTCCCGGCGTGGAATTGAACGTCGGGACAGCTCTGCCGGAAACTGTGGAGATCCACGAGGTCCCGAACGTCAAATACCGTTACGTGGTGGTCGACAACCGCACGGTCCTGGTCGATCCGGGTACCCGCAAGATCGTGAAAGTTTACGACTGAGATTTCGAACGAACCCACGCTCGCCACCCTTGGGTGGCGAGTGTGTGCATTCAAACGATACTCAGCCGGACAAATCGAATTGCCACTCAGCTGGACAATGAACATGACGAACCCTGAACTCGAGAGGACGCAAGCCCTGGTTGCCCGCTTGGCTGATCTCCAAGCAAGAATGCAGGCAGCACGTCTTGTTGGTGCCGAGGTAACAACCGTCCGAAAGGTTGCAGCCACAATCGATGACGGCTTGCGACAGGCCGGCCTCACACCGTTAGAAATCGCAGAAGGTCAAGGGGAACAGTTTAGCGATACTAAATGTTCGACTGGCTATGGACAGCCGAACCGTACTCTCAGCAGATCAAGTCAGAGCAGCACGAGCCCTACTGAACTGGCCGCGTGTGCGACTTGCCGCCAAGGCCAATCTTAGCGAGATGGTGATCAGCGCTTTTGAGAACGGATACAGGAAACCGCGTCCCCACAACATCGCCGCCATCCGCAAAGCGTTTGAGGATGCCGGAATCGTTTTCACCGTCCAAGGCACTCCATCGCTAGCCCGCTCAGAAGGTGATAGCGGCCTAGCCGCCGATAATAGACGGTGGCGGGGCCGGGAGAAAAAAGGATAGCGGGGAAAAGCCCGTGTACCCACTGCACCCGATCTCTAAAGCGGCCGCTAACAAGGGCGGTTGTTCACTGACTTTGTGCTGGCGCTCACCTTTCTAAGGTGCCGCTCGAATATGGCCAGCTTCTCTTCGTAGCCGATCCGCACTCTGGACCTGCAACTATCGCATTTGAAACCGGCAATCGTTTTCAGCCAGGATCCCCTTCTCACCATACGGCGTGAACAGGAGGGGCATTGGAATTCTAAAGGTACGTCGCGCAGTTCATCCAGTGGAATGGGACAGGACCGGCAAAGCCTCGCGACCGAACTTCTCGAGATTAGACGGATCCGTTGGCCTTCCGCAGAGGCCATGGCATAAGATTCGAGCTCGATCAGCTGTCTTCCTTGCCCTTCTCTATAACGCGGACCAGCCGTTCTCAGCAGGCTTCGGCCACTCCACACTGTCTGAGTTTGTGTTCTGAACTGTGCCGCCCATCGCAGTTCCTTCCACCTCCAACAGGCTAATTACGGATTATAAGACCTGGGGAATCGATCTTTCAAGGTGGAATCCGCATTAGCGCTGGATGTTGCATCGCGGCGCGGAGGGGTTTTATTAGCTCCCCCTCATCTTGACGCTGGCGCCGGCTGCTCCAAAGTCTTGGGCATGGCTCGGGGAACTATCAAAGTTGGCAACGAGGTCGCAGTCACGGCGATTGTGCGCGGCCGCGTGACGCCCGATCGCATAAGCGTGACGATCCCCTCCTACGACTTCCCGCATTCTGTTGTCGATTCGACTTCGAAGGCTGTAATTGGCCAGCATATGGAATTGATCGGCCCTGTCACACGCATCGACGGGGACAAGGTAACCGTCAGCCTCCGGCCATTGGTGACTGTCGACGCCGAGCACGTGCGCCTGGTCGAAAGCCACGTGGCGCTTCCGCGAGCGCGAAAAAGGCCGCTCGTTGACAAAGTTTAACTTGCCTGCCCACCCAAGGAACGGCCAGTGAAACTTTACCCATCACATCGGCTCTGGTCGCCTCCCGCTAGCTGCCGGCGCGTTGCGATATCGGCGCAGTAGACGGGTTGGCATTTTCCGAACTTTCCGCCATGTCGTCGCGATGACGTTGGCGAAGGCGCTTCAGCAGATCGCGTGAGGCTTGTATCGCCCTGCGCGATTGATCCATGTTCTGGCGAAACGTGGCGCGTTCCTCCATGGACTTCTGCCACTTCAGCAAGGTGGCCGTAGTCGCAGTAGCGGCTTGAGCGATTTCTATGGGCGTTGCAACCATCGCATCCTCCCAAAAAGGCAATGGTAAACGCAATCTCTATAGGCCCAACGAAGCCCTTTCTTCAATCAAAAACGACCATACAGCATACGGCAAAATGGCTATTCGGCGGGCCGCTCGACGGCGGCTTCGTCGACCTCGGCTTCCATCTCGTCTTTGACGGTCTTGGTCTTACCAAAACCAGCCATCGCCACACCGTCAAAGCCCTGCAGCCACGCATCGGCATGTTCCTGCCAGTAAGCTGGCGCCTCACGCTCCTTGCCATCCTTGCGCGCTTGGGCGCCGTACATCCAGGCGTAGGTGGCGCGCTATTTCTTAGGCACGGCCATTTCCATCATCCTCCCAGAATTCCAGCAGCCTTGCGTGCCGCAGCTTCTCATCGCCTTTTCCTAAGAAAGGAGAGGGTCTGTGGACAGCTGTGGCTCTATCCGGCTGTAAGTTGCCAGACCGCTACGCTGGCGAGGGCAAGGCCCGCTGCGCCTTCGATTGCTCGCGATATGGTATCGAACAGCCGTGGCCTGCTGTCGAAAAAATGCACCAGGTGCTCCCGAAACAAGATCGACAGTACCGCCACGCTGGACAGCGTTAGGGCCACGCCCACCATCATGGTGATTGCGAACAGAATTCCAGCTCCCGGCACCCCTCTGGAAATCGCGAAGGTCATGACAAAAAGGGTCAGCGGGCACGGAATCAAACCGGCCATGACTCCAACGGCCTCGCCCTCATGCTTGTGATGGTGGCCGTGGCTCACCGAACGCCAAAGCATCCAGACGCCGATCAGCCCGAGCAGACCGCGACTCACACCCTCAAGCAGTGGTGCGCGTCCAACGCTGCCCAATGCAATCGAGACGAGCGGCAGGGAGAATACGGCGATCAGCACCGCTGTCGCCACGTGAGTGAAGGACAGCGTAATCGACACCAGGAGGCCGCGCGAAACCTTCGCATCCGAACCTGCAAGGTAAGTCGCCAAGACAGCCTTACTGTGGCCGGGCGTCAGAGCATGTGCCGCACCGAACAGGAGGCCCATCGGCAGAAAGGCAAGGAACGCAAGCCAATCACCGCCAACTGACAGCAGCTTTATCTGATCTGCGAGCGCCAGGTATATGGAGCGCTGAAATTCGACAAGCGCCTGGAACATCAGCCGAGACCGGCAAAAGCGAGTGGTTTCCGGCAGTTGTCAGTGCTGGTGGCCGTGATGTTCGCCCTGATCATGAGAGTGCGGATGCTCGTGCTCACCTTGGTCGGTCGAAAACCGGATGTTGGCAGCTGCGAGCGCCGGCATGTGTTCGAACAGTTCGTTCTCCAGCGCCGCCGTGATCTTGTTTGCCTCTGAGAGAGGCAAGGTTCCGTCGGCTGCAATAGCGATGTCGGCATGCAACTTGTGGCCAATCCAGCGGGCCTTGGCGTCGACAACGCGAGCACCCTGCACATGCGCAGCGGCATGCTGAATTTCGGCCATCACGCCCGGCTCGACGCCGTCGAGCATGCGGGTGAGCACTGAGCGCGCCGATTGCCAGACGATACCGAATATAGCGACCGTGATGAGAAGCCCGATGATCGGATCGGCCAGTGGAAATCCGAGCCAGACGCCCATGGCGCCGATGACCACTGCAAGGCTGGTAAGCCCGTCGGTGCGGGCATGGTAGCCGTCGGCGACGAGCGCCGCACTGTTGATTTCCCTGCCGATACGGATGCGAAACACCGCGACGGCCTCATTCCCGAGGAAGCCGACAATGCCCGCCGCGGTCAGCCAACCGAGATGAGTCACTGCCTGCGGACTGACCAGGCGCTCGATAGCCTGGTACCCGGCGACGATGGCGCTGAACAGAATGATCAGCACGATAATGATACCGGCCAGATCCTCTACCCTGCCAAGGCCGTAGCTGAAGGTCCGTGACGGCTTGCGTCGTGCCAGCATGAATGCGATCCAGAGCGGAATGGCGGTTGTGGCGTCGCCTATGTTGTGGATCGTATCGGCCAACAGCGCCACGCTGCGTGACACCAACACCACGGCCATCTGCAATGCCGCCGTCATGGCCAAGATGACGAACGACCATTTGATGGCCCAGATGCCGCGGTCAGTGGTTGCAATCGTTGCGTCGATGACCCCGTGCGTATGGCCGTGCGAGCCATCGTCATGAGCATGCGCGTCATGATCATGTGACCCGAAGCCGAACCAATCCAAGACGCGTGCGCCGATACTGGTCATAGGTATTTCGCCAGTTGCTTGAGCTCTGCCAGCGAGTTGCCTCCCGCTTCCGTGTCGATCAGACAATGTTCGATATGATCGTGGATCAGTTCTCGCTTTGCGCTGCTGATGGCGCTCTCCACTGCATGGAGTTGCTGCGCCAGGTCCAGGCAGGATCGCTGCGCCTCGAACATGCCAAGCACGGATGCAAGATGCCCCTGTGCGCGCTTTAAGCGCTTCACGATAGCCGGATGAGAACTATGGATGCCTTCGGACATGCCCACCGGTATCCCCCCGGGGAGGATGCGTCAAGTATGATGTGAGCGCAGATCGGCTCTTGATCAGCCACCCCGCAGAGCGTGTATCCATGGCGCTGAATGGTTCCGGAAATTGGAATCTAGGCTTGAAAGGGCTGGCCCCTGTGCAATACAGGAACCAGCCATTAAACCTACCAACTCAATGAACCGTCCAACTTTATGGGGTCAGTTCACGACCGGGCCTTTCTTTGCGTGGTGAAACTGAAGAAGCCCGTCGGTCGGATCAGCGGGCTTTGTGATGGATGGCCCGCGCCTGCTTCCGAGGCTGCGCGGGCCGACCATGACGAGTGAGGGACGCATCTTGGTCACCGGCCGGACCGCTGAAGAACGAGCCGGGTGTGACCGAACTGCCTTGGAGCGGGAATGTTCCCGGCTGACGCAAAAAGCCCGCCAGCATGAGCCGGCGGGCAATCGATCTGGAGTAGCTGGACTCATCCAGCATAGTTCAACGACGGCGGAAGGTTCGGTAGCAACCCGCGCTCGTCGCTCCCCAAGGATCCAGGGAGCGGCGAGTTGTTGCCCAGCGAGCGCGACACAGAAACTTCGCCGCGCCATGAAAGGACGGCGTGGAGCGCGCAAGCTCTGCAACAAGCTGCCGGCGCTCTGGGAGGTCTGTCCGCTTTTCGGATTGCCAGTGCCAGTCCAGACGAGCACCCTGCCTGGTGAGAGTAATCCCGCAATTGCCTGCGCTTAAGGCGGCGTAGGGCCGCCCATTGGGCGAGACTGGACTTCTAGACTGGAAGCCACCAATTCCTGCACCGCTTCGGGAACGGCCAACGGCACCATCTGCGCCGGATAGGGGCCGTCGATCCAGCCGTTCGCGGAGCGCTCGCTATCAGTTTGGCCGTTCAGGCTAGCCATTCGCGCCACTTCGCAGAAAGCCTCCCGGTTGGGCCTTATGCGGCACGTCCCAACCGAAATAAACCATGGCCGGCTAGGACGACGTCTGGAGAAACTGTTGCTCTCCCGTCGGCGTCTTCGAAAACGCTGTGATTATCGCCTCGAGCGATACATTCAAGGCGTTGGAAAAGGTCCTGCCCCTCTGCCAAATCGCCACGTAGTGATAGAGCGCGGACGGTTCCACTGGCCTTACTCCCAACTGAAACGCCGCGTACTCACGTGCGATGATCTCGTTTGTGATCGAAATGCCCAGGCCAGCCGAAACGTATCCGGCTTCGTGACCGTTGCAATCGAATTCCACCAGTATGTCCGGCTCAACGCCGGCGAAGCGCAAGGCATTGAAGTTCATCTGGTGGGCGGCAAACTGGGGATCGATATCGACGATCGTTTCGCCTGCCAGGTCTTGCGCCTCGATGCAGGTCTGTTTTGAAAAGCGGTGGTCGGGATGAAAAATGCATACGTTTCGTGCCGACCCAAGCGGCGCCCATTCAAACAAGCCTGGATCCAGAGGCAGTCTCGAAATTCCAAGATCGGCGCGGCCGGCCAGGATGTGTTCGCCGATCTGCTCGTAGCTTCCAGAAATCGACCGGACATTCGAAGCGGTCTGTGAGCGGATAATCGCCACGACCTTGGGCAAGGTCACGAAACCGAAAACAGAGGGCGCGGCAATCGCAATCCGCTGCTTTTCCTCGTTCTTCATAGCGAAGATCGACGCGTCCAGGCGATCCAGCGACGTCAGGGCCAGTTCTACGTTTCGCAGGAGTTCCCAGGCTTCCTGCAAGGGGACGATGCGGTTGGCTGATCTCTTGAAGAGTGTGATGCCGAGCGTGGTCTCAAGCTGCTTCACATGTTGACTGACGGCCGGCTGGCTTATCCCGAGCGCAACCGCCGCCCGCCTAGTCGAACCGGCCCGCAACACTTCCCGGAAGACCTTCAGCTGACGGAGCTTGAGGTCGCTCTGCAACAACTCCATTCCCTGCGCGCCTTTCCCTGATAACCACCCGGCGGCAGACAACGCCAACCTGGGGAGCAACGAACTGCCTCAGTATATAACGACGCGTTATAGATAAAATAATAAAAGTTATAGATTGAGTGTGTAATTTCAAGCGTTAGAATTGGCCAGTATCTCAAATTAACTGCACATTAGAAATATAACAACTCGCAACCTTGGGTTATATGGCTTGGTCTCGGCAATAAAGACCGGCGTATCCTGCGGCAATTGCGAGCCGAGGAAAGCGCCCCATGGGTGGTTTTACTACTCAGTTTGTTGTCGCACTTACCGTGACCATAAGCCTGGCTCTTGTCAGCGGCTGCCTGGGTACGGCATTCGGGCTGTTTTTGGCGATTTCGAAGGGCACGGCAAAGCCGCGCCTCAACGCGGTCGTGGCCGCCTACACCACAGTCGTCCGTGGTGTACCAGAACTTCTCGTTATCCTGCTCATCTACTTCGGCGGAACCACGCTCGCCAGCAAGATCGCCGGCCGGTATGTCGAGGTGAACGCATTCACCGCAGGGGTTATCGCGCTCTCGGTCATTTTCAGCGGTTATGCGACCGAAGTGTTTCGCGGCGCGATTGCGGCAGTGCCAGCGGGCCAAACCGAAGCGGCAAAGTCGCTTGGGCTGAACGCCTGGCAGCGCTGGATGTTCGTCATCGGTCCGCAGATGCTGCGGCTGGCGCTGCCTGCCTATGGCAATCTCTGGATTTCGCTCTTCAAGGATACCGCACTGGTCTCGATCGTCGGCCTGACCGACATCATGCGCGTTGCGTATGTGGGGGCCGGATCCTTGCGCGCACCATTGACTTTCTACCTTGCGGCCTCCGCTCTCTATCTCTCGCTGACCACCGTCACGTTGCTGTCGATCCGGCTGACTGAGCGGCGCTATCCGGCTCTCGGCCGGTAGGAGGGAAGGCCCATGAACCTCGGCTTGATATTTGACGCAGTGGTTGTCTTGCCTTCGGGCGTTGGTCTCACTTTGACCCTGACGGTCTTGTCGCTGACGGCCGGATTTCTTCTTTCCGTGCCGCTGGCCTTCATCCGCGCGTTCGGACGTCCCGGCTTCTCGCTCGCGGTGCTCGCATACACCTATGTGATCCGCGGAACGCCGATGCTGGTTCAGCTCTTTCTGCTCTACTACGGCCTCGCTCAGATCGAGGCGGTGCGAACAAGCATCTTCTGGGTGATCCTGCGCGACCCCTTCTGGTGTGCCCTTCTGACATTTTCGCTGAACAGCGCGGCACACACCACCGAGATCCTGTGCCGTGGTCTCCAGTCCGTGCCTAAGGGTGTCACCGAGGCGGCCACTTCTCTCGGCTTGAAACGCTTCCAGATCGCTCGCCTGGTCACCTTCCCGATCGCTTTCAGGATATCGCTCCCGGCCTACGGCAACGAGATCGTCGGGATGATCAAGGGCTCGTCGCTCGCGAGCACCGTGACGCTGCTTGAGATCACCGGCATGGCGAGACAGATGGTGTCGACCACGTTCGCGCCGTACGAAATCTTCATCGTCGCCGGAGCGATCTACCTATCGCTCACCTCGATCGCGGTGAAAGCGATCCAGTTGCTGGAGCGATGGCTGTCGACCGACGGCCATCCGGTTCGCCGACGAAAGGCGCGATTGCGCCCCGCCCTACCTGACCCAGAGATCACGACGCCCCCCCTGCCCTGACGCCCAGGTTCTGGGCTCCCCTTTCCATCCAACCAACGAAGAGGTGCATCATGCGCATACCCCTGGCTATTGCTGTTTCTATCGTATCCCTGATGTCGGCAGTCCCGGCGAGCGCGCAAAGCGAGCGCGTCATATCGATTGCCGCTGAAGGCGCCTCGCCGCCCTGGGACGGCACCGACGCGAACGGTCAACTTTACGGTTACGATATCGATGTTGGACAGGAGCTGTGTCGTCGCATCGAGATCAAATGTACCTTTGTCCCGCAGGATTGGGACGGGATCATCCCGGCACTGCTTGTCGGCAAGTTCGACGTGATCATGTCTGGCATGGCGATCACGGAAAAACGCAAGCAGTCGATCGCGTTCTCGATCCCCTACGCCACCGGCTTCAACCAGTTCGTGGTGCGCAAGGACCTGGGTCTCGTCGCCGGCGACACCAAGGAAAAGGTCAACCTTTCGACCATCGGCGACAAGGAAAAGGCGACCATCGAACGCCTCAGATCGACACTCGCCGGCAGGGCGATCGGGGCCCTGCGCTCGTCGAATTCGGAAGCAGTCGTGAAGGAAATGCTGGGCGATGTCGTGACCATTCGAAGTTATGACAGCCAGGACAACATGAAGCTCGATCTTGCCGCGGGTCGCATCGACGGCGGCCTCGCCGACTATTTCACCTGGCGCGATTTTCTGGAGACGCCTTCCGGTTCGGATGTGGTGTTTTTCGGCCCTGAACTTAATGGCGGGCTCTGGGGGCCGGGCGTCGGCGCCGGCTTGCGCAAGGACGATACGGAGTTGCTCGCCAAGTTCAACGCCGCCATCGACGCGGCCACGAAGGATGGAACGATCAAGGCGCTGAGCCTGAAATGGTTCAAAAGCGATATCTCGCCAGCCATCTCGCAATAGAGGCAACCGACTTCGACATTGACGAGGTGCCGGCCGGAACGCCAGCGCCCTCCCCTCCTTCAAGGCGAGCTCCATGAAAGACCAGTTCTGCGCGGTCGTTACCGGCCAATCCCTGATCAAGCACGACATCCGTGACCTCAAAGACGAACGCTTCATCGCGGTTACGGATTTCCTGCGCCAAGGCGACGTCGTCTTTACCAACTTCGAGTCGACGATCCTGGGCAAGCACGGCGGGTGGCCGACCAAGGGCAAATACTTCGGATATTCCAGGGCTGAAGTGCTCGACGCATTGCAGGCCATCGGTTTCAACGCGCTTGCTCTGGCAAACAACCACGCCTTCGATCTCGGCGCCGGCGGTATCCTCTCGACCCTGGAGGAAGTGGAAGCACGCGGTTTCCTGCATGCCGGCATCGGAGCCGACGAGACTGACGCCAGGAAACCGGGTCGCCGCCGGCTGGGCGCGCGCGAGGTCGCGCTTCTTGCGATGGATGCAGGCCCCGGCCCGACCAACATGTATGCCGAAGACCGAACGGCCTTCCGGCCGGCTCGGCCCGGCGTCAATCGCCTGAACACCGTTCGCAAGATAGGGGTGCCTGACGGACATTTCCGGCGACTGGCAAGGCTGGGCGCTCATTTGCAAAGCTCCCCGTTTGAATTGGCCAACTATGCGCAACCGGAGGACCCGATGGAGGTGGCGGCCGGCAAGGAGATCAATTTCTACGGCACCGTGTTCACGCAAGCCGCCGATTTCGGCCGGCTGATCGAAGTCGATCAGTGGAGCGCGAGTGTCCATTTGTCCGCCATCCGGCACGCGGCGGCACAAGGCTATTTCGTCATTGCCTATCTGCACCACCATCATTGGGAACCAGGTTGGCAGGACGTGCCCCGCTGGGTGCAGACCTTTGCGCGGATGTGCATCGACGCCGGCGCGAACCTGCTCGTCAGCCACGGCGCTCCGGTGCTGCAGGCCGTGGAAATCTACAATGGCTCCCCGATCTTTTACGGCCTCGGAAACTTCCTATTCCACGTCCACCCCGACGAAACCGAATGGAACCCACCGGAAGTCTGGCAAAGCATCGTCGCCGCGTGCCGCTATGATGCGGGCGGAAACCTCGCAGGCATAGATCTCTTGCCCGTCGCGATCGGTTCGGACCCTCAGTCTCTCGGATCGGCAACAGGCAGACTGGTGCCCGTCGCCGTGACGGGAAGCGCGGCGAGAGAGGTCCTCGAGGGATTCGCGACCCGCTCGCGGGCGTTCGGGGTCGAAATCGAAGTGTCCTCGGCTTGCGGCCGCATCGCCGTGCCCGCTGCACGAAAATTCGGCTGACAAGCCGCCTGCCCTCAGGGCGTCTTTAATTCAGCCGGCGCGGATTCGCCGGCTGTCTCGCTATCCGCCTTTGTGTCCATCACGGCCAGTTCTTCTCCTAACGCTGTGATTAGGGACGAGACGCGACCGCGCACACGCGGCGGAAGTTTGACAAGCCCCTCGATCAGGCGCCGGCCCTCCGCGCTGGCAATGAAATCCAGGCGCTCATCGACCGGGAGGGGCCGCGCCTCGACGCGGGTCTCATCGTTTCCCGGCAGGCCTTCGAAGAAGCGGCTGACAGGAACGCCGAGCGAGCTGGCGATCTCGTAGAGCATCGAAGCGCTCACGCGATTCCGCGCGTTCTCATATTTCTGGAGCTGCTGGAAGCTGATGCCTATCGATCGGGCAAGCTGGGCTTGCGATACGTCAGACTGGACGCGAACGGTCGCAATCTGCCTGCCGACATGCTGATCGGCGAGATGAGGGTCTCTGTCGATATTTGGCTTCGGCCCCGTCCGAAGGAGGACGGAGCGTTGCTGTTTCAACAAGGCCTTTCGATCCTCCACTAGTCAGCCGAACAGAGAGTCTGTCGCTACGCGCCGGGCTCTTCGCACCGATGTGATCTGCAGGTCGAATCGCCACTAAAAATACCTTATAGGGTTCAAAATTACCCTATTGGTGGCAAAGAAAAATCTGCCTGCCGATTGTGGACTTATGGTCAGTCCACGACAGATTCGAGCCGCACGGGCTTTGCTTGGTTGGTCGCAGCAGGAGCTTGCCGACAAGTCAATTGTGTCTTTGAATGCGTTGGTCCGGTTGGAAAACGGCACGGTAGATTCCCGGATCAGCACTTTGCAGGCCATTGAGGCGGCTCTGATAAAAGCAGGTGTCGAATTCTTGTCCGCTGGTCAAAAGGGTGAAGGTGTTCGGCTCTTAGATCCTCAGGTTTGAATGTCCCGTTGGCGGAAGGACAGGTCTCGTAGCTGCAACCGCCACAACTACCCCCCGGCGGGTGACGAGAGGCAAAGTCGTGATATTGTCGGAATCAGCCATGATCCGAGTTTCCTGAAGCTTGGTTGTGGTCAGGCTGGGATGCCCCCCGACGCACGTCCCTCAGCCGAGTCCAAATGTGAGCCCCTGCTCCTATGAAACTTTGGAAGCAGAAAAACTATGTGAGCGATTTCATATCACATGAGCCATAAGTGATCAACTTGAAATTAGATGATATGAAAGAAATTATGGGCGCCCAGATCAGAGGAGCGCGAGGATTAATACGTTGGAGTGCCGAAGATTTGGCCGATGCGGCGAGCGTGGGAGTAGCCACAGTTAGGCGCGCAGAAGCTGCGGATGGCGTCCCTCCAATCACAATAGCAAATCGGAATGCGATCCGTGGTGCCCTGGAAAGGGCGGGCATCGAGTTCATTTCGGAAAACGGCGGTGGCGCTGGCGTGCGCTTGGCGAAACGGCAATAGCGAACAAGGCGCAGCTTCGAGCGATCGTCTAAATCTCATCGCCGACGTCCGCTTGCTTTTTGCACTAGGTGCGGCCATCCGCACAGGTGACATTGAACGACTGAAAAGGGGCCGGAGAACGAACATGACGTAATCGCGGGAGCGGTGGCCACCTTCGATGTGGCGGCGATGTTCGAACCTCTAGCCGGCTGGCTGTCCCCCGATAGGATGAAGAACGGGCTCACGATCGACACCGGGCCCAGGCATCGAACGGAGGACAGCCATGGAACAGTATATCGGTCTCGACGTATCCATGAAAGAGACGGCAATATCGATCCGGCAGGGCGGCAAGAGGATTTGGCGGGGCAAGTGCGCGTCCGACCCGCAACTGCTCGCGGCGGTGATCCGCAAGCGCGCACCGTATGCCCGGCGGATCGTGTTCGAGACGGGGCCGCTGATGGGGCAATCCTCATTGGCACGTCCAAGGCGCGCCTGTCAGGCCCAATCCAAAAGTATAGGCTATACCAACGTGCAATGGCACTTCGTTCTTTGAACGGGCATCTGTCTGGGCATCATAAGCAAATGAAAAGGAGAGAGGTCATGATAAGGATTGCCATCTCAAAGCTTGGCATTCGGCGAGCAGGCATCGGGATGTTTGCAGCAGCCACGCTCCTGGCTGCCGCCGGCGGTTCGACACCGGGGCTGGCGCAGACTGCCCCGACAACAGTCGTTCTTGTCCATGGCGCATTCGCCGACGGCTCGTCTTGGGACAAAGTCATTCCACTGCTTCAGGCAAAGGGCCTGAACGTTGTCGCGGTTCAAAATCCGCTGACCTCGCTTGCCGACGACGTGGCCGCCACGCAGCGCGCCATCGCGCAGCAAAAAGGCCCTGTCATTCTGGTCGGCCATTCCTGGGCAGGGACCGTTATTACCCAGGCCGGCAATGACGACCACGTCAAGGCGTTGGTCTATGTCGCCGCTTTCTCTCCTGGCGATGGGCAGTCGACGTCCGATCTCAACAAAAATTACCCGACCCCGCCCGGATTGGCGCACCCGCAGGTTGATGCCGGGGGCTTTCTGACGCTGTCGCACGACGATATCGCCAAATACTTCGCTCCGGATGTTCCGAAGGCGGAGTCCAATCTGATCGCGGTCACACAAGGCCCAGTGCGCGGTGGGAACTTCGACGAGAAGGTGACGACGGCGGCTTGGAAGTCGAAACCGAGCTGGGCAGTGGTCACCAAGAATGACCAGATGATCGATCCCAAGCTGCTTGCAGACAGCGCGAAGACCATGAACGCCCATGTCAAAACCATTGCGTCCAGCCATGTCCCGATGCTGTCGCACCCAAAAGAAGTAGCCGCGGTCATTCTGGAAGCGGTCGAAGCCGCCAAATGACATCTGGCAGCGGGGGCAGGTAGGGCGCTTCCTCCCGGCCAACAGGAACCTGCCGAGGCGTCAGGCAGATCGTCGCGATCATAGCGCGACCTGGCATTGCAGAACTGAAAGCGCATCGGGCGCCTCGACACCCGCTGCGCTGACGTCACGTCGCGAAACCGAATTCTAAAGGCCAGACATCTGCGCGCGGGGTGTGGCCCGGCTCCAGCGCCGACACCCGCACATTGCGTTTCGCAATCAGGCGTCGAACCAATCCAAAAGTATGACCGATACCTGGTGCAATAGCTGGTGACCGGCGCGCCGAAGCGCCGATCGCCCGCAACTGAAATGTGCGAGGCATTCGTCATGAACCCGGACAAGACTCGGTAGTGTGCTGAGAGTTCTGCAAATTCGCTGAGAGAGGGCGGTCATGGCAGGCTGGTGATGTTCAACGTCACCTGATTCCCGCGAAGGAACGCCACCATGACCAAGACTGAAGTTAAGACCGCCAGCGCTGCCGTCAAAGACATTTTGCTTTCGAACCCGGATGGATTGCACGAAGTGCTCCGTGCGGTGATGCAGGAGGTGCTTGAGGCCGAGATGGACGAGGCGCTGGGTGCCTCGAAGAGCGAGCGCACGCCCGAACGGCTTGGCTATCGCTCGGGCTATTACGGCCGTACCCTTGTGACGCGGGTCGGCAAGCTCGAGCTGCGGGTTCCGCAGGACCGGGCCGGGCGCTTCTCCACCGAGCTGTTCGAGCGCTACCAGCGTTCCGAGCGGGCCTTGGTGGCGACACTGGCGGAGATGTATGTGCAGGGCGTGTCGACCCGCAAGGTGAAGGCGATCACGGAAGAACTGTGCGGCCATGCCTTCTCGGCCTCGTCGATCTCGGCCATCAACAAGCGGCTGGACGAGAGCCTCGCTGCCTTTGCCAGGCGCCCCCTTCAAGAGCCGTTTCCTTACCTCATCCTCGATGCGCGCTACGAGAAGGTGCGTGAAGCCGGTGTTGTCATGAGCCAGGCGGTGCTGATCG